>JANXQL010000005.1 GCA_025356815.1 Pseudomonadota bacterium
GAGTACTATCTCGCGCGCGGCATGAAGATCGACGATTTCGCGCCGAACCTGTCGTTCTTCTTCTCCAACGGCATGGACCCTGAGTACACGGTCCTCGGACGGGTGGCGCGTCGGATCTGGGCGCGGGCGATGAACGAGCGCTATGGCGCCAGCACCCGCAGCCAGATGTTGAAGTACCACATCCAGACCTCGGGCCGCTCGCTGCATGCGCAGGAAATCCAGTTCAACGATATTCGCACGACGCTGCAGGCGTTGTACGCGCTGCTCGACAACTGCAACTCGCTGCACACGAACGCGTACGACGAGGCGATCACGACGCCTACCGAAGAATCCGTGCGGCGCGCGGTCGCAATCCAGCTGATCATCAACCGCGAGTTTGGCCTGAACTTTTGCGAGAACGCCTGGCAGGGCAGCTTCATCGTTGACCAGATCACAGATCTGGTCGAGGAGGCCGTCTACAAGGAGTTCGAGGCGATCTCGGAGCGCGGCGGCGTACTGGGTGCAATGGACACGATGTACCAGCGCGGCAAGATTCAGGACGAGAGTCTGTATTACGAGCACAAGAAGTTCGATGGTTCGCTGCCGCTGATCGGCGTCAATACGTTCCTGCCGAAGGACCACGCTGGCGAGATCACCACGACGATCGAGCTGATCCGCTCGACCGAGGCCGAGAAGCAGCAGCAGATCCGCAACGTCGAGGCCTTCCAGGCGGTTCGCAACACGCTCGCGACGGACGCCCTGTCCTCGTTGCAGGCAGCCGCACGGGCGCGCCGCAATGTCTTTGAGAGCCTGCTCGAGGCGGTCAAGTACTACTCGCTGGGGCAGTTGAGCCACGGCCTGTATGACGTCGGCGGCGAATATCGGCGCAGCATGTAAGGCACAGTGCGAAGAAGAGGACATCCCATGTATCGCGCTCCCTTGAAGGAAATACGGTTCGCGCTCCACCAGCTGGTGGGCGACGCGCAGCTCACCAGCACCGCGGGCTTCGAGGACTATTCGGTCGAGTACGCGGACACGGTGCTCGACGAGGCAGCGAGTTTCGCCGAGAGGGAGCTGGTGCCGATCAACGTCGTCGGCGATCGCAAGGGTGCTATCTGGACGCCCGAGGGCGTAAAGCCGCCGGCCGAGTTCAAGGCCGCCTACGCAAAATACGCGGAGGCGGGCTGGTCGACGCTACGCGCGCCGACCGAGTTCGGTGGCCAGGGCGCGCCGACGGTGCTCAACACCGCGGTTGAGGAGATCTGGTCGTCCGCCAACCTCGCCTTCAAGCTCTGCCCGATGCTGACCCGCGGGGCGGTCGAGGCGCTCGTCCACTGCGGCAACGATGACCAGAAGCGGCGCTTCCTGCCCAAGCTCGTCAGTGGGGCCTGGACTGGAACGATGAACCTGACTGAGCCGCAGGCGGGCAGCGACCTCGGTGCCATCCGCACGCGGGCGGTGCCGGACGGCGAGAACTATCGCGTCTTCGGTGAAAAGATCTTCATTACCTACGGCGATCACGACTTCACCGAGAACATCGTGCATCTGGTACTCGCGCGCATCGACGGTGCGCCGGCCGGGACGCGTGGCATCTCGCTGTTCATCGTCCCGAAGCACATCGTCGACGCAGGCGGAAATGTCGGTGCGGCGAACGACCTGCGCTGCTCCGCCATCGAGCGCAAGCTTGGCATCCATGCCAGCCCGACCTGCGTGATGACCTACGGCGGGTCTGGCGACGGCGCGCTCGGGCACCTGGTCGGCGAGGCTAACCGCGGCCTTGAGTACATGTTCGTGATGATGAATGCGGCGCGGCTGTCGGTCGGCCTCGAGGGCTATGCCCTCGCCGAACGGGCTTACCAGCAGGCGGTGGAGTGGGCGCGCACGCGCGTTCAGGGGCGCCCTGCGGGCACGACCGGCGCGGCGATCATCGGCCACACCGACGTCAAGCGGATGCTGTTGACGATGCGTTCAGGTGTCAGCGCCGCGCGCGCGACGGCGCTCTATGCCGGACTGCAACTGGACATTGCGGCGAACGCGTCGGATCCCGCGGTCCGAGCGAGCGCCCAGGCGCGCGGCGACCTGCTGATCCCGGTTGTCAAGGGCTGCTCCACCGAGATGGGCGTGACCTCGGCATCGCTAGGCATCCAGGTCCACGGCGGCATGGGCTTTGTCGAGGACACCGGCGCCGCGCAGCACCTGCGCGACGTGCGCATCACGACGATCTACGAAGGCACAACCGGCATCCAGGCAATCGACCTGATTGGCCGCAAGGTCGGGCGTGACGGTGGCGCGGCGATGAGGGAGTTAATTGCGGACATGCGAGCGGACCTCGCTCGTCTGGACGCGTCGGCGGATGTCCGGGGGACGGCGGGCGAGGTGGGCGAGGCGTTCGACCGACTCGCCGCGGCAACCGCGGCAGTGCTGACGGCAGGCGCGCGCGGTGCCCAGTACGCCCAGGCGATCGCAGTCCCGTACCTGCACTTGGCCGGGACCGTGATCGGCGCATGGATGATGCTGCGGGCCTATGACGTCGCGACCCGTGACGACGCCTCCGATCCCGAGTTCCACGCGTCGAAGCGGCAGGAATGCAGGTTCTACCTCGACAACGTCCTGCCGCAAGTGCTGTCGTTGGCCCGCATCGTCGAGCGCGGTGCCGATAGCGTCGTGGATGCCGAATTCGCCTGACCCTGGCAGTGCGGCGGATGCGCCGAACTTCCGGGCGATCCGCGTCGAGTCAGCGGAATTCTGGCTTGCGCTTGGCCAGAAAGGCGCTCACGCCCTCTCTGCCGTGCGAGGTGCGGGTCGCCTCGCCGATCGATCGCGACTCGAGCTCCATCTGTGTCTCAAGGCTCGTCTCGAAGCTCGACAACAGCAGCCGGCGCGCCTGGCCCAGCGCCTGGGTGGCGCCGGCGGCGAGGGCTGCGGTCAGCTTGTCGGCCTCCGCCACGAGGTCCGCGTCGTCGACCGCCCGGGTAATCAGCCCCAGCGCGGCGGCTTCCTCGGCCGGGAGGCGACGATTGGTCAGCACGAGCTCCTGCGCGAGGCGCAGGCCGACCAGCCGCGGCAGCAGCCAGGTCGAGCCGCCATCCGGCGTCAGCCCGATCGCGGTGTAGGCGAGGGTCAGGTGCGCCGACTTTGCGGCCAGCACGAGGTCACCGAGCACTGCGAGGCTGAATCCGGCGCCGGCGGCGGGGCCGTTGATCGCGCAGACGAGCGGCTTGCGCATTCGCGACAGGCGCGAGATCGCCACATGCAGGTAGGCGGTGATCTCCTTGACCAGAGCACCGGCGTTGTCGCCTGCCTTGGCGAACCCGCCGACGTCGCCGCCTGCACAGAAGAGTCGCCCACTGCCGGTCAGTAGTACGCAGCGGATCGACTCGTCCTCGTCGCAGACCATCGCCGCTTCCATCAGCGCACGCGCCATCGGCACGTCGATCGCGTTGCCCACGGCGGGACGGTTCAGCGTCAGCGCGGCGACGGCACCGCGGCGCTCGAAGAGGACTAGAGATTCGGTGTTCATCGTGGCGCCTTGAAGTGGCTGTTCGTCATCACGTTCTCCGGGAGGGTCGACACAGGGGCGATCGACGCGTCGTCGGTCGGCCGACGCGCGGACATCTATCAGGTGTTCCGGCCTAGCTTTGCGAGATCCGTCATCGTTGCGTGGAACAGGCGGCGCGCGTGGTTGGGGCCGATCTTCTCGTCGAAATAGGCGACCGTGCGCAGGCCGATCAGCATCGCGTAGGCGAGTTCTGCGGACGTGGCTGCGCCCTCCGGCCCGCACGGGGCATTCGCGAACAGCTGCTGCAGGTACTGCTTGCAAGAAGCATCCAGTGCAGTCTTCTCGTGCGACAGGCGCCGGTCGTGCACGGCGACGCCGAAGCACTCAAGCATGAAGCCGATCTCGGATTTCTTGATCGCCTTGCCGGCGAAGAACAGGTCGGCGACCAGATGGATCTGGCGTTCCGGGGATTCGCCACGAAAGCTGTCGAGGCGCTCGATGAGTCGTTGGCCGACATTGGAGAAGTACTGCGCGAGGATCGCGGCGGTGCCGTCGAAGTAGTAGAGCAAGTGGCTTGGCGACATCCCAGCGGAACGGGCGACATCCGCGAGCGTCGTCTTGGCGTAGCCGTTCTCGATCACGCAGTCGTGTAGTGCCTGCAGGATCTTGCGGCGCCGGTCTTCGCCGCGCATTCTCGGCGGAGCCGGGGCCGACAGCGTTGAGTCATGATCGTCCAATTGCCACCATCCCGTCCGTATCGATTCGGACTCGACGCCCCCCGCACTGCTGCGGAGGCGAGGCCTTGAGGGCCGTAGGCCAAGACAGCGATTTTACGCCGCCTGGACGCTGCCCGGGCTGCCTTGACAACCATGCTATTGTGTGGAAACTTTGAACAACATTCAAGCTCTGCGAGGCGCATCGGCAACGGGCCGCCGAGCGCGCAGAGCCGGGGGGCACCTCCAGTGACCGGGCGGAGCGCAGATGCGGAAGAGCGGTATCTGATCGCGCCGATCGGACACCCGGCCGCCGTCGGGTCACCGGCATCCCTGACCGCGCGCTGCGGATCGCGCCGATGACCCGGGACTGCTGGGCGCTCGTGCCGGTAAAGACCCGTGACCTGTGCAAGAGCCGGTTGTCCGGAC
Organism: Pseudomonadota bacterium; assembly: GCA_025356815.1. Classification (GTDB taxonomy): domain Bacteria; phylum Pseudomonadota; class Gammaproteobacteria; order Steroidobacterales; family Steroidobacteraceae; genus CAIKZZ01. The sequence continues at coordinate 4,621 of JANXQL010000005.1, forward strand.
GACTCCCCGCGGAAGCCAGGCTTTCGCTGGTTCGCTCCATGCTCGAGCGCGGCCTTGCTGCGCTGCGTGAATCGAAGACCGTGGATCGCATCGCGGTTGTGAGTCCTGAGCGTGACACGGTGCCTTCCGACATCCTGTTGCTCGCCGATCCCGGCGGTGGCCTCAACGCCGCACTCGAGGCAGGCAGGCTCGCCCTGCTCGCGCAGGGCGCCCGCGAATTGCTCATCCTGCCGGCGGACCTGCCGCTGGTGACCGCCGAAGACATCGACCTGTTGGTCGAGCGCGGCCGGCGCGGTGGCTTCGCACTCGCCACCGATGCCGCCGGTACCGGCACGAACGCGCTATACGTCGCACCGCCCGCGCCATTTCGCTTGCAGTTCGGCCCGGGCAGTTGCTTCCTGCACATGCAGGAGGCTGCGCGGCTTGGGCTCGGCGCGGAACTTCTGCACACGGCCGGCTTTGATCTCGATGTCGACGGTCCCTCCGAGCTGGGCGAACTCATCGCCCGTGACGAATCGCGCTATCGCGGGCTGCCGCTGCGAGCTGCGGAAGGCGCGCAGCCCGGTGGCGTGCCGATCATCGGGGAACCGTCGTCCGATGAACTGCGTTCCTTCGCCGCTCGCCACAGGTGATTGGCGCCACCCTCGTCAACTGCGTATCGATCCCTATGAATACAACGACTGCTGACATCGGACTCATCGGCCTCGCAGTGATGGGCGAGAACCTTGCCCTGAATATGGAGAGCAAGGGCTTTTGCGTCGCGGTCTACAACCGAACCGCGAGTAAGATGCGCGACTTCATCGCCGGTCGTGGTACCGGCAAGCGCTTCGTCGGAGCGGATAGCCTCGCCGCGTTCGCCGCCTCGCTGTCGGCGCCGCGCAAGATCGTCATGCTGGTCAAGGCGGGCAAGGCCGTCGACGAGCTGATCGACCAGCTCGCCCCGTTCCTGTCGCCAGGGGACATCCTGATCGATGGCGGTAACAGCCTGTACACCGACACCGTGCGCCGCACGAAGTACGTCGAGAGCCTCGGCTTCCTGTACGTCGGATCCGGGGTGTCCGGTGGCGAGGAGGGCGCGCTGCTAGGCCCGTCGCTGATGCCAGGTGGCAGCGTGGCTGCCTGGCCGCATATCAAGCCCATCTTCCAGGCAATCTGCGCGCGCACGCCCGAGGGCGAGGCGTGCTGCGACTGGATGGGCGAGGACGGCGCCGGACACTTCGTCAAGATGGTGCACAACGGCATCGAATACGGCGACATGCAGCTGATCTGCGAGATCTACGACCTGATGAAGCGCGGGCTGGGCCTGGACAACGCGCAAATGCACTCGGTGTTTGCCGACTGGAACAACGGCGTGCTCGACAGCTACCTGATCGAGATCACGCGCGATATTCTCGGCTACCGCGACGAGAACGGGGCGCCGGTGATCGATCTGATCCTTGATGCCGCAGCGCAAAAGGGCACGGGCAAGTGGACGGTCGGTGCGGCGCTCGACGATGGGATGCCGCTGACACTGATTGGCGAGGCCGTATTCGCGCGGTGCCTGTCGGCGCTGAAGTCTGAACGAGTTGCAGCATCGGCGTTGATCCGCCCGGACCTGCCCGCATTCCAAGGCGACGCGACCGCATTCATTGAGGACCTGCGCCAGGCGCTGTACGCGGCCAAGATCATCAGCTACGCGCAGGGCTATCAGCTGTTGCGCGCTGCCGCCGGAACGCATGGCTGGAACCTCAACTTCGGCGGCATTGCGCTCACCTGGCGTGGCGGCTGCATTATCCGCTCCGCGTTTCTCGGGGACATCAAGAAGGCCTTCGACAAGAATCCGGGCCTGGGCAACCTGCTGCTGGACCCCTTCTTCAACGAGATCATCCAGACGCACCAAGCGGCGTGGCGACGCGTAATCGTCGCGGCGGTCACGCTCGGCATCCCGGTTCCGTGTCTGAGTTCGGCGCTCGCGTATCTGGACGGCTATCGCGCCGAGCGGCTGCCGGCGAACCTGCTGCAGGCGCAGCGCGATTACTTCGGCGCGCATAACTACGAGCGTATCGACCGTCCCCGCGGTGAGATGCACCACACCAACTGGACCGGTCGAGGCGGCACCACGACCTCGCAGACCTACGGCGTCTGAGCTGGCAAAGCGGAGAGTTTCAGCGGCTGAGCTTGCGCACGCACGCGAGCATGAACTGCGCGAGCCGTAACCGATCATCGAGCGTCTTCATCAGGGTTTGCGTCGAGAAGGTCGGGATTGGCAGGCGTGCGGCGTCGGCGGCATCGACCGTGTCGACGACGAGTGCGTCGATCAGGCCCGCGTAGTGGGCGGCGATGGCGGCGGCGGATGACTCGACGCCGAGTTCAGCCATGATCTTCGCGGTCGGCCCCTTGACCGCCGCCCTGCCGATCAGCGGGCTCAGTGCGACCAGTGGCACGCGCCGCTGCTCCAGCGCGGCGCGCAGTTCCGGGATCGCGAGCAGGGGGTCGATGCTCAGGTACGGGTTCGACGGGCACAGCACGATCGCTTCGAGTGCCGGATCCGACAGTGCGGCGACGACGTCCGGGGTTGGGCGCGCGCGGTCCGCGCCATCGAAGCGAATCGCTTGGAGGACGGGTTCGCAGCGGCGTCGAACGAAGTACTCCTGGAATGCGAGTTCGCCTTCATCGGTCGCAACGCGCGTCGCGACCTGATCGTCGGTCATCGGCAGGATCGCAGCCTCAACGCCGAAGCGGTGGGCGAGGTCCGCGATGACGCTCGTCAGGCGGTCACCAGCCCGCAGGCGCTGCGTGCGATACACGTGCAGCGCGGTGTCGGCATCGCCTAGGCGAAACCAGGTTTCCCCGCCCAGCGACTGGGTAACCCGCATCATCGTCCAAGTTTCATCGCGCCGGCCCCAGCCCTGCTCCGGGCTTTCAAGGTCGCCGAGCGTGTACAGAGCGGTGTCCAGATCCGGGCAGATCCTGAGGCCGAGATGGTCGAAATCGTCGCCCGTGTTGACGATGAGCCGCAGTGCGCCGGCGGGCAGCGCGCGATAGAGCCCGAGCGCGAGCTTGGCGCCGCCCACGCCACCGGATAGGGCAACTACAGTCATGGGGAAGCGGGTCTCCGAGAGGGCGTGGGGCGACCAGGGTCGGCCACTACGGAAGCGCGGCAGTGTCCGATGGATTGAACTAGACGTTCAAGCGATCCTGCGGACGGGGCGTCCTCCGGCAGCTGAATCGGCGCGACCGTCGGAGGGATTGTCGCAAGTTAAAATCAGTCACGCCGGTTTCTTTTGCGGCGGAGCAATCTATATACTCGCTCCACCACACCCGGTGGCGCTCGCCGGGTTAAACGCAGCGCAGCAATGGCCCGTAGCCGGGCGTGATCCGCCGGCATCGATAGCAGCGCGCAACGGAGTAGTGATTCGGCGTTGTGCCGACCGCGCTCCACTGTCGAGGGAATTTGTGACCAGTGTTGTCGGTCCAGAGTTGCTGGCGCTGATCGGCAAGACGGCTGCCCCGCAGACGCAGCTGGTCACGCGCCGCGACATTTGCAAGTACTCGGTTGCGACCAGCCAGCGGCAACGCAAATACCTCGACGGCGATGAAGCGCCACCGATGTTCCACGTCGCGCTGTTCTGGCCGGTGCTCCCGCTCGAGGAGCTCAGCGACAACGGCGTTGCGATCGATCCGATGTTCCCGGACATTCCTGGTCGGCGACCCATGGCCGGCGGCCTCAAGGTGGCCTTCCAGCGTCCGCTGAAGCCTGGCGACGAACTCACGGCGACGCGTACGCTGACCAACATCTACTCGAAACTGGGGTCGAACGGCTCACTCGTGTTCGTCGAGGTGACGATGAACGTCGTCGATGCGGCCGGTGAGCTCGTGCTCACCGAGAAGACCACGCGGATCATGAAATGAACGCCGTGCCAGACCTCAAGTTCCTCGCCCCCGGCCAGGACCTGCCCGTGCGAACGTTCCAGGCCGAACCGGTGCAGCTCTTTCTGTACAACGCAGCGCTGTGGAATGCCGACCGCATTCATTTCGACTATCCGCATGCGACCGCGGTCGAGGGCTATCCCGCGCTCGTGATGGCGGGACCGCTGCTCGGTGACTGGCTCGCACAGGCGGCGAATGAGTGGGTTGGTGAGGCGGGCGTCCTTTGTTCGCTCGAGTATTCGAACCGGCGGGCCTGCTACGTCGGGGATGTGCTGCGCAGCGTCGGCAAGGTGAAATCGGTTGACGCGCCCAGTGGCGAGGTCGTGCTCGAACTCGCCATTCTCAACCAGCGCGATGAAGTGACGACGCCGGGGACGGCCGTCGTCCGGCTCGGGAGGCGCTGACGATGGCCCATTCATTGCGCGGCAGGACCGCCATCGTCGGCGCAGCTGACACCGACGTCGGCGTGATCAAGCACATGGGTGCGACTCAGCTTTGCATCGAGGCCATCCTGCGGGCGCTGGGGGATGCCGGTATTTCGAAGGACGAGATAGACGGCCTAGTCACCTGCAACTCGATGGCCGAACCGTACCTGTACCACGCTGAAACCGTGGCCGAGTACCTGCAGATCTTCCCGAAATACTGCGTCAGCGTTGGCGCCGGCGGGGGCACGACGTTCACCGCGCTGCATCAGGCGGCCTCTGCGATCGAAAGCGGCATCTGTCACACGGTCGTGATCGCGATGGCGGACAGCCTGCGTTCCGGGATGAGCCGCGAGAAGGCGCTCGCGATGCAGTCGTCGACGGGACATCCCCAGTTCGAGCGGCCTTACGGGTTGCCGGTGCCTGCGTACTACGCGCTGATCGCGCAGGCACATATGCATGAATACGGCACGACGCCTGAGCATCTCGCCGCGGTCGCCGTCGCTACGCGCCAGCACGCGATGCGCAATCCCAACGCGCAGATGCGCACACCCATCACCATCGAAGATGTGCTTTCCAGCCGACTGATCGCGGATCCGCTTCACCTGCTCGACTGCTCGCTGGTCTCCGACGGCGGCGCCGCCGTGGTCCTCACCTCGCGCGAGCGCGCGCGGGATTTCCGGCGCCGCCCGGTCTACCTGCTCGGCGTTGGCGAGGGGCACGGCCATGAGCACATCAGCGCGGCCCGCAGCCTCACGACCTCCGCGGCCGTCGAGGCAGGCCAGCGCGCCTATGCGATGGCGGGCGTCGGACCACATGACATCGATTTCGCTCAGCTCTACGACTGCTTTACCCCGGTCGTGTTGATCGAGCTTGAGGATCTGGGCTTCTGCGCGAAGGGCGAGGCCGGACCCTTTGTCGCCGCCGGTCACACGGCGCCCGGGGGTTCATTTCCGGTCAATACGCATGGCGGCCTGCTGTCGCACACCCATCCCGGCAATCCCGGGTCGATGTTCGCGTTGACCGAGACGGTGCTGCAGCTGCGCGGTGACGCCGGCGAGCGCCAGCTTGACAAGGCGGGTATCGCGCTCGTGCACGCGCAGGGCGGCATCATGTCGAGCCACTGTTCGATCATCCTCGGTCGGGAGGACGCGGCATGAGCGATATTCCCGCGAAGGCGGCCCCCGTCCCGTCGCCGGAGACCGCCGGGTATTGGGCAGGAGCGAAGCGTCACGAGCTGATGATCCAGCAGTGCAACTCGTGCGGGCGCCACCAGTTCTACCCTCGGGTGCTCTGCACCTCCTGCTCCAGCCGGATGGTGACCTGGGTGCGTGCCAGCGGACAGGCGACGGTCACGAGCTATACCGTGGTCCGGCGTCCCGTGTCGGAGGCCTATGCCCCGGACGTTCCCTACGTCGTCGCGCTCGTGGCGCTCAAGGAAGGGCCGACGATGATGACCCACGTCGTCGGGATTGATCCGGAGGACGTCCGGATAGGCCTTTCCGTCGAGGTTGCGTTCCAGGACTGGACCGAGGCGGTCTCGGTACCCGTGTTTCGTCCGGTCGGCTGAGGCGCCGGTGCCGGCCCGACGGGCCGAGCCGATTTTGGTGTTGCGCCGACGAGACAAAATGGCGACGGGCCGATTGGGGCTTGTCCGGACGTTGAGTTTCCGGGGTGTAACTGAGCCACGACAGGTCGGAGCTGTTTTTTACAGCGAAATAAAAAAAACCGTCAGGCTTGTCTAAATTCGGTAAGCAGGGGTAGGATCCGTGGCACGGTCGGTCGGAGTGGCATGAAGCCCACGGCCGCTTTGGAAGATTTCAGAACGAATTTCAGATCAACGCTTCCCTGGGGGGGTTCTGCATGTCGAAGCAGCACGATTCATTTATTCTGCGTGCCGCAGTGGCGCTGGCGCTCGTCGCCGGCTCCGCTGGCAGCGCGCTTGCGCAGCAGGCAGCCGCCTCTGCGGGCGGCCTTGAAGAGGTCATCGTCAGCGCGACGCGTCGCGAGTCCAATCTGCAGTCGACGCCAATTGCGGTGTCGGCACTCGACCAGGGCCTGATCACTGAGGTATCGCCGCAGACGATCAGTGACCTTGCCGCCTTTGTTCCGAACTTCTCCGCCGCCAAGGTCAACGGCTTCAACGCGGCGTCCTTCGCGATGCGCGGCGTCGGCCAGACGGACATCATCGTTTATACCGAGGCACCGGTCGGCGTGATCGTCGACGACTTCGTCATGCCGAACGTGCAGACGCAGATCCTCGACGCCTTCGACGTCTCCTCGATCGAAGTGCTGCGTGGCCCGCAGGGCACGCTGTTCGGCAAGAACACCACGGGCGGGGCCGTCGTCGTCCACACCAAGCAGGCCGAGCTGAACACCTGGTCCAGCGAGGCACAGGTGCAGTTCGGCACGCCGGACGTGAGCCTGCGTAACATCCAGGCCGCCGTGAACATCCCACTGCTTACCGACAAGCTCGCGCTGCGCGTCGTCGTCTCGGACGAGCAGGTTGCAGGCTACATGCGCAACAACGCGTCCAGCACCTTCGCGACCCCCTACGCGCAGTACGGCGGCACGGAGGTGGCTCCGGGCGTCTTCCTCGGCAGCTACAAGGGCAACGGCGCGCGCGTCGGTGGCACGGACGTGCTCTCGGGCCGCGTCAAGCTGAACTGGCAGGTCACCGACGACCTTTCGGCGAAGCTCCAGTACGAGCAAGTGCGCGATCGCTCGGATACCCCCGCCGCGGTCAACACCTCGCCGGCGGGTACGGTGTTCTCGCTGCTCGGCCTGCAGGCCAACTGCACCGAGCGCGACCCACTCAACTGCGCGGGCATGGACAACCGCGCGGGCTACCTCCTCGACGTCCAGAAGGGTCACCACGTCGACACCGACGGCGTCTACGCCAACATCGACTGGAAGACCAGCGCCGGCACGTTGACCCTCGATGGCGGCTACCGGTCGCAGGACTCAAGCCTGCCGTCGGACTACACGGGCACTGTCGGTCCTGTGTCGGTCTTCGATGCGAACCGGTCGGACATCCGCAAGACGTACCAGTACGAAGCGCGCTTCGCGAGCAAGGACATCGGTCCGATTAACTACGTCGTCGGTGCGTTCTACCAGCACGACGACACGAAGTTCTGCGTCGCTCAGGTCCTCGGCCTGTATGACCTCTTCTTCGTGCCGACGCCGGCTGGCACGTCACCGGGTGGGTTCAACAACAACCCGCAGGTGATGTGCAACGCGCAGAAGTCGACCTCGCAGGCAGTGTATGGCGAGCTCAACTGGAAGACGACCGACAAGATGACCGTCACGCTCGGCGCGCGCTACACCCAGGACAAAAAGGATTTCATTGCGCGCGAGCAGCTGTTTGTGCAGCAGCTCAATGGATCGCCGAGTGCGGGGCCGTGTGGCGCACTTGAGGTCCGTGATTCCGAAGGTAACGTGGTTCTTCCGCTATGTCCGGTCGATCCCTCCCTCACATGGGACAAATTGCCGGGTGGCCTCATGGGCGGGGCGGACTTCAACAAGTACGCGCTTGGCGTAGTGCGTAGCAGCCACGACTGGTCCTCGCCGACCTACCGACTGCTGGTGTCGTACCAGTTCACACCCGACTTGTTCGGCTACGGCAGCTTCAGCCATGGCTACAAGGCCGGTGGCTACAACGACCAGATTGGCACGAGTGGCATACCGGTCACGGCGGACGAGCTGCGGCCGACGAACCCGGAAAAGGCCGACTCGTTCGAAGTCGGCATGAAGGCCGAGTTCATGGACCATCGGATTCGCGTTAACGAGGCGGCCTTCTACGTAAAGTACAAGGATGCGATCCGCCAGGTCGTAGTGCCGGCGACGAACGCCTCGGGTCAAGCGGGCGAGGAGACACTGTTCCGCAACGCAGCCAGCATGACGGTCTATGGCCTGGAGAACGAGATCACGGCGAAGCTCTCCGACCACCTCACGCTGCGGCTGCCGGCGAGCTACCAGCACTGCAAGTACGACAGCTTCACCAGCGACGGAGCGACCTTCGACCTGACGACGATCCCGCCGGCGCGCTGCCCTGAATACACGGCGACCGTTGCGCTCTCCTGGAGGGGTGGTCCGGTGTCGGTCGAGGGCTCGGCCAACTACCAGAGCAAGAACCTCGACACGTTCTCGATCGCAAACACGGCGCCGTGGGCGCAGACGTTCCTCGACGCGCGCACGCTTGTGGATGCGTCGGTGACGTTCCACGGTGAAAACGACCAGTGGCATGTCAAGGTGCTCGGCCGCAACCTGACCGACAAGCGGTACGTGGCTTCGTCGCAGAACGTTGATCCGCTGTGGATCTGGACGCTGTACGGCGAGCCGCGCTACTTCGGCGTCGAGTACGGCGTGAAGTTCGGCAAGCGCTGATCGCGGCCCGTCCAGGCTGATCGAAGGGCCGGCGAAAGCCGGCCCTTCTTTTTTGAGCTTAAAGCCGCTGAGGACTCGCCGGCGCCGTCAAGCGTCGCGCAGTTCGTGCAGCTTGTCTGCGAGGTAGCGCAGCACGCGGCGATCGCGGTCACCGCCGCGGTGGGTGAGCGAGCTGATCGCAAGGCCTTCCATCACGTAGCGTGATAGGTCGAGCGCGATGTCGAACTGCTCGTCGCGACCCTGCCATTCCGGGAATACTTCCTTCGCGGTCTGGTACCACTCGCGCTCAAAGGCTTCGGCCGTTGGCTTCAGGATGCCGGCGAGCTCGGGATCGGTGCGCGCAGCCACGGAGAGCTCGAGGAACGCGACGAACAAAGGATGGCGGACATGGTCGAAGAACGCGTCCACGCCAAGCAGCACCCGATCCTGGCCACCCTCCGAGGAGCGGGTCATCGCCTTGCGAAAGGCCTTCAGGCGCTTCTTGTGAAGGTGTTCGACGGCGCCGCGTACGATGTCGAGCTTGGACGGGAAGTGGTGCAGCATCGCACCGCGCGACAGCCCGGCCTTCTGCGCGATCGCGGTCGTCGTCGCGCCCCGGTAGCCGTGTTCGACGATGCAGGAGATCGCGCTGTCGAGGATCGCGTTGCGCGTCGCGGCGCTCTTCTGGGCCTGCCAGCCGAGTTCTGTTGCCGCGTCGTCACGATTGTCATGGTCTAGCATTCGTCTCGCTCTTCGGTCGGCGCATCTGGATGCTGCAGTGCGGTGTGCTGGCAAGCAGGGCAGCGAACCAGAATGTTTGCGCTGCCTGTAAAAGTCAAACGATATTGAAACCGACAGCGCTGACTGTTACTTTGGAGTTCTGTGCCGGCCCGTAGAAGCCGGCCACGTAGTCCAGTACTTCTTGTCCATCGAGGGGGGCTTCGCATGGGTCGTGTATCAGGCAAGGTGGCGCTCGTGACGGGCGCCGCAATTGGACTTGGCCGCGCGGATGCGATCGCGCTTGTGCGCGAAGGCGCGAACGTCATGGTCACCGACGTCAACGTCGCGGCGGGTGAGGCGCTTGTCGCCGAACTGAATGCAACACGCGCCGGATCGGCGCACTTCATGCGTCAGGACGTCAGCGACGAGGCCAGTTGGATCGCAGTCCTCGACGACGTGAAGCGACGCTTCGGTGGGTTGCACGTGCTTGTCAACAACGCCGGCATGGTCACCATCGGCACGCCCGAATCGACGACCCTCGAGCAGTTCAGAAAGCACCAGGCGGTGATGTCCGAGGGCGTGTTCCTCGGCTGCAAGTACGCAATCCCGCTGATGCGCGACAGCGGTGGCGGTTCGATCATCAACATGTCGTCAGTCGCCTCCCATCTCGGGTATCCGGTCTACTTCGCCTACACCGCCGCGAAGGGCGCCGTCCGCTCTATGACCAAGGCCATGGCCGTCCACTGCCAGATGAACAAGTACAACATTCGCTGCAATTCGATCCACGCCGGCGCGATCCACACGGCGATGGTCGAGAACTCCGCGAAGGAACTCGGCATGTCGATCAGCGCGTTCGAGCAGATGCCGACGGGACTTGGCAAGCCCGAGGACGTTGCGAACCTCGTGCTGTTCCTGGCTTCCGAGGAATCGCGGTTCATCAACGGCGCGGAACTGATGATCGACAACGCCCTCACGGTGCAGTGACGGCGGCAGGTCGCGCCGCGCGCGACCCCGGATCGGACAGCTCGGAGAGTTAAATGGCCACGAAGAAGACGTCGCGCTCGACGACCGCCCCGAAGAAGGGCAGCCGAAAGGCGCCCAAGCAGGCCGTTCGCAAGGTGCCATCGAGCAAGCCGCCCAAACCGGCGAAGGAGTCCCTGGCCGCGCTACGGATCTCGGTGACGACGATCGGCGACCTGCTGCTGACGGCAGCAGACCGACATGGGAGCTCCGACGCGCTCATCTTCGAAAAGCGCAAGCTCACCTACCGTGACCTGACCGCACGCGCGATGCGGCACGCCCGTTCCCTGCAAGCGCTCGGCGTCAAGCCCCGCGACCACGTCGGCTTGTTGTTACCGTCGAGTGTGGAATTCGTGGAGTTCCTGTTCGCCATCGCGCTGTGTGGTGCGGTAACGGTCCCAATCAACGCACGGTATCGGCCGCACGAACTGTCGTATGTCGTCGAGAACGGCGACCTCGTGACCGTCATCACGACGTCCGATGTGCCTGATCAGGTCGACTTCGCGTTGCGCTTGCGCACGGCGCTGCCGGGGCTCGCGGCGCAGAAGGATGCGATGGCGCTGTCGCTCACCGAGGCACCGCGGCTGCGCAATATGGTCCTGCTCGGGAAGAAGCCGCAGCCCGGCTACGTGGGTCATCAGGATTTCGTGAAGCTCGGGGCCTCGGTCGATGAGGACTCGGTGCACCGTGCGCGGCTCGGGGTCCGCGTCCGCGACGTCGGACTGATGCTCTATACTTCGGGGACAACCGCGAACCCGAAAGGCTGCCTGATCACCCACGAGGCAATGGTCCGCAATAGCATCGCGCTCGGTCGCCACCGCTACCAGCTGACGGCGAGCGACCGGTTCTGGTCGCCCCTGCCGTTGTTCCACATTGCAGCGATTCTGCCACTGATCGCGGCTTTCGACGTCGGTGCCGCCTACCTGACGGCAGGGATTTTCGAGGCAGGGAAGGCACTGGAGATGCTCGAGGGCGAGCAGGCAACGGCGACCTATCCATGCTTCGTGGCGATTATGTCCGACTTGATCTACCACCCGAACTTCAGCAAGACGGACCTGTCGCGGGTCCGCCTGATGAACTCCAGCTTCGCGCTGCAGCCGCCCGGTATCAAGGATGCGATGCTCAAGGCGCTGCCGAACGCGATCCAGGTGGGTACTTTCGGCATGACTGAGACCGCTGGTACCGTGTCCACCAGCATGCTGACTGACACGCTGAAGGCCCGCGTGACAGGCCTCGGCAAGCCATTGCCCGGCCTTGAGGTACGGATCGTCGATCCAGAGACTGGCGCGGATCTTGGACCCGGTGCGCACGGGGAAGTGCTCGTGCGCGGGTACAGCACTCTTGAGGGTTACTACAAGGACCCGGTGAAGACCGCAGCAGCCCTCGACAAGGAAGGCTGGTACCACACGGGCGACATCGGTTCGCGCGACGCCGAGGGCGTCATGATGTTCCACGGACGTACGAAGGACATGCTCAAGGTCGGAGGCGAGAACGTGGCGGCCGCCGAAATCGAGGCATGCCTGCAGCGTCACCCGTCCGTGAAGCTCGCCCAGGTCGTCGGTATCCCCGACCCGCGCCTGGTCGAGGTCGCAGCCGCATTCGTGGAGCTCAAGCCCGGTGGCGTGGTGACGCCGCAGGAGTTGATGGCCCACTGCAAGGCCGAGATCGCCGGATTCAAGGTGCCGCGACAGGTTCGCTTCGTGACGGAGTGGCCGATGTCGACCAGCAAGATCCAGAAGTTCAGGCTTCGGGACCAACTGGTCGCCGAACTCGGTCTCTAGGTCGGATTCCGGGACTGCCTAGAATGAGCGCGGGAGCCCCAGCCCTTCGGCGATCATGTTGCGCGCCATCTCGTTACTGATAGGGCCGATCATCAGCAGTCGGGCATCACGCCAGTAGCGCTGCATGTCGGTCTCGGCAGAGTAACCCATCCCGCCTAGTATCGAAATGCCGAGGTCGGCGGACTTCACGGCGTATTCGGAGACCAGCGCCTTCGTCATCGCCGCCTCCTGGGCGCACCGGCGTCCGGTCGCCTGCAGCCAAGCCGTATTGAAGAGCATCAGCTCGGACTGCTTCTGCATCATCGCGATTTCGGCGACGTAGTGCTGGAGAGCCTGAAACTCCCCGATCAACTTGCCAAAGGCATGACGCTGCTTCATGTATGCGAGGGCGTCCTCAAGGACGCCGTCGATCATTCCCAGGCACATTGCCGAGTTCATGATGCGCTCGCTGTTGAGCGTACTGGTCGTGTCCTTCCACGCTTTCCCCGCCTCGCCCAGCAACAGGTCGTCCGGCACGAACACCCTGTCGAGATGGACGGCGCAGGAATTCAACGCCCGCATTCCGAGTTTGTCGAGCGGCGTGATCCGCATCCGCTGGCTGTTGCGGGGCACGAAGAACAGCGACACGCCGTCCGAGCGCTTCTTAACGTCTCGGTCCGAACGCGCCATGAGGAGCAGGTAGTCGGCCGTATCGGCGGTTGTGCTCCAGGTCTTCTCGCCGGAAAGCTCCCAGCCGCCAGGGACCTTCTCGGCGGCCGTGCGCATCGCGCCGAGCACGTCAGTTCCGCCACCGGGCTCGGTGAACGCCATGGCAGTCCGCAGGCGCCCAGCGGCCATTTCGGGGAGGAAACGGCGCTTTTGCGCATTCGTTCCGTGCAACGCGATGGCCCGAGTACCGGAAAATGCCGTGATGCCCCAGATCCAGCCGAGGCCCGCCAGCGTGCGTGCGATCTCGCGAACGAAGACGGCCTGCTTGACGATGTCTCCTCCGAGGCCGCCATATTGCTCGTCTACGCCGAGGCCCGTGAACCCTGCGTCGACGAACTTGGCCCACAATTCAGTCGGGTACTGGTGCTCCCGGCGCTCCAGGGCGCGGCACCAGTCTTTCGGCAGCTCCCGGGCCACCCACTTTCGGACCGAATCCTGGAAAAGCTGAGTTTCTTCGTCGAGCAGAAAATCCATGGCCGCGCCTCGGGCTGAGCCCAATTTGGTCACTTGATCAAATCAACCTAGCAGAAACTGCCGGAGCAGGGAACCGTGGAGTGGCCGCTAACCAATGGGGCAATGGACTATTGGCTGCGGATCCCGGGCGGGGCGGTGGTGGGCTTCCGACGCGGAGTCCGCGCCGGGATCAGCGCCGTAATGCCGGCCGCAGCGAAAGGTACGAGCCGCGTCAGGTGGGATTCATAGTCACCCGACCGGCAGAGGCCGCGGGACTGACGATCTAGAATCCCGGTTTCAGCGACCATGCGCTGCACGATCGACTGGATCCAGTAGAACGCCGTATACAGGTCCCCATCCCTCAGCCTCGGCGCCGCCTGCCTGAGTGCTTCGCAGTAGCGGCGCACGACCGGCCCGTAGGCGCTATTGAGCGGTTTGAGCGCCGGCGTGTTGACCGGGGACATGGCGCTTCTCGCAATGAGCTGCAGATAGTGCTTCCAGCCCGCATCCGGGAGTCTTGCGAGCTCGAAGGAGCCGCTGCAAAACGCGAAGATGATCCGGTCCAGGGACGGCACTCCCGTCGGCGCCTCGAGCCGCTCGCGCTCCAGTGCGGCGAGTACGCGGTCGGCATGCTCGGCACTGCGCCGTGCGATCACGTGGCGAAAAAGCTCCTGCTTCGCGCCGAAATGGTAGCTGACTAGCGCTACTTCGACGTCCGCGTCCCGCGCAATGTCGCGCAGGGAGACGCCCTCGTACCCGCGCTCGGCGAACAGTCGTTCCGAGGCGTTGAGGATCCGAAATTTCGTGGGCAGCCGCGTGGGGGCCCGGGGAGATCGTGTCTTCATGGCGTCGTGTGCTCTGTCGATCCTACAAGTGCGATCCTCGCACGCCTCCGCCCTGGTCGCACCGGTGATGCCCAGGCGCGCTATCCGCTTACTGCCGCGGTGCAGCACGACGGATCCCTAGCGATTCAGCAGCGACCGGGCCCGTCGCGAATTGGACGATCGATCAATATGATCGTGGCCCCCCATGGCGAGCCACGTTGACCAGTGCAATACTAGAGCGGAATTCCTGCGGCGATGAGCCGCGTACATTTCCAATTGGAGCGACGACATGGCGGACAAGCAGGCCATCACCGAAATCCTCGGCAAGATGGGGTGGGCATACGACACCGGGCATCTGGAATTCCTCGGGACGGTATACACGGACGACGCGCGATTCACGATCTCAATCGCCGGCATGGGCCAGGTGGGGGACTACCAGTCAAGTGCGACGATCATGGGTCTGTACCGCGGCGCGAAGGCGTCCCAGACCGACACTCGTCGCCACGTCGTTTCCAACATCTTCTTCGCCGAGGATTCCGCAACTACGGCGACGGCTGTTTCCTACCTCAGCCTGTTCGTCAAGAATGCCGAGGGTGTCAAGCTGCTGAGCACGGGGGAGTACACGGACAAGTTCGTTCTTTCCGCCGGGGCCTGGAAGATCCAGCATCGCGACCTCCATCTCGACGCGCCGTATTGAGTCGAACCGCACCGGTTGTCTTCGGTCCATCGGCGGCGCTGCGCCGCGCATCGAGACATGGCGGGTCGATGCTTGAGGTCGCGCAGACCACTACAGGGCCCTTCCTATGACCGATTCCCGGGATGCGATTGGATTCGAGGCCCGCCTGCGACGGCTGGAGGATCGCTTCGAGATCGGCGAGCTGATTGCCCGCTATGGGCTTGTGATGGACAATCGCGACTTCGCGGCGATGCCGTCCCTGTTCACGGCCGACGCGAAGGTGCGCTCCAGTGATGGCATGATGGATTCAGATGGGTGCGATGCCGTCTGCGCGATGTACCGCGGCCGCCTCGAGGTCCTCGGTCCAAGCAACCACGTTACGCACGACCGGATCCTGACCTTCGATGACGTAAGGACCGACCAGGCGACGGGCCTGGTCCTGTCCCATGCCGAGATGTCGCGCAAGGGCGTCGCGATGGTAGCGGCCATTCGCTATCACGATGAGTATCGACGCGAAGATGGACGGTGGAAGTTCGCCGCGCGGACTCTGGCGTTCATGTACTTCGTGCGCGCCGCGGAGTATGTCGATGCGCTCGGTCCGGGGATCGCGCTTCGCAACCGCGTCCTGCGCGATGCGCGTGCCGCGGACTGGCCGGAGGCCCTTCCGACCTGGCGGGACTTCTACGGTGCCTGACAGCCGTGCGGCGCGGCATCGATCGCCGCATAAAGCGCGCACGAAGTCACCGGTACAGCGCACGTTTGTCAATCGCGACGGCCTGCGGCTGCAGGCGGACGAGTGGGGGCCGTCGCGGGCGCCGACCGTTGTCCTGATGCATGGCGGCGGGCAGACACGGCGGTCCTGGAACGGCGCGGCACGGGAGTTTGCCGCCTCCGGCTACCGCGTCATCAATTTCGATGCGCGTGGCCACGGCGAGAGCGACTGGCCGGCAGATGGACGCTACACACTCGACGCGTTGGCTCATGACGTGCAGTCCGTGACCGCGGGGATTCCGGCGCCGATCGTCCTCGTCGGTGCGTCGATGGGTGGCGTCGCGGCGCTGCACGTGGCAGCCTGCGGGGCGCAGTCGGCGATCGCGGCAATCGTGATGGTTGATATCGTGCCGCGAGTCGAGGACGAGGGGCACCATCGCATTCAAGCGTTCATGCGCGCCCACCAAGACGGCTTCGCGTCGATCGACGAGGCGGTGGAGGCGGTGGCCGCCTACACACCGAACCGGCCCCGGCCGTCCGACACCAGCGGCCTGCAGTCCAGCCTGAGGCTGCGCGACGACGGCCGCCTGTACTGGCACTGGGATCCGCGGCTCATCACGGGGCCGCATGCACTCGAGCCGCCCCAGTTTGGTGACCCTCTGCTGCAAGCGTCTCGTGCCGTACGGATCCCGGTGCTGGTGGTACGCGGGCTGCGCAGCGATGTCGTCAGCGACGCCGGCATCGCAGAATTCCGCGGCATGATTCCGCACCTGCAGGTCCATGATGTAGCGCAGGCGGGCCACATGGTTGCCGGTGACCGCAATGATGCCTTCAACGACGGCGTGCTGGCGTTCCTTCGCCAGCATCTGCCAATCGATGCGATCGTCAGCTAGCGCCGCTGATCGAATCGGCGCCCGAGCATCGCTCCGGCGATGTTCACCTTCTGGATATCGATCGCGCCGCCGGCGATTCCCCAGCCCCACGCATCACGCATCCGGCGCTCCGCCGGGTACTGCTTGGAGTAGCCGTAGGCGCCCATCAGTTGCATCGCATTGCCAGTAACCGTGCGCGCTATCTCGTTGGCAAAGCACTTGGCGACTGACGAGTCCAGCGGGCTGGGAAGGCCGTGCTCAGCGTTCGAGGCCGCGCGGTGGATCAGCAGGCGCGCGGCTTCCACCTGCATCTGCATTTCTGCAAGCTTGATCTGGACGCCCTGGAATTCCATGATCGGCTTGCCGAACTGCTTTCGCTCCTTCACGTACTCGACGACGTCCGCGAGCGCACCAGATGCCTGCGCGAGCGCCATCGTGGCATTGCCACAGCGCTCGAGGTCAAACGCCTCCATGAGCTTCTTGAAGCCGCCTGCGGGCACCACGACATGGTGCGACGGGACACGCACGTTATCGAAGTAGAGGTCGGCCGAAGGTACGCCGCGAAAGCCCATCAGCGACTCCGGCGCCCCGAAGCTCAGGCCGGGTGTGCCGCCCTCGACGTATACAGCGCCAATGCCGGCCGCACCGGCCGCGTCCGACAGGCGGCAGTACACGACGTAGCCGTCTGCGTGGCCGCCGCCCGAACACCAGCGCTTGTTGCCGTTGAGGATCACGTGATCTCCTGCGAACTCGCCGCGCGTCTGCAGGTCCGTGAGCGCCGTGCCGGCCTGAGGCTCCGACATGGCGACCGCAACCACCGCCTCGCCGCGGCACACGGCAGGCACTACCGCTTCGACGAGCTTTGGTTGGCCGAACTTCTCGATCGCCCGGACCGGGCCGACGCAGGATTCGAACACCGGGAACGCAACGGCGGCGGAGATCTGCGCGAACTCCTCGAGCACCAGCAGCGCCTCCAGGTTGCCAAGTCCGAGGCCGCCCAGCCGCTCCGGGACGTTGATGCCAAGGAAGCCGAGCTCTGCGTACTTCTTGATAAGGGCGTGCGACGGC
Organism: Pseudomonadota bacterium; assembly: GCA_025356815.1. Lineage (GTDB taxonomy): Bacteria > Pseudomonadota > Gammaproteobacteria > Steroidobacterales > Steroidobacteraceae > CAIKZZ01. The sequence continues at coordinate 22,150 of JANXQL010000005.1, forward strand.
GGGTTGCCCGTTCGCTCGATGTCCTCCGCCAGTGCCGGTAGCTCGGCCCGCGCGAAGCGGCGTGCTGTCTCGACCAGCTCGCGCTGCTCGCTCGTCAGTTGAAAGTCCATGTTGGCGAATCCTTGGGTCTGTTCGAATGCGTCTTGAAGGCAGCGCCGCGCTCAGCCTGGTGGGTTGAGGCGATAGAAGTCCATGGCTGTATCACGCAGCAGGCGCGATCTCTCGGAGGGCGAATAAAGCTGCGTGACGCGTTTGAAAGCGTTCCACAGCACGCCATACGAGCAGGAGGCGCGGTCCATCGGAAAGTTGCTCTCGAGCATGCATCGTTCGGGCCCGAACAGGTCGACACAGGCGTCGAAGTACGGCTGCATCGAACCTGCCAGCTCCTCCGATCCCGGCGGGGCCGGCCGCTTGTGCCAGCCGAATCCGGCGGAGGTCATCGTTAGGCCGCCCAGCTTGATGTGCACGTTTGGGCACGCTGCGACCTGCGTAAGCCCGGCACGCCAGTCGGCGTAAACTTCCGCTCGGCGACATTCGTAGGGCCCAACGCCGAGCGGGCCGCCCATGTGATCAAGCACGATTCGGGCGTCCGGGAAGTCACGCGCGAGTGAGGCGAGCTCGTTGAACTGCGGGTGGTAGAGCCAGGCATCGAACGCCAGATTGCGGCGCACCAGGCGCGCGAAGCCTGCGCGGAAATGCGGCTCACCCATGAGTCCCGGCGCCGGGTGGGTGTGCGACGGGCGTATCCGGTCGCTCGCGTCCCATGCAGTTGCGTAGCGGACCGCGCGCACGCGCGGGCTCGCAGCGAGGTGCGCTTCGAGTACGCCGTCGACCGCATCCCCGAGTGTCAGGTCCGCGAACGCAACGATGCCGGCCGCGACGCGGGGTGTCCCCGCGATCGCATCCGTCGTTGCCGCGGCCTGTTCGACCCACGCGGTTTCACCGATCGAGCGCAGTTCCTCCGGTCCGTCATTGCGGTAGTGCTGCAGGCACTCGACGAACACGCTGTGCGTGAGCTGGTGACCGCCGAGCTCGCCGAGGAACTCGGAGGTCAGGAAGGTGCTGCCCGGGTACTCCCACAGGTGGTGGTGCGGATCGCAGACTGGCAAGTCTGGCTCGAGCGCCGCTTCCACCGTCAGCGCACGCCAGAGGTCGCTCACGGTGCCGCCTCGACCGCCATCGGCCGGGCGCGGGCGAGCATTTCGTCACGAAAGACGGACCGAGCACGGCGCGGGCTCAGGCTTTCGTCGAAGTAGGACGCCGTGCGCAGGCCGACGAGCATCGCGTACGCAACCTCGGCGGAATTGCGCGCATGGGCCTTGCTCGGGGAGGTTGGCTCAAATAGCTCCTGCAGGTAGTTCTTGCAGAATTGATCGACGCCGACCTTCTCGCGCTGCAGTTCCTTGTCATGCACAGCCACGCCGAAGCATTCGAGCATGAAGCCGATCTCCGCCTTGTCCTCGCTTGAGCCGCCGAAGAAGAGCTCTGAGAGGAGCTCGATCTTCCGATCCCGGGGTTCGCTTCTGAAGCTGCTCATCCGAAAAATGATCCGCTCGATGATGTACGAGAAGTAATGCTGCAGGATCGAGTCCAAGCCCGGGAAGTAGTAGAGCAAGTGGCTCGGCGACATTCCGGCCGTGCGGGCGACGTCGGCCAGAGTCGTTTTCGAGTAGCCCTGCTCGATGACACACTTGTGCAATGACTTGAAGATTGCTCGCCGCCGTTCTCCGGCGCGTCCCGCCTGGTGCACGATGCCGCTCCTTGCCCTGCGCCTACTTTCGCCGGCCGGGGCCGGTCAGAGCTTCGACGATTCGCCGCCGTCGATGACGAAGACGGCGCCGGTGACAAAGTTCGACTTGGGCGAGGCGAGGTAGCAGACCATCGGCCCGATTTCCTCGTCGACACCCATTCTCTTCGCAGGGATCTTTCGGATTCGACGCTCGAGCATTTCCGGCGAGTCGAGGACGGCTTGCTGTGCGCTCGTCTCGAACGCGCCCGGCGCGATGGCATTGACCTGCACGCCCTTACTCGCCCATTCGCCGGCCAGCGCCTTGGTGAACTGCAGCAGAGCACCCTTGGACGCTGAGTAGGCAACCAGCGTCGGCTTACCTAGGATCCCGGAGGTCGACGCGATGTTGATGATTTTGCCCGAGCGGGCCGGAATCATATGGCGGGCGGCAGCGCGCGCCAGCACGGCAGGCGCTGCGACGTTGACCGTGAACACCTCGTGCCAGACGCTCTCCGACTGGTCAAGGAACGCCCCGGCCGGCGCGATGCCTGCGTTGTTCACGACGATGTCCAGCCGGCCGAACGCCGCGACTGCCTCGTCGGCGAGGGCGCCGACGGCGGCGAGATCGCGCATGTCGCAGGGTCTGCCTCGGATCATGTCGGGCGCGGTGGCCTGCAGGTCGCGCAGTTCTTGCTCGGAGCGCGCGGCCGCGAGGACGCGGACGCCCTGATCCACGAGGGCGACGGCTATCGCTCGGCCGAGACCGCGGCTCGCGCCGGTGACGATCGCCACTTTGCCGGTCAGCTGCAGGTCCATCATCGGACTTCCTCCGTCAGCTGCTTGGCGATTCCGAGGCGCAGTACCTCGGAGGCGCCCTCGTAGATGCGCATCGGTCGTGCCTGGCGGTAGAGGCGCTCGATCTTCGAGTTCCGGATCAGGCCGAAGCGCCCCATCATCTGCACGCAGCGATCGACAATCTTCGAGGCGGCTTCGGTCGCCGCCAGCTTCGCCATCGACGAATGCGGCAACGCGGCCGCGGGGTCGGCCACGGCGTAGGAGGCCGCGCGGTAGGTCAGAAGCTGGGCCATCTCAAGTTCGGTCCAGCAGTCGGCGAGCATCTGCGCCACCGGGCCCAGCTTTGCAAGCGGGCGCCCGAACTGGACGCGCGTGCGTGTATGACGCACGGCTTCCTCGAGCGCGGCCCGGGCAAGCCCGCAGGCGGCGCCGGCCACCGAGACGCGGAACACCGCGAGGGTCGCGAACACGAGGTCCAGCCCACGCCCGGGGGTCCCCAGTCGGGCGCTCGCCGGCAGCGTGACGTTGTTGAAGACCATTTCTCCGAGTACGTGAGGCGCCATGATCACGGGCGTCGGCGAGATTGAGACGCCCTTCGTGTTCGCCGGGACCAGTACCACCGAGTAGGCGCCTGCTTCCTTCGCGAAGACGATGTAGAAGTCCGCAGCGCCCGCGTTGGAAATGAACGACTTCGAACCGTGCAGGCGCAGGCCGTCCGCGGTCTCGGTGAGCTCCGTAGCGACGCGCTTGAGGTCGGAGCCCACATCCTCCTCCGTCAGTGCCAGCGCGGCCAGCGACTCGGCCCGGGCGACCCTGGGCAGCCAGGTGCTGCGCTGCTCCTCCGAGCCGCCGACCGAAATCGCGTAGCTGCCAATGCCCTGCAGCGCGAACAGCGAGTCCAGGTGCGAAGAGGTGCCCATGAGCACTTCCCGAACGAGGCAGATGGCGAGCGGATCGGGCTGCTCGTTGCGACCGCCGTAGGCGGCTGGAACCATCAACGAGCTCAGGCCGCTCTTGCGCAGTGCAGCAAGCACACCCGGGTGTACCTCGCTCATCTCGTCCGCAGCCGCTGCGAAGGGCCCGACGGTCCGGGCGAGTTCTCGGGCCTCGGCCTGCAGGGCCTTGTAGGCGGGGTCTAGATCAAAATTCATGCGAAACGTCCCTTTCGGTATCTCTAATTTCCAGCCGTTGGCCGCGGCGCCGGGATTACGGGGTTCTTTTCTTGCGGCCCTCGAAATTCGCCTTGCGCTTCTCCATGAACGCTGTGGCGCCCTCGATCATGTCCTTGGAGCCGATCGCCTGCACCAGCATGGCGAGCCCGCTCTGGTAGGAATCGCGCACCTGGTTCCACCAGACATTCGAACTGATCTTGGCGATTTCGAGGTAACGCGGGCTCATGCCCAGTAGCTCGTCGGCCCACTTGGTGACTTCCGCCTCGAGCTGGTCGGGCGGCACGACGCGATTGATCCAACCCATCTCCAGTGCTTCCTTGGCGGGATAGCGGCGGCACATGAACGCCACTTCCTTGGCACGCTTCTCGCCGATGGTCATCGTCAGGAAGTTGGTCCCGCCGAGCACCGGCGCGCTGCCAATCCGCACCCCGGTCTGGCCGAACGTCGCATTCTCGGCGGCAATCGCCATGTCGCAGGCGACCACGAGTTCGTTCCCGCCGCCGGCCGCCGCGCCGTTGACGGCCGCGATCACGGGGCGGGGGCTCATCCGGATCGCCTCGTACAGATGCAGCGAGCCGTAGAACATGCTGCGCAGCGCCTCAGGATCGGGGTTGCTGAGGTTGGCAAGGTAGCCGCCAGCGCAGAAGGCCTTGCCGGTGCCAGTGATCACGATGACGCCCGCGTCGACCGAGCCCTCAATCGCTGCGATCAGTTCCTTGGCCATCGAGGCGTCGTAGGAATTCATCCGCTCTGGCCGGTTAAGGCGAATCCATGACACCTCGCCGCGGCGCTCGACCACTACATCAGCCATTGTCGCCCCCTGCGCAATCTTAGTTGCAGTTTGTTGATTCCGAAATGAGCTCCGCCGCCGGGAACGGCCACCGCGGCGCTTGACATTCAGGGTAGTCTGTGGAAAATTTGAACAAAGTTCAAGGCTTGCTTGATAACAGCAAGTAACCACACTTGGAGGGGGGAGGTTTCCGGCCGACGACGACCGGGGATCATCGAAAATCATGACTAGCCGTCCGCGATACCTCGCCGAACCTGCCGGTACCTGTCTTCATGCTGCGGTGCGGCAGGCGCTGTCGGCCGCCTCTGAGCGCCGTCCCCCGGAGGGGTTCCGCGCGTTGCCGCGCAGTCACCGTCCGGCCGCCGAATCTCTACAATAGTCCTGTCCCGGACCCTGACCCTTGTATTCACGGAGATAAAAGAGATGAGCGAAAGCAAAGAAATGGTTTTCGACCCGACGAAGCTCGAAACGCTGAACGTCGCCACGGATTACCCGATGGAGCAGGACGAGTTCGAGAAGCTCTTCAAGTACAACGCGTACTGCGAGATGGGCCACATCAACAAGAAGGGCTATCCCATCGTCACGCCGATGTTCTACGTCGTCATTGACGGTTTCATCTACATCAGCAGCATCAAGAAGCACCGCGCCAAGGTGATGGACCTCGAGGAAAATCCAAAGATGTCGGTCACCATCCACAATGATGGATGCAACCTGAAGCGTCAGAAGGCCATCCTGGTCATCGGCAACGCCGAGGTGATCTACGAGGACGAGCTGATGCGCAAGGTCCACTGGGCGATTCTGGACAAGTACTGGTCTGAAGTCGTCAGCGAGGAACAGCGCCAGGCGGCGTTCGCCGCCGTGCACACGCCGCTGCGCGCCATCATCAAGGTCGTGCCGAACAAGGTGATGTCCTGGGACTTCGGCAAAATGGTCCAGGCCTACGAGAAGGGCGTCTGGTTCGACGAGGCGTATCTCTGCTCGAAGCAGTACGACAAGTAAGACGCTTCTGATTCGAGACCCGATCGGGATAACGGCGAGGAGCCTGCAATGGGGCGTTGGGACGACAAGACGATTCGTGCGGCACGCAAGTGGGAAAGCTGGAAGATGGAGGAATACCCCCTCCATGACCGGGTCCTCACGAAAATCATCGAAGACAAGGCCCGCAAGCATCCCGATCGGGTTGTATTCCAGTTCCGTGACTATTCGATCACGAATGCGGAATTCAACGAGCGCATCAACAAGGCTGCGAACGGTCTGATCAGGCTGGGCGTGAAGCCGGGCGACAAGGTGGCGATCATGCTGCCGAACGTCCCGGAGTTCCTGTACAGCTGGTTCGGCACCAACAAGGCCGGCGCGGCGGAAGTGCCTATCAACGCCGCGCTCAAGGGCCAGGGTCTGGCGTATCAGATCGACCAGTCCGACTGTATCGTGCTGATTGCCCACACCGATTATCTCGATCGACTGCCTGAAGTGATGGGCGAGCTGAAGAAGCTGACTCATGTCGTGTGGGTCAAGGGCAAGAACTATACGGATGCTCTGCCGACCTTTCCCGGCATGACCGCGCTGACCTACGAGGAACTTGTGTCGGTGTCGTCCGACGCGCCGAAGGTCATCGTCCACTATCGCGACCTGGCGACCATCCTCTACACCTCGGGAACCACCGGCGTGTCGAAGGGCGTCGAGATGGGTCACCGTTACTGGTACGACATCTGGACCGAAGCGGTGAAGTACGCCCGCTACACCGAGGACGATGTTCTATACACGGGCCTGCCGTTCTTCCACGGCAATGCGCAAGGCATCACCGTTGGGCCTGCGATCATGGCCGACGCGAAGGCCGTTATCGTCGAGCGCTTCTCGGCCAGCCAGCTGTGGGATGACTGTCGCAAGTACGAGTGCACTGAGGCAAACTACATCGGTGGCATCATCCCGATCCTGCTGAAGCAGGATCCGAAGGAAAACGACGGCGATAATCCGGTGCGCTTGATGGTCGGCGCCGCGGCGCCGGCAGACGAGTGGCACGCGTTCCAGACGCGCTTCAATACAAAGCTGCTCGAAGTCTATGGAATGACGGAGTGCTACTGCTGTCTCGCGAGTCCCTACGACGCGCCGCGCGCCGGCTCGTGCGGGCAGGCAATCACTGGCTGGGACGTCCGCATCGTCGATGACGACGACGAGGATTGCGCGCCGGACACGGTCGGCGAATTCATCTGCCGCTCGAACAAGATGTTTGTCGGTACTTCGGGCTACTACAAGAAGCCGGAGGCGACGCTGGACCTGTTCAAGAACGGCTGGATCCACACCGGGGACCTTGGCCGCCGCGATGCGGATGGCTATTTCTACTTCGCCGACCGAAAGAAGCAGGCGATACGTCGCCGTGGCGAGAACATCTCCTCGTTCGAGGTCGAGTCCGTCATCGGCACCCATCCGTCGGTCCTTGAGTCGTGCGTGGTGGGCGTGCCGTCGGACGTCGGTGAGGAGGAGGTCAAGGCCGTGGTCGTGCTTAAGCCCGGTCACACGGCGACGCCCGAGGAACTTATCCACTGGTGTGCGCCGCGCATGGCGTACTTCGCCATTCCGCGCTACATCGCCATCCGCGACACGCTGCCGAAGACGCCGAGCGAGCGCGTGGAGAAGTTCAAGCTCAAGTCCGAAGGCATCACCGAGGACTGCTGGGATCGCGAGAAGGCGGGTATCAAGCTCGCTCGCTGATCGCACCGGGCGCCGCAGGAGACTACGGCGCCCGTTTGGTTTTTGCCGCATGCAAGACGCAGGAGGGGGTGGCCATGGGTGACGAGAACAAGAATCTGACGCGCCGGCAGGTGATCGTCGGAGCGGGTGCTGCGACCATGTCGCTCGGCGCGGTCACGCTCGGCGCATCCAAGGCCGAGGCGGCAGGTAAGTGGGACCATGAGTCCGACATCGTCGTCGTCGGTAGTGGCGCTGGTGCCTCGACCGCGGCCCTGATTGCCCATGACAACGGCGACTCCGTCACGGTGCTCGAGAAAGCGCCGATCCCTGGCGGCACCTCGGCCAAGTCGGCAGGCGTGTTATGGGTGCCGAACAACTTCGCGCTCCGCAGTCGTGGCATCGAGGACAAGAAGGAGGACTGCGTCCGGTTCATGGCGCGGTACTCGTACCCGGAGAAGTTCAACGCCGCGCAACCCCACCTCGGCATTGGGCAGAAGGCGCTGTCGATGCTCGAGGCGTTCTACGACAACGCCTCCCCGACCATCGAACGACTGCAGAAGATGGGCGCGCTGGAAGTGGCGGAATGGCGCATGTTCGCGCTCGACCGGCCGGCCACCGATTACCTCGACCACGTGCTCGAGAACAAGGTCCCGGCGGGCCGCACCCTTGGGCCACTGAAGGCCGATGGCAAGACTGTCGGCGCAGGCGTTGACCTGATGATCCACCTGAACGGGGCGCTGAAGAAGAAGGCCATCCCGCTGCTGCTAGGCCATCGCGTCACCAAGGTCGTCATCAATGGCACCGGCCGCGTCGTCGGCGTCGAGGCGGAGGTGGGTGGCAAGACCGTGACCGTGCGGGCCCGCAAGGCCGTGATCTTCGGCACCGGAGGCTATGCCCACAATCCGGAGCTCGTGGCGTTGTACCAGCGCGTGCCGATCTACGGCGCCTGTGCGCACCCCTGGTCGACCGGCGACTTCATTAACATCGGTGGCGCCGCAGGCGCTCGCATGGGTTACCTGGCCGGGGCCTGGCGCACGCAGATCATCCTCGAGGAGGCCCTGCAGAATCCGAACCTCGCCGCTGGCGTGTTCTTCCCGCCGGGCGACTCGATGCTGCAGGTCAACCGTTATGGCAGGCGCGTCGTCGACGAGAAGCGCAACTATAATGATCGCACCGAAGTCCACGCGCAGTTCAACCCAACCGAGGCCGAGTACCCGAACCACCTGATGTTCATGGTCTACGACCAGCGCACGGCGGAGGGATTCGCGGGCGCCTATCCGCTGCCGGAGAAGGCGACCGGCGCCCCTTACGTGATCAGCGCTGATACGATCGAGGGCCTCGCCACCAAGCTTGGCGAGCGACTGAAGGAAATCGGTCCGAAGACCGGCGGCTTTTCTTTGGCGGGCGATTTTGTCGCCAACCTCAAGGCGACGATTGCGCGCTACAACGGCTTCGCGAAGACCGGCAAGGACGAGGATTTCTGCCGCGGCAAGCATGCCTATGACACAGAGTGGCATGCGGTGTTTTCACCGATGCATCCGGGCAGCAAGTTCCCGAAGAACGCAGCGCCCAATCCAACCATGTATCCGGTGGCGTCGAAGGGTCCGTACTACGCGATCATTCTCGGAAGCGGCGCCCTGGACACCAACGGCGGGCCGATGATCGACGCCAAGGGCCGTGTCCTGAACACCAAGGACCAGCCGATCCAGGGTCTCTACGGCGCTGGCAATTGCATCGCCAGTCCCTCCCGCTATGCCTACTGGGGCGCAGGGCACACCCTGGGCAACGCCATCGCATGGGGCGCCATCGCCGCCAATGCCGCGCATGGCGAAGCCCCGGTTGAGGCCGAGTGACGCCAGCCTGCGCCCTGCGGCGCGTGTTTGTGCTTGCGGCGCTCGTCGCGACGAGCAACGCCGCGGCGGGGGACGTTAGCTTCCAGAACGACGTGCTGCCGGTACTCACCACGCGTTGCGTGATGTGCCACATGGAGGGCGCCGACCAGGGGCACCTCAGCCTGTACCCTGAGGCTTGGAGCCAACTTGTCGGCGTCGCGTCGACAGAGTCCCCGCTCAAACGGGTCGAGGCCGGTGTCCCGGACAAGAGCTATCTGTACAGGAAGCTGATGGGGACGCATCTGGATGCGGGCGGCAGCGGCGTGCGGATGCCCTTCCAGCTGGACGCGCTCGCTGTCGAGGAACTGGCGCTGATCAGGACCTGGATCGAGCAGGGCGCCCCGCAAAACTGACCGCAAGAGGTAGATCATGGCCACCGATACTCAGGCGACGATCGAGGCCCTGCTGCGCAGGGTCGACGAGCTGGAGAGCCGCAGCGCACTGCGAGATCTGGTCTCGGACTACTGCATCGGCTTCGATACCCATGACTGGGACCGCTTCATCTCGATCTGGCACGAAGATTGCGTCTGGGCGATCGGTCCGCCGTTCGGCTCGTTCGAGGGTCACGCGGGTATCAAGCGCGCCGTGTTCGAGATCCTCTACCCGGTGTGGCGCGAGACCCACCACCTGACGTCGAACCTGCGGGTGACGTTCCAGGACGCCGACCACGCCAGCGGCACGTGCGACGTGGACTGCATGGGCGCGACCAAGGACAATGCCGTGCAGATGATCAGCGCGACCTACATCGACGACTTCGAACGCCGCAACGGCGTCTGGAAGATCGCGCGGCGTGGCGTCAAGATGCACTATTTCAACGCGATCCCCGGCGCCCAGATGAGCGCCCCCGGCGCGACCTGACGATCGGCCGATCGATCGTCGCAAGCGGAGGACACGCCCCTGCAACCGGATATCCCAAGGCTCGTGGACGCGATCACCAGCGGCGCCCCGCTCAACGATGAGCAGGCGTATGCGCTTGATGTCGACCTGCCGCTCGCGGAGCTCGTCGCGGCTGCAGGGCATGTCCGCGACCTCGGCCGACCGAACATCGTCAGCTACTCACCGAAGGTGTTCCTGCCACTGACATTCCTGTGCCGGGACTCCTGTCATTACTGCACGTTCGCGAAGGCACCACGGTCACTGACGTCGCCGTTCATGTCCATCCAGGAGATGGTGGCAGTGGCCCGCCGCGGTGCCGAGGTGGGCTGTCGCGAGGCGCTGTTCACGCTTGGCGACCAGCCGGAGCTGCGCTACCGGACAGCGCGCGAGGCGCTTGCAACGCTCGGGCATGAAACCACGCTCAGCTACGTCGAGGAGGCGGCGCGGGCCGTGTTCGACGAGACCGGCCTGCTTCCGCACGTGAACCCTGGCGTCATGGGAGCCGCTTCGCTCGCAGCGATGCGCGGCGCCTCCGTATCGGGCGGACTGATGCTTGAGTCGGCGTCCGCGCGGCTGTGCCAGCGCGGTGGCCCGCATTTCGGCTCACCGGACAAGGTGCCGGAAGTCCGGCTTGCGACCCTGCGCGAGGCCGGCAAGCAGCAGATCCCGTTCACGACCGGCATCCTGATCGGCATCGGTGAGACGCGCCGGGAGCGGATCGAGTCGCTGCTCGCGATTCGGGCGCTGCATGCCGAGTACGGGCACATCCAGGAAATCATCGTCCAGAACTTCGCGCCGAAGCCCGGCACGCGCATGGCAAAATCGCCGGCGCCGCCGCTCGAGGAGCACTTGTGGACGATTGCGGTCGCGCGGCTCCTATTCGGACCGTCGATGAGCATCCAGGCGCCTCCGAACCTGCAGCCCAGCGGGCTTCGACAGATGATCGATGCCGGCATCAACGACTGGGGCGGCGTCTCGCCCGTGACCCCTGATCATGTCAATCCCGAGGCGCCGTGGCCCGAAGTCGAGCGGCTGCAGGCCGTCACCGAAGCGGCCGGCAAGACGCTCGTACCGCGCCTTGCGGTCTACCCCGAGTACGTGCGCGAAATGGCGAAGTGGGTCGCCCCAGGCTTCCACACTGCGATCCTGCGCAGCATCGACAGCGACGGCTATGCGCGTGAGGATGAGTGGTTCTCGGGGGCGGTGACCACGGCGCTGCCGCCGGAGACGGTACGGCTTCTGACGGCACCGGCCCCGCGGTCGGTGTCGGCGCTGGACAAGCTGCTGTTCCGTGCCCGCGATGGCGTGGGCCTGACGGAGGCGGAGATCACTCGGCTGTTTGAGGCACGCGGCAGTGAGTTCACGAGGGTCGTGGCCGCAGCCGATGTGCTGCGGCGCCAGATCAGCGGCGACACGGTCAGCTACGTGATCAACCGCAACATCAGCTACACGAACATTTGCTATTTCAAGTGCACTTTCTGCGCGTTCTCAAAGGGTCAGGGCAGCAACGACCTGCGCGGCGCACCCTACAACCTCGGCCTCGACGTGATCGCGGGGCGCGTACGCGAGGCGCGAGAGCGCGGGGCGACGGAAGTCTGCATGCAGGGTGGCATCCACCCGAGCTACACGGGTGAGACGTACCTGAGCATCTGCCGGACCGCCAAGGAGGCGGTACCAGACATTCACATCCACGCATTCTCGCCGCTGGAAATCTGGCAAGGCGCGAAGACGATCGGCCTGCCGCTACGGACGTACCTGGAGCAGCTGAAGGCGGCGGGGCTCGCGACGCTGCCTGGCACGGCGGCAGAGATTCTCGACGAGGAAATCCGCCAGAAGATCTGCGCCGACAAGATCACGGGCGACCAGTGGAAGGAGGTCATCGAGACGGCCCACTTGGTCGGCCTGCGAACCACCGCGACGATCATGTTCGGCCACCTCGAACAGCCGGTGCACTGGGCACGCCACCTGCTCGCCATCCGCGAGTTGCAGGCCCGCACGGGCGGCTTCACGGAGTTCGTGCCGCTGCCGTTTGTGCACATGGAAGCGCCGATGTACCGCAAGGGGCAGGCGCGCAAGGGTCCGACGCTGCGGGAGGCGGTGCTGATGCACGCTGTCGCGCGGCTTACCCTGCATCCGCACATCACGAACATCCAGGCATCGTGGGTCAAGATGGGCGCCGCGGGCGTGCTTGCCTGCCTGCAGGCGGGCGCCAACGACCTCGGTGGCACGCTGATGAACGAGTACATCTCGCGATCCGCGGGTGCCGCCCACGGGCAGGAGATGCTTCCTGCCGACCTGGAGCGGCTGATCGCGGGCATCGGTCGGCACGCACGCCAGCGGACGACGCTCTACGGCGAGATACCGTCCGCCGGGATGATGGGCCCGAGGCGTGCGTCAGCCTGAAGTGGTCGACGGCGCGGCCCCAAGGGCGGGGCCGCGAAGAGAATCATTGTTTTTAAGAGTCCGCCGAGCGTCCGCGGTTCGCCGGACCGGCTTTGAGGAGTACTGTCTTGATCAAGATTGGCTACAAGGCGTCCGCTGAGCAGTTCGGTCCCAATGATCTGTTGCGCTTCTCGGTGATGGCGGAGCAGGTGGGCTTCGACTCAGTGTTCATCAGCGATCACTTCCAGCCGTGGCGACACACGGGCGGCCACGCGCCGTTCTCGCTCTCGTGGATGGGCGCACTGGGCGCGAAGACCTCGCGCGTGCAGATCGGCACCAGCGTGCTGACGCCGACCTTCCGCTACCACCCGTCGATTATCGCGCATGCGTTCGGCACGCTCGGTGCGATGTTTCCAGAGAGGATTATCCTCGGCATCGGTACAGGCGAGTCCCTGAACGAGGTGCCTGCCACGGGAATGCACTGGCCGGAGGCGAAGGAGCGATCGGCGCGGCTGCGGGAATCCGTGACGCTCATCCGCCAGCTGTGGTCCGAGGACCGCGTGACGTTCAATGGCGAGTACTTCAAGACCGAAAACGCGACGATCTACGACAAGCCCGAGAAGATGGTGCCGATCTACATCGCAGGCGCGGGCCCGTTGATCTCGAAGTACGCTGGACTTGCGGGAGATGGCTTCATCTGCACCAGTGGCAAGGCTCCCACACTTTACACCGACACGCTGCTGCCGAACCTCGAACTAGGGCTTGCGACCGCGAAGCGCGACCCGGGATCGATCGACCGCATGATTGAGGTGAAGGTGTCGTTCGACACCGACCGTCAGCGCGCCATGGACGACACCCGCTACTGGGCGGCGCTCGCGCTCTCGCCCGAAGAGAAGATGACGGTCGAGGATCCACTGGAGATGGAGCGCCTCGCGGATAGCCTGCCGGCGGAGCGCGCTGCCAAGCGCTGGATCGTCTCAACCGATGCCGACGAGCATGTCGAGAAGATCGGGTACTACGTCGGGCTCGGTTTCAAGCACCTGGTGTTCCACGCGCCGGGGCCCGACCAGGAGCGGTTCCTCAAGCTCTATTCCGATCACGTCCTGCCGCGCCTGCGCGCCCGCTATGGCTGAGACCGGGCGCCCCGAGGTGACCGTGGCGCTTCAGATTATCGCGGTCCCCGGCCTGCCGATGGTACGGGCGGGCGACGACCTCGCGGCCGTGGTCAGGGACTGCCTCGCAGTCGCTGGGCTCGCGCTTCAAGATCGGGACGTGGTCGTGTTCGCGCAGAAGGTCGTTTCCAAGAGCGAAGGGCGACTCGTCGACCTCGCGACGGTTGAGCCGTCGGCGCGGGCACTCGAAGTCGCACGCGAGGTGCGCAAGGACCCGCGGCTCGTGGAACTTGTGTTGCGCGAATCCAGGCGCATCGTGCGCAAGATCCCGGATGTGCTAATCGTCGAGCACCGTCTGGGGATGATCATGGCCAACGCCGGCATCGACCAGTCGAATGTCGCCGATCCCGCTGCCGGCGAGCGGGCGCTGCTGCTGCCGGTGGATCCGGACGCCAGCGCCGAACGCCTGCGCGGCAATCTGAGGCGCGTCACGGGGCGGGAGGTCGCCGTCGTCATCAACGACAGCTTCGGCCGGCCCTGGCGTCAGGGCACGGTCGGGGTCGCCCTCGGCTGCGCCGGGCTACCGGCGCTGCTGGACCTGCGTGGCACGCCGGACCTGTTTGGGCGCACTCTCAAGGTGACAGTGATTGCCTATGCCGACGAGATTGCGGCGGCCGCATCGCTGCTGATGGGGCAGGCGACCGAGGGGCGCCCGGTCGTGATCGTGCGCGGCCTGTCGGCAGCAGGCCCCTCGACGCCCGCCACCACGATCCTGCGCGAGGCGCGCGAGGACTTGTTCCAGTAGGTCCTCGCGCGCTCTTCTAGTTCGGCAGTTCGAACACGTAGATGGCGTTGCCACCGGCCGGCTGGTAGATCTCCGGGCTCTGGCGGGCGGTCATCAGCTTGAATACCCCCATACCGGTCTGTACCGCGACGTACTGCTTGCCATTGGCGGTGTACGTCACCGGGTAGCCGTGCAGGCCCGCGCCGAGGCGGGTCTGCCAGAGTACCTTGCCGGTGTCGATGTCGAAGGCCTTGAAGTAGCGGTCAACGTCGCCGACGAAGGCGAGGCCGCCGCCGGTCGCAAGCACGCCGGTCATGAACATCGCGCGCTGCTGGTGCACCCAGCGTTCGCTCATGGTCTTGAGGTCCCATGAGCTCAGGCGCCCGAGCTTGCCGTTGACGCCCGGCATTTCGAACACCCGCGACTCACCGCCGTAGCCGCCGAACCCCTCGGCCATCTTCACTTCACGACCGACGAAGTCCACGCACAGTTGGTGCTCCGGAATGATCAGCGACTGCGTCCTGGGGTTGTACGCGCTCGACTGCCAGTTGTGGCCGCCGTAGATGCTCGGGCAGACCGACACGGAGTCGCCAATCTTCGCGTCGATAATGTCCTGGCGGTACTTGACCCGCCCGGTCGCCTTGTCCAGTGACTGGAACATGTTCTGGAAGATCGTCTCCTTGAAGTCGACGAACTTGCCGGTGACCCGGTCAAGCTTCCACAGAATGCCGTCCTTGCCAATGGCAAACACATACGAGCGGCCGTCGATGTCGACCAGTACCCGCTCGAACACGGTATCCATGTCAAGCGACTCGCCGGCGACATGCTGGAAGTACCAGACCAGCTTGCTGGTCTTGGGATCGATCGCGAGCGTGGAGTCGGTGTACAGCGCCGCGTCGTTCGGTGTCATGTGGCGGCTTGCCGCGACCCAGGGCTTTGCCTGCGCGG
>JANXQL010000015.1 GCA_025356815.1 Pseudomonadota bacterium
CTCAAGCGCATCAATGGGATCGACCGGGCGAAGCAGGAGCTCGAGGCGATCGTCCGCGACGTGCATGCCACTTCCTCGGCGGGGACTGCCGAGGTCTTCAAGCCGTATTGCCGCAAGCCGTTGCAGGTGAGCATCATCATGATGATTTTCTCCCAGATCAACGGCGTGAACATGATCCTGCTCTATGGACCGACCATCCTCAACGATGCCGGGATTTCATTTGGCTCAAACTCGATCCTTTCTGCTTTGCCTACGTACGTGACGATCTTCATCGCGACGCTCATCTCCTTCCCGCTGATCAATCGATACAGCCGCCGCGGGTTGCTCATCGCCAGCGTGCTGGGAATGGCATTCAGCCACCTCCTGATGGCAACGCTGCTGGCGGTGCATGCGCCGGCATTGACGGTGCTGATCCCGATGATGCTCGGGGCTGGCACTTTCACGCTGGGACTCGCTCCGCTGAGCTGGATCATTGTCTCGGAGATCTTCCCAAATCGAGTGCGGAGTCCGGCGTTGGCAGTCGTGTGCGTGTTCCTCTTCGGGTCGTCCTCCATCACGGTGCAACTGTTTCCGATGGCGATGAACTGGCTCAAGCAGACGACGGGTACGCCGGCCGCCATGTATGTCTTCTTTTCGATGATCTGCGTGTCCTGCGCTGTCTTTACCTGGAAAATGATGCCTGAAACGAAGGGCGTGAGCCTCGAGGCCATTGGCGAATTCTGGCGCAGCCGCGCAAGCAGCAGTGCGAGCAAATTGCCGGCGGCCTGAGCCATCCGAATCGCCATCGAGCTTCCAAACGACGAGGGCGAGTGGCCGAAGGTGGTGTACTGCGCCTGCGGGCACGGCAAAGACATTGCCGTTCCGGAGGAATTCTGAGGGGTTTACCGGCCGGCGCGAGCAGGCGCCTACGAATCAAGCCGTGCCAACGCGCACTTAGGGATACGGCTTGATCGGTGGCATCGAGTGTTCGGCCAATTCCGAGATGATCTCGCGCATCGCCCGAGCGGCATCGGCCGTCTTGGACATCGGAAACCGGCCCGTGATCCCGCTGACGCTGATGGCGTATTGGACGCGCCGGGCGGGGACCACGATGGCGACGCAGCGCCCCTCGACGTCATTCTCCTGATCATCGACTGCAAAACCATGGCGCCGCACCAGTTCCAGATGCTTCATGAAGTCAGCTACGCGCGTGATGGTATTGGCAGTTCGTCGCGGCAATCCCGTCCGCTGCAGCAGGGAGCGGACCTCCGCCTCCGGCAGTTCGGCGGCGATGGCCTTGCCAAGGGCCGTGGAGTGCACCATGTCGCGGTCGCCGACGCGCGCCGCCAGGCGGACAGTCTTCGGGCTCTCCAGGATGTCGAGGTAGACGATATTGTCCCCGGACAGAATCCCGAGATTGACCGTCTCGTCAAACAAGTCGCGCAGACGCTCGAGGTACGGACGGGCTCGTATCACCAGCAGTGGCGTCTCGTTGCTCGCGAGGCTTACGATGCGAGCACCGAGGCGATACGTGCCGGTCTGCGCATCCCGCTCGAGGAATCCCTCCTGCACCAGAACCTCGAGGTACCGGTGGACCGAGCTCTTCGGCATCCCGGTCGCGGCAACCAGCTGGGGCAGCGAGGCGCCGGTGTTGACAGCGGCGCCCACCTCGCGCAAAACCAGGCAGGTTCGGCGAATCGCGCGAGTACCCGTGATCGATTGGGCGTCGTCGCTCGGCACAGTGCGGGTTTTTGGCTTGCTCAACTACGACCACTTCCAGAAGTTAATGGGACGGTACGCTCAGCTCGTGGATTTTACCGGAAGCCCTCGCCCCGCGGTAGGTGTAAACCGCCCGTTGGTGGCATCAATGGCGCGACGCCGGTCAGCACCGGCGGCAACGAGTTCGGCCCGTTGTGGGCCGTGGTGGCGCGCCTTGAGGCACATTCAATGGGATAGAGGTTTGGGATCGCTGGCGCATTCCCCCAAGGCGGCGGTCCGGATGCGGACCGGCTTCGGCTCCGGGTCAGCGATGGCCAGCATCGTCGCTGACGATTTGTCGTTCAGGCTGGCATTTGCTGCACGGCTGTGGGAGACCAGGCGGCGTGGCCCGGTGCGAGTTGTTGCTACAGCCGGACGGGCTTGCAGGCAGAGTTGAGCGGGCTTACAGCGGATACGGAGAACACAGATGTCCGAAGCAGAGAAGGATTCAGGGAGCGAGGAGGCGGGCGGGCCGGCGGGAACACCCCGCCTGCGTTCGCGCAGCTGGTTCGACGATCCCCTCCACGCGGACATGAACGCGCTGTATCTGGAGCGGTACACTAACTTCGGCCTGTCCGTCGAGGAGCTGCAGTCGAATCGCCCGATCATCGGGATTGCCCAGACCGGCAGCGATCTTGCGCCGTGCAATCGCCACCACCTGGTGCTGGCCGAACGCGTCAAAGACGGCATTCGGGAAGCGGGCGGCATTCCGCTGGAGTTCCCGGTGCATCCGATCCAGGAGACAGGCAAGCGTCCCACGGCTGCGTTGGACCGCAACCTGGCCTATCTGGGGCTTGTCGAGGTGCTGTTCGGCTATCCACTGGATGGTGTGGTGCTGACGATCGGCTGCGATAAGACCGTTCCGGCGAGCCTCATGGCGGCGGCCACCGTGAATATCCCGGCGATTGCGCTCTCGGTCGGACCGATGCTGAACGGCTGGTACGAAGGCGAGCGCGTCGGTTCCGGCACGATCATTTGGAAGGCTCGCCAGATGCTTGCCACCGGGCGCATCGACCGCACGGAATTCATGCGCATGGTAGTGGCTTCAACGCCGTCCACGGGCTTCTGCAACACGATGGGCACCGCGACGACGATGAATTCGCTTGCCGAGGTATTGGGCATGTCGCTACCTGGCTCAGCCGCGATTCCGGCTCCGTATCGGGATCGCCAGGAGAGCGCGTATCACACCGGACGCCAGATCATCGAAATGGTGGTGGCGGACCGCAAGCCCTCGGACATCCTGACCCGCGAAGCCTTCATCAATGCCATTCGAGTCAATTCCGCCATTGGCGGCTCCACCAACGCGCCGATCCACCTGAATGCGCTCGCTCGCCACATCGGCGTTGATCTGACGATCGACGACTGGCAGACCTTCGGCTTCGATATCCCGTTGCTCGTGAACCTACAGCCCGCGGGAGAGTACCTGGGAGAGGACTACTACCGCGCCGGTGGCGTGCCAGCGGTTGTCGGAGAACTCATGCGCCATGGATTGATCCACGAGCAGGCGCCCACCGCGAACGGCCGGACGATCGGGGAGAACTGCCGCGACAGGCGAAGCAGCGACGAACGGGTGATCCGCAGTATTGAGCGGCCACTCAGGACGGCCGCGGGGTTTCGCGTCCTGCGCGGCAACCTGTTCGATTCTGCCATCCTCAAGAGCAGCGTCATTTCGGACGCCTTCCGCGCGCGCTATCTGTCGAATCCCGCCGATCCCGACGCATTCGAGGGGCGTGCCGTGGTGTTTGATGGTCCGGAGGATTACCACGCCAACATCGACGATCCCGCGCTTGGGATCGACGAGCATGCGCTGCTCGTCATGCGTGGCGCGGGGCCGCTCGGCTATCCCGGATCTGCGGAAGTCGTCAACATGCAACCGCCCGCCGCACTGCTCGAGGCAGGTGTCGGCGAATTGCCCTGCATCGGCGATGGCCGACAGTCCGGGACGTCGGGATCACCTTCCATTTTGAACGCCTCACCGGAGGCGGCTGCGGGTGGCGGGTTGGCGTTGCTAAGGACCGGCGATCGCATCCGCATAGACCTTCGCCTGGGCACGGCGAACATGCTGGTGTCGGACGATGAAGTCGCCCGGCGCCGGTGCGCGCTCGAGGGCGCGGGAGGCTACCCCATTCCCGCGAGCCAGACGCCGTGGCAGGAACTGCAGCGGGCAAACGTTGGCCAGTTGCAGACTGGTGCAGTCCTCGAGCCTGCGGTCAAATATCAGCGCCTGGCGCAAAATCCGCGTGTACCCCGGCACAGTCACTGACCTGTCGGGCGCTGGACAGTGACGCGATTCCGTGTGATCGAAGCAGGCAGGCGCTGCCGCCTCGGCGAGGGGCCGTTCTGGTCAGCGCGCCAACAGGCCCTTTACTGGGTGGATATCCTCGGCCAAGCCGTGCTTCGACTGCGGCTCAGCGACGACAGCGTCACCGCATGGCAGATGCCGGAGATGATTGGGTGGCTGATCGAGCGGGCGAGCGGTGACGGCTTCATCGCCGGGATGCAGAGGGACCTCGTCTACCTCGAACTCGAGCCGGTGGCGATCACGCCGATCGCGCGGCTCGAGCCCGACCTTCCCGATAACCGACTGAACGACGCCAAGGCAGACGATCGCGGGCGGATCTGGGCGGGCACCATGCCGCTCAGTGCATCAGGAGACAGTGGATCCCTCTACCGGCTGGACTCGGGCGGGCGGGTGACGTGCCACGACCGCGGCTATAGCGTCACCAATGGGCCGGCGTTCAGCCCCGATGGCCGGTACCTCTACCACAACGACTCCCTTCGCGGACTCGTCTACCGGTTCGAACTCGGTGTCGATGGCACACTCAGTGACCGGCGCGTGCTCATCCGCTTCGGGCCCGACGACGGGAAGCCGGACGGGATGACCGTCGATGCCGAGGGCGCCCTGTGGATCGCGCTCTGGGGAAGCGGGCGCGTCGTCCGTTACACGCCGGACGGCAGATTCGATCACCTCGTCGAACTGCCGGTGTCGCAGGTCACTAACTGTGCATTCGGCGGGCCGGCGCTGGATCGTTTGTTTGTGACATCGGCGGCGGAGGGAGCTGACGACGAACCCCTGGCAGGCTCGTTGTTCGAGATCGTCACCGAGGTGACCGGGCTGGCGCCGAGTCTGTTCGCGGGGTGACTCACTGCGCGAAACCGCGCGCGCGTCTAGGTCCGTGCTGCCTGGCGCAGACGCCCGCAGTGCCGCTCCATGGCTTTCAAATCCGCGCCAGAGCCTTTATTTCCGCAGCGATCAGATCCTCCGCCTTCGCGGCGTCATCAATATATGCGCCCAGCGTAAAGAACGGATGATGCATGCCGCGAAAGCACTCGTATCTGGTCGGAACGCCTGCCTGTTGCAGTCTCAAGGCATAGGCCTCGTTTTCGTCCACCAGCGGATCGAACTCCGCGCCGATGATCAGGGCCCGTGCAAGTCCAGCCAGGCTCGGCCGCAGCATCGGGGAGGCCCGCGGATCCATTCGATCAGCGGCGTTCGGGACATACGTCGAGATGAACCAATTCATGGCCGCCCTCGTCAGCATGTATCCGGTCGCATTACGAACGTAGGACGGATATTCTCGACTCATGTCCGTGCAGGGGTAGATCAGCACCTGCAATGCGACGTGGAAGTCCCCTGAATCGTGACTCATCTGTGCGAGCACCGCGGCGAGGTTGCCCCCAGCGCTGTCTCCTCCCACCGCGATGGCGGCGGGGTCGATCCGCAGTTCGGTTGCCTGGGTTGCTGCCCAGAGCGTCGCGGCGTAGGCATCATCCACGGCCCCCGGAAAGGTCGTCTCCGGAGCGAGCCGGTAGTCCACGGACAGCACCGCGCAATCCCCCTTCATGGCCAGTCGTCGACAGACCGTGTCATAGCTGTCGACGCTGCCGAGCATCCAGCCTCCGCCGTGGAAGAACACGAGGATGGGGCGTGCCATGTCATCGTGATGCGAACGATAGAATCGTGCTGCGATTGGTCCGGCCGGGCTGGGGATCAAGACGTCATAGACAAGGTCAACAGACGGTGCCGGCGGCAGCATGGTGACCCGCTGCTGACTGTAGGCACGGCGCAATTCTACGGGCGTCAAATTGGCCGGTAGGTCACCGGCGATCCTGATGGCTGTCGCGGCTTGTGGATGGAGCGGCATTGAGTGGTCGAATTGTGCCTGTATCGCCTGTGGGTTTCAATTGCGTCGCAGGCTCGAATTGATACGCTGCACCGAGGTTGTTTGCAGCGATCGCACTCAAGGCCCGACGACACCCATACGGTGAAGTGCCTCGTGATTGGACGTGATCGACCGCCGGAGGATACGTGCGGACCCTGGTGACGGACGGACCATCGGGCCCTTCCTCGCCGCCAGTTCGCCTGCAGGCAGAGCGAGCGTGCGTTCGAGCGAAACTGTCGCACCGGTGTGGCTTGCGGCCGTGCGGGACGCGCGGCCCACGACCCCTTCAACGCGTTGCGCCGAGAACGCCCTTGAGCGTGGGAGATCGGCGCGCCATGACTCGCGGCCGATTTCGGCAATGCGGCGACGAGCTGGGCAACGACATTGAGTTGGGCGCGAAGCGCCACGTAATCGCGCGTGTCGAATGCACCGGTCCAAAGCCTTCGGTGATCGACAAGTAGTCGGTCGGCCGAACTCCTCAGTGGTCCGACTTCGACATCCTCGCGCAGTGCGATCGAAAGCAGTGCCGTGGCTAGTCTCGCATCCTCTCCCCCAGACGAACACCTGAGCCGCGGTGCGGGGCCGATTGGCGACGGCGTCAACGATGGAGCCCGCCTGCGATGCGCTCAATCTCTGATTCCTGCCGAAAAACTTCAGTAGATCAGCCGCATGGGCCGTGGCATGGGCGCAGCCCTTGCCGTCCACATAGCCACGCAAATCTCGTACCCTTGCCAGGGCATCGACGGCAACAGCCAGGAGTTCGTCAAACGCGGCCTGACCAAGAAAGGGCTGTTTGAGATCCTCGGCCGCGAGTATTCACAGGGCGAGCAGGGCGAAGAATCGCCCGAACAAGCGATCGGATGCGGCCTCACCGAGGCCGTCGCGCGCACGTCATCAGGCGAAGACGAAGCTCTTCGAGATCCCTGGCACCGCTTACCGCGTCCGAGCAGATCCAGCGCTCCAGCGCCTCGTAGCCGATACCATCGCGGACTTCAGGATCAATGGAGTCGAGCAGGTCGCAGGCTTCGAGCGCGAGGCTGGCTATCTGGGCGCGCATGCTCGTGCTCGGTCGGCGGGGCCAGTGCGTGGTCGTTCTGATAGACGACCTGCTGCGACTGCCGTCGTTCGAAGGGATGCCTCTCCGGGGGCGCCGAGATGGAGGCAGCCTATTCGGCGTTCGTCGCCTTCGACAAGGGCAGCGGTCATCCCGCGGGATTGAATTTCGGCGACGTCTTGAGCTACGCGTTTGCGAAAGTCTGCGGGCTGCCGCTGCTCTTCAAGGGCGACGATTTCTCCAAAACGGATTTGCGCAGCGCGCGGCGCGATTGGTTCGCTGCCCTCGAATTTCGATTTTGGCGGAGGCGGGGTCGTGCCTATGCGGCTATTTGTTGGGCGCGACAGGGATCGAACCTGTGCCCTTCCATGTTAATGACCCTGATGCAGCGCCGGCAGAACCGACCACGCGGCAGGACAAGGACTTAGTGCGGTAGTAACCCGCCATGGGTGCTCTTCCTTATCGCTCCTGGGCCGCAACCAGGTGACCCCGGTAGCGCCTCGCATCCGGTGCTGTCTTCAGAACTGGGTCCCGGCGGAAATCAACCGCTGTGATATTGCGAACCAGACGAATGCCACGCAGGCGAAAGCCTCAAGAGTGCTGGCGACTCGGGCCGTCCGCGTCGAATATCGGTCGCGCCAGACGGTCATCAGGTTCCACACCGAAAGGCAGGCACCAACCATGCCCAGAAGGCTGAGGCACTGGCCCGCGCGCAGCCAGATGTTCATCCGGTCGTCCAGAAGTGTGATCCCCATGACCTTTCTCAGGATTTCTACGTAGACCGCCACGGCCAGCAGGTCGATGAGCGCGGTGAGCCTCACAAGGAGCTGTAGCAGCTCTCGATGCCCGGTGGATGCGGAGCGCGGTCCGCGTCGTCGCTGAACGAGGGAACGAATCGGCCACGACACGACTGTGACGGCGAGCAGCGTAAGCGACGCAAGCGCGAGAGGCCAGTTCCAGACCGGCGACGACGAATTCGGCATCCGCTCGTAGGCTGCATACAGGTCGCCGTCGATGCCAAAGCCGATCACCCGGCCGTTGCGCAGGATTGCGGCGAGCCGGTCTCCAGCGGCGCTCTGCCACAGGTACGAGCCGACTTCGCGCAACTCGACCGGTTCGCCGGCAGGCCCGGTGACGTTGCCGGCCCGCAGCGTGCCATCCGGTACCGCCGTCAGTTCGACCGCCATCAGAAGTCCCGCGAGCGCGAGGAAACTGGTTTCCGCGCGCTGCGCGCTCCGGTAGTAACCGGCCATCTCGGCTGCGTGCCGGTGGGCCGTCGACGGGGTCGCGACGGGCGTGCGGGCGTCCGGGAAGTAACGGTCCACGAACCCGCGAACCAGCTGATGCCGGATGCTGATGGTGTCGGCGTCATTTTGCCGGCTGTTGAGCGAGACGAGGATTCCGACATTGTCGTCCGGCAGCAACGCCAGGCGGGAGTGGAACCAGACCGTGTCGCCGTCGTGGCCGATGATCGCGTGTCCGTTGCGATCGTCCGGGAGGAAGCCGAGCGTCCAATTCTTGAGATGTGGAATGACTTCCCGCTGCTGCGCGTGCATCAGGCGCACGGTCGCCTCGTTGAGAATCCGCGCATCGCCGATCCGACCGCCCTGCAGATGGGCGATCATGAACCGCGCGAGGTCGTCCCCGGTCGCCGACAGCGCCCCGGCTGGCGCTGGTCCCACGATCTCGAATGCCTTCGCTGGCAGCGACGCCCGCTCGTACGAACGGGACAGCCCTGCGGCCAACGCTTCCGGCAGCGGCTCGCGAAAGGTCGAATGCGCCATGCCAAGGGGCCTGAGGATGTGGCGCTCCATATAAGCCTCGAATGGCTCCCCCGAGACGCGCTCGACGAGATAGCCGCCGAGCGCAGCGCCGTAGTTGGAGTAGGCCGGGATCTCTCCCGGCGGATAGATCCGCTGCGGCAGATTCCGCTTCAGGTAATCTCCAAGGCTGAGCCGTCGGTCAGGATCATCGACGAACAGGAACTTGAGCCGATCCTCGAAGCCGGAAGTGTGGGTCATGAGGTCGCGCAGGGTCAGCGGCCTGCCGTCGCGCGGCGGTATCGTGAAGTCGAGATAGCGGTTGATGTCCGCGTCGAGGTCGAGTTTTCCACTTTCGACGAGCTGCATGACCGCGGTCCAAGTGAACAGCTTCGAGATCGATCCCGGCCGGAACAGCGTCGTGCGCGGATCGACGCGCCGGCCCGCGTCGACGTCGGCATAACCGTAGCCCTTCTCGGTCAGCACCGCGCCGTCCCGGACGACCACCACCACCGCGCCGGCGATGTCGGCGCGCGCGAGGGCGTAGGGCAGGAAGCCGTCGAGCCAGCTGTCGAGATCCTGCCGTGTCAGTGGCGGGGGACCGCTGGTCTGAGTGCCAGCACCCGCCTGCGGCCCTGCGATGGGTGGGTCGACCGGACCGGTCATCGGATGCGACCAGGCCTGCGCCCCCAGCGCGAGCAGCGCGAGGCCGATCGCGAAGCCGAATCGGTGCCGTCTGCTCAGCGCTTGTCCGCGCGCCCGCGACGCCGAAGGCGCGGCGGGCGCTGCCATCGCCGAACGGCTATCGGGGCGATCGCGCGTCATCGCCCAACGCTCGGCGGAATTCGAGGTCCTGGAAGTCGAAACTGAAGTCGGTTGAAGCCGACACGGCCTGCATCGTGAAGCCGCCGACCGTCCCGGTGTAGTCGCGGGTGAAGCGAACATAGGCGTCGGCGTCCAGGCTGCGATCGTCCCAGCGCACGATGAAAAGGCCCGGTTCGAGCGGTGCGAGTTCGCCGGACAGACCCTGCGTGTGGCTGAAGGCGAGGCGAAGACCGCGCTCACCGTGCGAGATCGTCGCCGGTCCCCGCCACGGGTCCGCGTAGACGCCGACGAACGCCTCGAGATCCTGCGGTGCGGCGCCGGCGGTCCGTACCGGCGGCGGGTCGGCCGCATGCACGGCGCGCTCGCGCTCCGCGTGGGCTGCGGCCATCAGCGCCACCCAGTCGTGACGTGGCGCCCCGGCGTAGGCCTCCAGGATTTGCGTCGCGATGGCGGCAAGGGCGGAGCCCTCCTGCTGGTTCGTCAGCACGATGACCCCGACGCCGAGCTCCGGCAGCATGCCGACGTGCGTAACCATGCCGGGCAGCCCTCCGTTGTGGGAGACATGCTCGTAGCTGAGGAAGTCGTCGAGCCCCCAGCCGAGCCCGTACGCCGCGAAATGCGTCCGGGTGACCGCCGCAAGCGGGCCGCGTGGACGCAGCGGCGTCTGCGCGGACCACATCTCCTCGGCCTGGGCCGCGCTGAAGAGCGTCGACCCGTCCGCGAGCTTCCCGTGAGCGAGCTGGGCCGCCACGTAGCGTGCCATGCCCGTGAGGTTGCACTGGATCCCGCCCGCGGCGCCCACGAGCGGAATTTCGAGCCGCGCGACCCGTCCGAGCTTGCCATCGACGACCTTGTGCGGAGCCGCGCGATTGGCCGTCTCCTGCAGGCGATCGGAGGCGACCGCGCAGGTATTCATGCCGAGCGGCTGCAGGACGCGCGCCGTGACGAAGTCCTCCCAGCTGCCGCCCGACACCGTCGCGATCACCTCGCCGGCGACGACGTACAGCAGGTTGTCGTAGGCAAACTGCGCCCGAAAGCCGGTGACCGGCTTCAGGAACCGCAGCGAACGAACGAGGTCGTGGCGCGTGAAGTCGGTCGGGGTCACGAACTGCAGGTCTCCGGCGCCCACCCCGAGCCCGCTGCGGTGGGTCAGCAGGTCGCGGATCGTGAATTCACGCGTGACGTACGGATCCCACATCCGGAAATCCGGCAGGTAGTCGATCACCCGGTCGTCCCAGCGCAGCTTGCCCTCGTCGACGAGGATCGACAGCGCGGTCGTGATGAACGACTTGCTGATGGACCCGATCGCGAAGCTGGTGTCCGGATCGACCGGCTCGGGGCGGCCGAGCTCGCGCACGCCGTAACCCTTCGCGTAGGCCAGCTTGCCATCCTTGACGATGCCGACCGCGATGCCGGGCACCGAGAATTCCGCCATCGTGCGGGTCACCAGCCGATCGATCTCGACGCCGCCGAGCGGCGCAGCCGCAGCCAGTGCGGGGGCACTCGCGAGCGCGAGGAGGGCGGCAACCCGTGGGCCGAACAGGGAGCGCTTCATCATGGCTATCCTCGGTTGCTGGACGACCCCTCGATGCCGGGGACGTATCGGAGTGGGTGCCGGACGGGATCGCGGCTCGCCAATGCGCCGCTACAGGTGCGGGCGATGCGATCGCTACGGCGCGGACCCGTGCCGCTCACCCTCGATCGCGTGGCCCGGATACCGGTTCGCGACGAGCACGCCGTTGTCGATCAGCACGACGCCGCCGACGACCACGTACTTCATGCCGACGCTCGGCAGCCGTGGCGCCTCGTAGGTGGCCCGGTCGCCGACCGACTGCGGATCGAACACGATCACGTCGGCATCGGCCCACTCCTGCAGCCGGCCCTTGGCGCGTGCCGCCGGCGTCGAGCGTTCGAGTCGCTGCGCAGGCATCAGGCTCATCTTGCGGATTGCATCCATCAGCGTGATCGCGCCGCGCTCGCGCACGTAGCGCTTGAGGATGTGCGAGAAGGTGCCGGCATTGCGCGGATGGCCGTCCTCGCCGTCGCTTGCGATCATCACGAGCGGCGCTGCGACCACCGCATCGACCATCTCCTGGGTATTGGCGAACAGCATCACCGGGATCGCCTCGGGCGAGGCGTGCAGCACGTCGAAGCGCGCCTTCGTCAGGCGCTCACCGGTGTCCGGCAGCTGCAGCGCGTCGTAGTCGACACCAAGCTTCTCGCGCCAGCCCGGATCGAAAAGAGCCGAATTGATCGTCGTCATGCCGGCGACGTACGGGTAGGCCTCGGTCGTGACGTCGAGGCCCCGGGCGCGGGCGCCGGCGATCAGCTGGAGGCACTCGAGTCCGTCCGCGGTGCAGCTGCTGTTGACGTGCACGATTTGCAGCGACGCGCCGGTGATGGCGGCCGCACCGATCACCTCGCTGACCGCCTCGATGCTCGAGCCGGGCTCAAGGCGGCCGAAGCTGCGCACGTGGGTGAACACGGGCACCCGGTGCTCGGCCGCGAGTCGGAACATGCGAATCACCTCGAGGCGGTTCGCCCCGGGCGTGTACTGGATGCCCATGCCGATGCCGAGCGCGCCGGCGTCGAGTTCGGATTCGAGGCGACCCTCGATGACCCGCAGCTGCGCCTCGCTCGCCTTGTCATTGGTGGACGGACCGGCCGGCGCGACCAGGAACGGATCCTTGAGCGGGGTGCCGAACGCCAGCGCCCGGGCCGCCGGGTGGCTCGCCGTCGTGCCGTAGTGGATCAGCGAATGGCCGTTCTTCCGGCGCAGGAACTCACGAACATCCGGGACGCCGATCTCCATCTCGAGGCCTGTCGTGACGCCGTCGAATGCCTTCAGGCGGCCGCTCGCCTCGTCCTGCGCGTGCTGGTGCAGATCAATGAAGCCTGGTGCGACCACGAGTCCGCGAGCATCAAGCTGCTGCTTCCCCTGCAGCGCCTCGGCCGAGATCCGCGCGATCCTGCCGCCCGAGATGCCGACATTGCGGATCGCATCCGTGCCGGACTCGGGATCCATCACCCGGCCGCCCAAGAGCACGATGTCGTAGGTGTCGGCGGTCGCCGGCAGCGCCAGGACGAGAAACGTGATTAGGAACAGCGATCGCAGGTTCATGAGTTCATCCTCCACGTCGAGGCCGTCGGGTGCGGCATCTAGACATCATCCGTCACGGCACGTCGCCGGCCGCCACCCCGGCGCGCCCGAACCGACCCCGCGTCCAGAGCGCTCGTGCGAGTAGCGGCAGCACGTACACGGCGATGAAAAGGTACGCGAGCACCCGGTAGCCGCGCGCGATCAGCGCCACGAGCCCGAATCGGCTGGCGACGAAGATCGACACCACGAGAATGCCAGTCGAGAGCGCGAGCCGGATCGCGGGCGACAGTGTCCGGCCGCGCGTGCCCATGACGCCGGCGACCCGCTGGTTGACCGCGTGGACTGCGCCGGTGCCGCTCTCGAGCAGCGCCGCCAGGATCATCATCTGGAAAATCACGTGGAAGACGGGCGCGTCGAGGCGCGACAGCATGTAATCGGACGGCAGCGTGGCCGAGCCGATCTCCGGGTAGTACGCGATCATGCAGACGAAGAAGAGCACGGCCGGAAGCATGCCAAGCGGGCCCGCGAGCAGGCCTGCGATGATCGCATCGCGTCGACTCGTCAGGTGGCGCAGCACAGGCAGGATCACGACCGCGCCGACGACGTTGTAGCCGGCGTAGGTGAGTCCGCCGACGGCCCAGCCCGACAGTGGTGGCGCGTGGTCGAAGTTCGCGACCACCCGGTCCGAGGTCTTCAGGATCGCGAGCACGACGAAGATCGCGTAGACGGAATAGAGGAAGTACGTCACGTACTTGAACAGGCGCTCTACCGACTCGTTGCCGAAGGTCGCGACCAACGCGATACCGGTCATCAGCAGCAGCGTGCCGGCGAGGTCCGGCCAGCCGAACACCGCGGCGCCGATCGCACCTGCCGCCGCGCCGAACACCGACAGCACGATGATGACCAGGCACGCGTAGGCACCGTCGAACAGGAACCAGCCCGGTCCGAGCAGCGCGCGGAAGAACGAGCCGTAGTCGTAGCTGGAGGACGCGCGCGCAAACACGAAGGTCGTCGCGCAGATGACGCTCCAGCAGATCATCGCGAGCAGCATGCCGAGCACGCCGCCCCATGGCCCGCCAGGCAGAAAGTACTCGACCAGCTCGCGACCCGTCGCGTAGCCGCCGCCGATCACGACCGCCTTGAACGCGAACCCTGGTAGCAGGAAGCGCTTGAAGAACGTCGGGGTAGTGGACTGCATGGGGCGTGTCAGCGGCTGCAAGCGCGGAGGGCGGGCATGGCTACTTGCTCCACTGCCAGTCGCCGCTCGAGGCCCGGCAGCCACCCTGCGGTGCGGCCTTCCAGGCCCGACCCCGCACGATGCGGCCGCTGGCCGCCCGGGTCGCCTCGCCGTTCTTCAGCGCGAGCATGCCATTGATCCAGACATTCTCGACTCCCGTGGACAGCTGGTGCGGCGCCTCGTAGGTCGCATGATCCTGCACCGTCGCGGGGTCGAAGACCACGACGTCGGCGAAATAGCCCTTGCGCAACCGTCCACGGTCGGACAGAGACAGCGTAGCGGCCGGGAACGAGCTCAGGCGGCGGATGGCCTCCTGGAGCGGAAGGACCTTGTCGTCGCGCACATACTTGGCGAGCACCCGGGCGAAATTGCCATAGGCCCGCGGATGCTCTCCGGACTCCAGGAACACGCCTTCCGGCGCCGGCGCGTCGGCATCGGAGCCGAAGCTGACCCAGGGCAGGGCGACCTGGCGTCGGACGTTGTCCTCGGACATCAGGAAATAGGCGACGCCAACCCGGGGTCCGTCCTCGATCACGAGGTCCATCGCTGCTTCTTCCGGACTCACGCCGCGCATCCGTGCGACCTCGTCCAGCGTCTTGCCGACGAGCGGCTTCAGCGCCGGGTTCTTGAACTGGCCGAGGAGTGCGCCCTTGGCCCCCGATCCCCGCAGGATGTTCTCCCACGTCGGCGTTGGATTGCGCATGTCCTCGATGACCCGGGCCCGGATGGCCGGGTCCTTGAGCCGCTCGACCCACTTGGCGAAGCCACCCTCCTGCACCCAGGGCGGCATCGCCGCATCGAGTCCGGTGGCGCCCGCCGTGTAGGTGTACATGTCGGCCGTGATCCGGGTCCCCGCGACGCGGGCCGCCTCGACCCTGTCGATCAATTCGTCCAATTTGGTCCAGTTCGCCCGGCCCGCGACCTTAAGGTGATAGATCTCGGCCGGTGCACCGGACGCTCGCGCGATCGCGATCGTCTCGTCGACCGCCTCCAGCAGCCGATCGCCTTCGCTGCGCATGTGGGCGATGTACATGCCGCCGCAGCGCGCGGATTCCTGGGCGAGCGCGATCAGTTCCGGCGTCTTCGCATAAGTGTAGGGGTTGTAGATGAGGGCCGTCGTCACGCCGAGGGCGCCTTCTTCCATTGCCTGATGGACGAGCCGTCGCATCTGGTCGAGCTGCTCTGCCGTTGGCTGCAGATCGTCCTCGCCGAGGACGTACTCCCGCACCGTGCCGGCACTGACGAACGAGGCGACGTTCGGCGTGATGCCGCGCCGCTGCAGCCGGTCCAGATACCCGCCGAGCGTGGTCCAGTCGATGTCGAAGTGAACATCGACCTGCTGGCGGACCAGGTCCGCCTGCATTGCCGGGTTGAGCGGTCCCATCGAGATCTCGCCCATCACCTCGAGCGTCACGCCCTGTCGCAGGTCGCTGAGCGCGCGGCTGTCGATGAGCAGCGACTCCTCCGGATGCGCCAGCATGTTGATGAAGCCCGGGGCGACCGCCTTGCCCCGCGCGTTGACTTCGGTGCGGCCGTGCCTCGGCGCGTGAGGTCCGACGTAGACGATGCGATCGCCTCGGATCGCGACGTCACCCACGAACGGTGGTCTGCCCGAACCGTCGTAGACCTCTCCGGCACGGATCACCGTGTCGTAGGCGGCGCGGTCGGCGGCGACGGAGAGGGCGGGCAGGACCGCGGCCAGGGCGACGAACCCCACGAGCGGGGTCGCTCGGCGGGCAGGGTGGGGCAGCAATTGAGTCATGGCGGCAACTCCCGGTCTGGGCCGAACGTCACCGCGGCATGCACCACGGCGGCGGCCCGGAGGGCCGCGAGGGCGGCCGCGCAGTCGTTCGTCGGCCGCGCGGCGCTGGGCGTCAGTAGTTCGTCTGGAACGACATCAGATGATGGATCCACCCGGTCCAGAGCAGTGTCAGCGCCGCCAGCGCGAGCACCGTGGTCCAGAGGCGCGCGGTCCACGGCCGTGCTCCCCCCCACGCGACGTAGGCGGCCCACACCATCACGGCCGCACCGCCTGCGTAGGCGACCACGGAGAGCACGTACATCAGCATCAGCAGCGGATCGATGCGCGGGCTCAGGAAATCGAGATTCTGCAGGCCGACGATGATGATCGTCGCCCAGCCGACAGTCACTGCCGAGATGGCGACCGCCGCGACCCGCGACAGCAGCCGCCCGCGGGCCACGCGGCCGCTCAGGCCGAGCGTCACGCGGTACCGGCGCCGGACGATCGCGGCGACCGGCCAGAGCAGTGCCGTCAGCAGGCAGGCGACCAGCGATGCCGCGGCCGCCGGCTGCAGCCACGCGGGCGAGCGCCACCACGGCACGGGTTCGAACACCATGAACGGGGACACTTCGTCCGCGCTGAAGCGCGCGACGTGACCCTCCTCGACGCGTGCCGCGAGCCGCCAGCGGCTCGCCTGGTCGAACCAGACGAACGGCTCGACCTCGCGGTAGTAGCGTGTGGCCTGGTTGAGTCCCTTCAGCATGGACATGCTGATCTGGCCATCCTTTCCGATCGTGACCTGCACGGGGCCGATCAGGCCGAGGAGGCTCAGGAAGGAGCGGTCGGCGCGTCGCGAGTCGTCGTAGTAGCCGGCCAGCAACTTCGCGTGCGCCGCGGCGGTGGCCGGGTCGACGATGCCGCTCGGCACGGGCGCCGGGAAGTAGCGCTGTGCGAACTTCTCGAACAGCGCCTCACGGATCGCATGTGCGGCGCCCTCGCGGCCGGCGCTGTTGACGGAAACGAACAGGCCGACGTGGTCGTCGAGGAACAGGTGCAGGTAACTGTGGAAGAACTCGGTGTCGCCGCCGTGGCTGATGACGCGATGGCCGTTGTAGTTCTGCTCGTAGAACCCCAGCATCATCCTGTTGAGCGGCGGGATCATCGTCAGCGGCGTCTCGTGCATCAGCTTCGCGGTTTCTGCGCTCAGGATCCGCCCGTCGCCGTACGCGCCGCCTTCGAGGTGCGCGATCATGAACCGGGCCATGTCGGCGCCACTGGCCGACAGGCTGCCCGCCGGGGCGGCGACCACGGTTTCGAACGGCTTCGCCGGCAACGAGGCCATCTCGTAGCCCTGCGACATGTCGGACGCGAGTGCAGCCGGCAGCGGCTGGCGGAACGTGGCATGCGCCATCCCGAGCGGCTTGAAGATGTGCGCGTCGAGGTAGTCGTCGAAGCTCTGCCCGGACACCCGCTCGACGATGTAGCCTGCGAGCGCCGTCGCGTAGTTCGAATAGGCCGGCGTCGTGCCGGCCTTGAAGATGCGCGTCGGGGTGGCGCGCTCGACGTAGGCCTTGAGCGGCACGAGGCGCTGAGGGTCGGAGATGATCAGCTCCTTGATCTGCTCCTCGAAGCCCGCCGTGTGGGTCATGATGTGGCGCAGCGTGATCGGGCCGTCGCTACGCGCAGGGAGCTTGAACCCGAGGTACTCGTTGACGTCGTGGTCGAGATTGAGCTTGCCCTGCTCGACGAGCTGCATCACGGCGGTCCACGTGAAGAGCTTCGAGGTGGAGCCCGGCCGGAACAGCGTCCGGTCCGGATCAACCGGTGCCCGGGCTTCGACGTTCGCGTAGCCGTACCCCTTGACGAGGACCACTGCACCGTCCTTGACGACGGCGACGACCGCGCCGGCCGAATCCCCGCGTTCGAGCGCGTACGGCATGAATCCGTCGAGCCAGCTCTCGACGTCGGCGCGATCGAGCGTGTGCGCGACGGCAGCGGCGGCGGGGCCTGCAGGTGCGGCAGCCGGCTGCGCCGCGCCGGCGGCGGTGCACAGTGCGGCGAGTCCCCAGCCGATCAGGCGGTGTACGGTAGCCATGGAAGTCTCCGATTGATGTGTTGCGCGGTTCGGGGCCCCACCCCGGGGTCTATCGACCCGCAGGAGCGGATTGCGACGCGGTCAGGTGAGACCAAACAGTCCGCGACCTGCCGCGCGGACCAGCGCTCCGCCAAGCCAGCCGATCACGCGCCGGCTGGACAGGGCGGGCCGCGGGGCGCAGTCGCGCGCCGCCCTAGAACTTGACATCGACGCTCACGCCGTAGGTACGCGGCTGCATGATGCTGATCATCGCCGGCCCTCCTAGCTGGGTGAGTGTCGTTTCGGCGGACAGCTGCCCACGCTCGTCGAACAGGTTGCGAACATAGAGCCTGAGACTGGTCGAGCCGAACGCGATCGAGCTGCGCAGGTCGACGCCCGTGTAGCTTGGCAGGTGATACTGGGGATCCCCCCCGCTTGCGTCGAAGCTGTGCGCCCGACTTCCGACGTAGCGCACCATCGCACCGAGGGTGCTCGGGTGCCCGCCGAGGTTGAAGGCGTAGTCCCCGGAAATCGTCCCGGAGAATTTCGGCGCGTCGGGCAGCGCATCGCCGTCCTTGCCACCCAGGTCCGGCGCATCCGCGGTGAGCTGCGCGTGGATGTACGCAAAGGTACCGAGCAGCGTGAAGTCTGGACTGGGCAGGGCCGACAGCGTCAGCTCCGCGCCGATGCTGCGCGCGGTGGAGGCGTTGGCGACGACGCCGACCCCGTTTCGCGCCGAAGCGACCTGCATGTTGTCCCAGTTGATCAGGTAGACCGCGGTGTCGGCGCTGAAGCGCCTGTCGTTCGAGGTCACCTTGAGGCCGGCCTCGTAGCTCTTGAGCTTGTCGGCCTCGAATGCGGCATTGCCGAGCGGGGCGCCGGTGACCGGGTCGGCGCCGACGAAGTTCGGTCCACCCGGGCGATAGCCGGTCGAGTACCGCAGGTACGTCATCAGGTTGTCAGTCGCGCGGTAGCGCAGGTTTGCGAGGTAGGTCGATACGTTCTCGGCGGAATTCGCGGCCGGGGCCGGCCCGAGCAGCAATCCGGAGGCGATCTGCTCGAACTTCTGCGAATTGCGCGAATAGCGCAGTCCGCCGGCAAGATCGAGCTTGCCGGTCACGTGCCAGGTGACGGTGCCGAAGCCGGCGGTCTCCTCGTAGGAACTCGGCAGCAGGGC
Organism: Pseudomonadota bacterium; assembly: GCA_025356815.1. GTDB lineage: Bacteria > Pseudomonadota > Gammaproteobacteria > Steroidobacterales > Steroidobacteraceae > CAIKZZ01. Next base: position 18,869 of record JANXQL010000015.1, read on the forward strand.
GGTCGCGACATTGATGTCGATCGGCGTTCCGTCGGGCGCAAAGGACTCGATCAGCTGCGACTGCTTGCTGGTCTCGTGCGTGTAGAACGCGCCGACCAGCCAGTCGATCGTCGGCCCGTTCGAGGCGAGGCGTAGTTCCTGCGTGAACTTGTCCGTGCTGATCCCGTACTTGACGTCCATCGCGCCGAAGATCGGAAACGGTGGGTGCGGCAGCGCGGCGTTCAGGATCGGCACGTACAGCGCCGAAGCATCGAGGCTGCTGCCGTTGGTGAGGGACTGGTAGCTCGTGATCGACGTCAGCGTCGCCGGGCCGAAGTCATAGTTGATCGTCGCGCCGAGCAGGCTGAACTGTTCAGCGAAGGGCTGCTTCAGGATCGTCGGCTGGTCGAGGCTGCCGGCGAGCGGCTTTTCGGTCACAAGGTCGTAGCCGACCGTGTTCGTGCCGTCGCGGCTGATCTTCTGCACGAAGGCGTTCAGGCGCACCGACAGCCGATCGGTGGGCTTCAACAGGAAGTCGGCCCGACCTCCGTACACGTTCGACTGGTTGACGTCCTTCTGGCCGGTACCGGCGCTGTCGACGTAGCCGCCGTCGTGCGAGTAGAACCCTCCCAGACGCAGCGCCGCGACGTCGGTTCCGAACGGCAGGTTCACTGCCGAGGCGATGTCGTAGCTGATGCCGCCGTGCTGCGTCGCGGAGAGCCCCGCGCGCGCCGTCCCCTCGAACGTGTGCAGGTCCGGCGCCCGGGTCACGTATTTCAGCAGGCCACCCATCGTGCTCGCGCCATACAGCGTGCCCTGGGGTCCACGCAGCACCTCAACGCGGTTCAAGTCGAACACGCCCGCGTCGAGCGCGAGCGCGGCGCTGCCGGCAAATGCCGTGCTGGATCCGTACGGCACCTCGTCGACGTAGATGCCGACGGTTGGCGAGACGTTGGTGCCCGAGGTGATGCCGCGCAGGTTGATCTGCATGGCGCCGGCGCCGGTGGTCGTGAAACTGAGGCCCGGCACCCTGTTGGCGTAGTCCCGGAACTGCGTGGCGCCCATTGCATCGAGGTCTTGCGAGGACACGGCCGTGACGGACAGCGGTGTTTCGCTAAGCTTCTGCTCGTACTTCTGCGCCGTGACGATGACCTGTTCGAGTTCGTTAGTCGCGGCGAGCGTGGTGACGGCACAGAGCGTGCTGCCGGCAGAGATGGCCGCCAGCGCGAGGCTATGCCGGACACTTTGAGCAAGGTGAGCCATGTGAAATTCCCCCCGGACGATTGTGCGCTGAGTCTACCAGCAGGTTCCGATTGCCTGTCAAGGGACAAATTTCTCTTGATGGAGAATAGCGGTCTCCGGCATGATGCGTTGGACTCAGAGGGAAGGTCCCCGACGCGGCCCGGCGCCCTCTAGCCGGCTCCGCTGCAGCAGGCGTGACAAGATGACGCATGACTTCATCGTGATTGGAGCGGGCATTGCCGGCGCCTCGTTGGCGTACGAACTGGCCCGTTCGGGCCGCGTCTGCCTGATCGAGGGGGAGCCTCGCCCCGGGCTACACGCCACCGGCCGATCGGCCGCACTGTTCGCGCCCAGCTATGGCGGTGCTGCGATCCGCGCGATTACCCGCGCCAGTCGGGCCTTCTTCGAGGCGCCGCCCGCGGGATTCTGTGAGTACCCACTGCTGCGGCCGAGGGGCGTGCTGTACATCGCGCGCGAGGACCAGTGCGCTAGACTCCACAAGGTCGCGGACGGCATACGCGCGTCCGGCGGCAGGGTCACTGCGTTGAATGCGGACGAGGCGCTGGTCAAGGTGCCGAGCCTGCGACGCGACTACGTCGTGGAGGCGGCATTTGATCCTGACGGCATGGACATCGACGTGAATGCGCTTCAACAGGGTTTCCTGCGAGGTGCCCGCGGCGCAGGCGCGAGGCTTGTCGTCGATCACTGGATCCGCCGGCTCCAGCGTCGCGACGGCGCATGGTCCGTCGAGTTGAACGACGAGATCGTCAGTGCACCGGTCCTGGTCAATGCGGCGGGGGCGTGGGCCGACGAACTGGCGGAAGCGTGCGGCGCCCGCCCGCTCAACCTGCAGCCGATGCGTAGAACCGCGCTGCTCGTCGATGCCCCCAGCGGGGTCGATGTCCAGTCTTGGCCCGCAGTCATCGATGTCGACGAGCAGTTCTATTTCAAGCCGGAGGCTGGGAAACTTCTGCTGTCGCGCGCTGACGAAACCCCGACACTACCCTGCGATGCGCAGCCCGAGGACATCGACGTGGCGATCGGCATCGATCGCGTGCAGGCAGCCCTCGATCTGCCGGTGCAAAGCGTGCGGCACCGCTGGGCCGGTCTGCGGACCTTTTCACCTGACCGTGCCCCGGTGGTCGGATTCGACGCGGAGGTGCCAGGGTTCTTCTGGTGCGCGGGTCAGGGCGGATACGGCATACAGACGTCCCCGGCACTGTCACGAACCGCCGCGGCACTCGCGTTGCTTAAGGCGCTGCCGGCGGACATCGTTGCCGAGGGTCTAGCGCCCGAGGTCCTCTCACCGCAACGATTCCGGGCGAGTTCACTCGACCGCACGGCGGGTTCATGACCAAGAAGCGCCCGAAACCTGCTGCCGAGCCTGCCAATACCGGCAGTACCCTCGGCGGACTGATCCGCCTGCTGCGGCAGAAGAACGGCTGGACGCTCCGCCAGATGAGCGAGAAGGTGGGGATTCCGCTGTCGACGCTCGCCAAGGTCGAAGGCGACAAGCTGTCCCTGACCTACGACAAGCTGCAGAAGCTGACTTCGCAACTCGGCATGACCATGACCGAGTTCCTCGGCCAGAGTGCGCTCGCTTCCCGCGGGCCATCGGCTCCTGTGGTGACCGCCAGGCGCAGTCTCACGATTGACGGCAATTCCATTCGTGTCACGACCTCCAATTACGATTACGAGTACCTGTGCGCCGATTTGCGTGAGAAGCGCATGGTGCCGATCCTGACTCGGATCCGCGCGCACAATCTGGTTGAATTCGGTGAGCCGGTCCGACACCGAGGCGAGGAATTTATCTTCGTGCTGGAGGGATCGATCGAAGTGCATCTGCAGTTCTACAGCACTGTGACACTCAGAGCCGGGCAGGGCATCTACCTCGACAGCACGATGGGCCATGCCTACGTCGCGAAGGACTGCGAAAGTGCGCTTGTGCTGGGTGTGTGCTCCGGCGAGGCTCCCGACTTCGATCGTGAACTGATCAGCCTCGTTGAAGATCACTTGGCGACCGAAGACTGACGGCGGATCATCAGCCGGCGTCGACCTCGCATGCTCAAGGTGCATCTGCTGGCCCACACCGGCAATGCATATGCCGACACATCGCAAGTGTCGCTATCGTGGATTGCACGCCGCGCGCTGGTGGTCGAGGCTCGCCGACTTTCCGCGTTGTCGGCGGCGGCCACTTCGTCGCGGCGCAACAGCTCGACCCGTCTTTCAGCAGGGTGACGCTGTCGATTGTTAGCCCGTTATCCGGACCGCAGAGTGGCACGCGGCCGGCGCTTCCGGACGCATGGAAAGATGAAGGGCTGCCATGGCCGAAGTGCCGCTGGCGCACTGCCGATGCGGCGGCGCAGCATTCCGTGCAGAAAAATGCGACCTTTCGAGTGCGCCGGCCGCCAAGACGCTGCAAGCTCCGTCGGTCGGTAATCAACACCGCATGCGGGACGGAAATTATGAAATGCCATCTTTGGAATCGAGCAATCCTTGCACTGTTGGGTCTGGCTCCGCTAATCGCGCTTGCCAGTGAACCCACAGCTCCCGCGAAAGACGCGGAGGAAGTGGAACAACTCCTGCAGCATGATCTAGAGGGAGACTCGCTGCATCAGGCCCTGATGATCACCGTGGCGTATCGGCCCGGCGGTGCCTCGCTGCCGCATCGCCACGACGCGCAAGTGTTCGTTTACGTCCTGGAAGGAGAAATGACGATGCAAGTGGATGGCAAACCGCCGGTGACATTGCGTGCGGGGCAGGCGTTCTACGAGGGACGGAAGGACATTCACCGCATTTCTGCAAACGCGAGCGCAACTGCGCCGGCCAAATTGCTGGTCTTCATGATCAAGGAAAAGAGCAGATCTGCGACGCGAGGGGTTCCAGACAAGCTCACCACACCGTGAGAGGCGTAGCGCTTCCTTGCAGTATCGTCGCGTTGCTGCCACAACTCCAGGACGCGGGTGCAGCGCAGCAAACCCGCCGATGTCGAACGCGCGCAGCCATGCCCCGATCATGTCGCGGTTCCGGACGTTAAACAAGGCAGCAACTTCGCGGCGCGAGAGCCCCTCTCGTCGCATGCGCTGGAGAACAGAAAGCTTGAAGTCCGCCGTGTAAAACTTGCGTCGCTTAGTTCGTACGCCAGCAGCGCCATGAACGCGATACGCGGCAACCCAGAGCCGGAGCGAGGCGACGCTGACGCCGAATCGTCGTGCTACCAGCTTCAACCCAAGGTGCCCGCCGCAATAGGCTTTCGCGGCTGCAATCTTCGTCTTGTCGGAATACTTCCCCATCGAACACCCCAAACTGGCGTCCAACTATTTGCGGTCAGATCAACGATGGTGGACACCATCGTCACGCTATCGCCACTCCATCGGAAAGAGGTGGCTTCGGGATTTCGGACACGGGTATAAGTGGAATTCGGGCCGGCCGGCATAACCGGAGGGACGATATCCCTGAGGAAGCCGAGACGTAATCATTCTGCGGCGTTCAAGGCGCGTATAGCGCTGGAAGCGATTCG
>JANXQL010000054.1 GCA_025356815.1 Pseudomonadota bacterium
CGGGCCGGCACGTGATCTACATCGACCTGGGCAGCTCCGCGGCGCTGGCCGAAGCGCAAGAGCTGTTCCAGCCGACGATGGCGGAGCGTGTCGTGATGGGGCTGGACGAGCACGACCGCCTGATCGCGTACGTGCTGGGCCTGTCACATGCGCTGAACATCGCGTTCTTCACCGCCCTCGCCGAGAGCGGCGAGGCGGCACCGAAACTCGCGCGCATGTCGAGCACGACATTCGACGCGCAGCTGGAGGTTGCCAGCCGCGTGGCCGAGGAGTCGCCGGCGCTGTACTTCGAGATCCAGGCACTCAACGAATACGGCACCGAGTCGCTGTCGGCGCTGCTTTTCGCGGTCGAGCGGCTGCGCGCGACGGTGCGTTCGAAGGACGTGGCCGGCTTTCGCCAGATGATGGAACGCGGCCGCGACTATCTGCACACGCGTCCGCAGCCGGAACGCGAGGCGATGTGAGCGACGAGGCGACGGAACTCGCCGAGCTGCGTACCCGGCTCAAGCGACTGGTCGACGAGGCGGCCGCGAACGAACAGAAGCTGCAGCGCACGCTCGAGCGCGAGCTGGAGCTGCTGCGCGCCGAGACGCTGCCGGAGTTGTTCGACCTGTTGACCGACGGGCTGGCCGACTCCTACGGCCTCGATGCAGTGCGCCTCGTGCTCGAGGACCCGCAACATGAGATCCAGCACCTCCTGCTCGGACTCGGCCAGCGGCTCGCGGACTTCCCGGCGGTCAGCTTCGTAGACACCTTGGTCGGCCTCGCACCGCAGTTCGCCGCGTTGCACAGGCCCTGGCTCGGCGGCTTCATGCGGGCCGACCACGGCCTGCTGTTCGGCTCCTCGACCGAGCTGCACTCGCTCGCGTTCCTGCCGCTGCGCCGGCATGCGCGCACGATCGGCGCGCTGTGCTTCGCGAGCCAGAATCCCGAGCGCTTCACCCATCGTCAGGGCGCGGACTTCCTGCAGCACCTGGCGAGTGTCGTCGCGGTGTGCCTGGAAAACGCCTGCAACCGCGCGCGGGTGCTGCGCAGCGGGCTGTCCGACTACCTGACCGGCTGGCACAACCGCCGCTACCTGAACGCGCGCCTGCGCGAGGAGCTGGCGCGTGCGCAGCGCAGCGGCGCGAGCGTCGCCTGCCTGATGATCGACATCGATCTGTTCAAATCCATCAACGATTCCTACGGGCACGCCGGTGGCGACGAGGTGCTGCGCGAGGTGGCCGCGCGCATCGAGGCGCAGATCCGCGCCAGCGACACCGCGGCGCGCTTCGGTGGCGACGAGTTCACGCTGCTGCTGCCCGAGACCTCGCTCGATGATGCGGCGCGACTTGCCGAGCGTATCCGCGCGGCGCTCGCGGTCGAGATCGAGCTCAACGTCGGGCCCCCGTGCCGGGTGACGCTGTCGATCGGGATCGCGGCGATGAAGCTCGACCAGCGGGGCGAGGACCTCAAGGCGTGCGCCGACCGGTTGCTGGGCGAGGCGGACGCGGCGCTGTATCGCGCCAAGGCGACGGGTCGCGATCGGGTCGTGGTCGCCGCGACCTAGTCCGTCAGGTGGCCGGCTGCGCCCGGCGCATCAGCAGCAGGAACAGCGGCACGCCGATCAGTGCGGTCAGCGCGCCGACGGGCAGCTGGTGCGGCGCGACCACCGTGCGCGCGACCAGGTCCGCCACCACGACGAGCGTGCCGCCGGCCAACGCCGCGGCAGGCACGACGCGGCGGTGGTCGGCGCCGAGCGCAAGCCGCACCAGGTGCGGCGTGACCAGGCCCACGAAGCCGATGGACCCGACCGTGGTGACGGTCGCCGCCGTCAGCAGGCTCGCCACGACGAACAGCGCGCCGCGCAGTGGCGTCACCGCGACGCCCAGTAGCTGCGCCTGCATGTCGCCACGCGCCAACACGTTCAGCGGCCGCGCGGCGAGCACGCCCAGCGGCGTTGCCAGCGCCGCAAGCCCCAGCAGACCGTAGGGCGAGCTCGCCCATGACAGGTCGCCCATCAGCCAGTACACCATGCCGCGCAGCACGGTGGGATCGCCCGCCGCGAGCAGCAGGCTCACTAGGGCCCCCGTGCCGGCGGCGACCACGACGCCGGTGAGCAGCAGCCGGGTGGGGGTCCAGCCGCCCGGGCCCTGCGCCAGCGCGAACACGATCAGCGTCGCGCCGAGCGCGCCGCCGAACGCCGCCAGCTGCACCCCGAATGCACCCAGGCCGAGCATCATCGAGGCCAGCGCTGCCACCGCTGCTCCGCCGGAAACGCCGAGCACATAGGGATCGGCAAGCGGGTTTCGCAGCAGCACCTGCATGCAGACGCCGGCGAGCGCAAGCAGCGCGCCTGCGCCGAAACCGGTCAGTACCCGCGGCAGCCGCAGCTCGAGCACGAGTTCGCGGGACAGGGGATCGCTGCCTTCGGCGATGCCGCGCCACAGCGCGACCGGGCCCGGGCCCGCGCTGCCGATCGAGATCGCGGCCGCGACTGCAACCAGCGCCAGCAGCGTGAGTGCGACCAGGGTCAGGGCCGGCCTGCGGGCCAGGAACGGGAGCACTTAGGATCAACCTCGATAGGGGTATTGGGGTCAGGCGCGCAGACTACCCCGGAACGGGCCTGGCCGGGCAGGTGGCCGGGGCAGGACCTGTGTGAAAGAATCCCCGGGTCCGTGGGAGATCCGATGAGCGACTGGATTGACGAGGAAGGCTACCGCGCCAACGTCGGCATCATCCTGATGCGCGACGACGGGCGGGTATTCCTCGGCGGCCGGACGGGCGGCCGCGGCTGGCAGTTCCCGCAGGGGGGCATCCAGCGCAACGAGCCGTTCGTTGCCGCGCTGTACCGCGAGCTGGAGGAGGAGACCGGCCTTGCAGCCTCCGACGTCGAGCTACTCGGCGAGACCCGCGACTGGCTGCGCTACCGCCTGCCGCGCCAGTACGTGCGCCGCAGCGGGCTGCAGCGCTGTATCGGCCAGAAGCAGCGCTGGGCGCTGCTGCGCCTGCACGCGGCGGACGATCGCGTGCGCTTCGATGCCACCGACGAGCCGCCCGAGTTCGAGCGGTTCCGCTGGGCCGACTACTGGGACCCGGTCCGCGAGGTCGTGTTCTTCAAGCGCGAGGTCTACCTGGCTGCGCTGCACGAGCTCGGGGCGATCGCATTCCCGGCCGGCCTGCCGCCGTACCCCGCCTGGTGGGACGCGACGCTTGCCGCCGGTGTCGCCGCCGGGACCAGCTAGATGCCCGCGTCGCGCGAGCGTGGCCACGCCGCGGGATCGACATGCGCCCGCGCCTGACCCCCACCGACACGCAGCGACTCGTCGTGCGCCGGTACTCGCCGTGGCGGGCGCCGCTGACCTGGGGCGGCCTCGCCGTGGTTGTGCTGCTGTGCCTGTGGGGAGCGTTCGAGGTGGGTCGTTTGCGCGGCGGCTATTCGGTCGTTGCCGCCGCCCTCGACAGCCGCGCCCGCGCCGCTGAGATCGCCGAGCTGCGCAGGCGCCTGTCTGCCAGCGACGCGAAGCTCGCCGAGTCCGAGATCGCCCGTCGCGTCGACCGCGAGGCCTACGCGCAGGTCGGCAAGTCGGTCGCCGAGTTGCAGGAGCGCCTCGGCGTGCAGGGCCAGGAACTGGCGTTTTATCGCAGCATCGTCGACCCGAACGATCAGATCTCCGGCATGCGCATCCAGCGCCTGAAGGTGCTGCCGTCGACTGCGCCCAGGCACTTTCGCGTGCGCATCGTGCTCGTGCAGGCCGCGCGCCAGGACGCCGCCGTCGTCGCGGCCGTCGACTTCACCGTCGATGGCCAGCTGCGCGGGCGCGCGGCGAGCCTCGCCCTCGCCGCGATCGGCACCTCGTCGCGCGTGCTCAACTTCTCGTTCCGCTATTTCCAGGAGCTGGAGGCGGAGATCGAGCTGCCGGCGCAGTTCACACCGCAGCAGCTGCAGATCGAGGTGCGGCCGGCCAAGGGCGCCACGCCGATCCGCCAGTCCTATCCATGGAAGATCGACACGACCTGATCGCTGGAGAGTTGAGATGTTCGGCAGAAAGAAGCAGACCACGTCCCGCATCGAGACGCTGATTGCGGCAGGCACGCGAATCGAGGGCAACCTGTTCGTCAGCGGTGGCGTGCACCTGGAAGGCACCGTGGTGGGCAACGTCACCGCCGCTGCCGGTGTCGCCGCGGTGCTGTCGATCGCGCCCAGGGGCTGCGTCGAGGGCTGCGTCGAGGTGCCACGGGTGATCGTCCACGGCGAGGTGCGCGGCGACATCCGCGCGCGCGACAAGGTCGAGCTCGGGCCGACTGCGAAAGTCAGCGGCGATGTCAGCTACGGGGTCATCGAGATGGCGGCCGGTGCGGTGATCCAGGGACGGCTGGTGTCGTCCGCCGGCACGCCGCCCGCCGACGGCTAGCGCGCAGCGCCTGCGTTCACAGCAGCGCCTCGATGTCAGGCGCGATCTTCTGCGGCGTGTCGGTCGGTGCGTAGCGGCGCAGGACCTTGCCGGTGCGGTCGACCAGGAACTTGGTGAAGTTCCACTTGATCGCGGTGGTGCCGAGCACGCCGGGTGCGGCGCTCTTGAGGCTGGCATACAACGGGTGCGTGCCGCTGCCGTTCACCTCGATCTTCGCGTACATCGGAAAGCTGACGTCGTAGTTTAGCGAGCAGAACGCACTGATCTGCGCCTCGTCGCCCGGCTCCTGGTGACCGAACTGGTCACAGGGGAAGCCCAGCACCGCAAGCCCCCGCGGACCGTATTTTCGATGCAGCGACTCAAGGCCGGCATACTGCGGCGTGAAGCCGCACTTGCTTGCGACGTTGACGATCAACAGCACGCGCCCGCGGAAATCGCCGAGCGACTGCAGCGTGCCGTCGAGCGTGCGTGCACTGAAGTCATAGACGCTGGCCATCGAATGCCTCCGGGCGGGTCCTCCCGCGCCGCGACGATCTCACGCCTGCCGCGCGAGAACTAGCGGCGCGCGAGTGACGCAAGGCCTGCACGGGGCCACGGCCACCAGCTGGATCGCAGCCGGGGGCTCGATGGGCAACGGGTCGGGGCGGATTTAAGGACGGGCCGCGGCGGCGGCAGGACGGAGCGCGATAGATTTGTCATGAGCAGACCTTTGGCAGCGGGTGGCGCCTGTCGATCCTCGACGTCGGTCAAGGGTCCAGTGCAGCACCCGGACCGCCTGGGCGTCCGTGATCCGTGTCCCGTTCGGCGCAGGGAGCCCCTCGACGGCGGCCTCGAGCGTTCTGTACGGGACGGTCGCAGGGGGCTTTGACCGCCGCTCGGGGCAGGCCTACACTTGCACTAAGTTATTGATTCAGGGTGATTCCATGAGCGATTCCAGCGGACCAGGCCATGCGGCGCAGAGCGCCGTGATGGACGACATGCCACCCCCTCCGCTGCTGTTCACCGATGCCGCGGCCACCAAGGTCTCGGAACTCATCCGCGAGGAAGCGAACCCGGCGCTGAAGCTGCGCGTCTACGTGCAGGGCGGCGGCTGCTCGGGCTTTCAGTACGGCTTCACCTTCGATGAGGCGGTCGAAGACGGCGACCTCAGCGTCGAGAACCAGGGGGTGACGCTGGTGATCGACCCGATGAGCTTCCAGTACCTGGTCGGCGCCGAGATCGACTATCGCGAGGGTCTCGAGGGCGCGCAGTTCGTGATTCGCAATCCCAACGCAAAGACGACCTGCGGCTGCGGGTCTTCGTTCGCCGCCTAGAGCCTTCCCACCCGTTAAGGTGGCCCCGCGGCCGCCGGCCGTGACATGCCCCAGACCACCCGGATCCCTGACGTACTCGCGGCCGTCGATCTAGGCTCAAACAGTTTCCACATGGTCGTCGCGCGCTGCGCGCACGGCCAGATCACGATCGTCGACCGCCTGCGCGAGATGGTGCGCCTTGCGGCCGGGCTGGACGAGCACGGTCGGCTGTCCAAGGACGCGACCGATCGTGCGCTCGCCTCGCTGTCGCGCTTCGGCCAGCGGCTGAAGGACATGAAGGCCGGCAGCGTGCGCGTCGTCGGCACCAACACGCTGCGTAAGGCGCGCCGCAAGGCCGGCTTTCTAGAGCGCGCGCGCGAGGCGCTCGGCCATCCGATCGAGATCATCTCCGGCATCGAGGAGGCGCGGCTGATCTACGCCGGCGTCACCCAGACGATGCCCACCGAGCCGGGCCGCCGCTTCGTCGTCGACATCGGCGGCGGCAGCACCGAGTGCAACATCGGTGAAGGCTACGAGCCGCGCATCCTCGAGAGCCTCTACATGGGCTGCGTCGCGCTCAGCGCCGAGCACTTCCCCGACGGTCGGGTCGCGGCCAAGCGCTTCCAGCGCGCGGTGGTTGCCTGCGAGGTCGAGCTCGAGCCCATCCAGGTACCGTTCCGCGCGATCGGCTGGGAACACGCGGTCGGCTCCAGCGGCAGCGTGCGTGCGATCGGCGAGGCGCTGCGGGAGATGGACCCCGCCTGCCAGACGATCACGCGTGAGGGCCTGACTGCGCTCGCGGCGCGCCTGGTCGAGGCCGGCAACGTGCGCACCGCCGGCTTCGAGTGCATCAACGAGGAGCGCTGGCCGGTCTTCCCGGGCGGGCTTGCGATCCTCACCGCTGTATTCAACTCGCTGGGCATCGAGTCGATCCGTGTCGCCGATGGCGCACTGCGCGAGGGGTTGCTGTACGACATGGTCGGGCGCATGAGCGCCGAGGATGACGCGCGCGAGCGCAGCGTAAGCTCGATGGCCGCGCGCTTCCACGTCGACGAGGCCCAGGCGAGGCGCGTCGAGCACACGGCGGTGGAGTTCCTGCGTCAGGTGGAGGCCGGCTGGGGGCTCGCAGATTCGCTGGCCGAGCATTCGCTGCGCTGGGCGGCCCGCCTGCACGAGATCGGACTCGACATCTCGCACTCGAGCCACCACAAGCACGCCGCCTACCTGCTCGAGCACGCTGACCTGCCGGGCTTCCCGAAGGAGGAACAGCGGCTGCTCGCGTGCCTGGTCGGCGCGCACCGTCGCAAGGTGGCGCTGGAGCGCAGCGACGAGCTGATGCCGCCCTGGCACACCAAGGCGCTGTACCTGACGGTCGTGCTGCGGCTCGCGGTGCTGGTGCATCGCGGTCGCTCGAAGGCGCCGCTGCCGCTGATCCGGCTCGCGCCTCAAGGCCGGGCGCTGGAGCTGCGTTTCCCGCGCGGCTGGCTGACCGAGCATCCGCTGACGCGCGCCGACCTCGTCCAGGAGGTCGATTTCCTGAAAGCGGCGGGGTTTAGGTTGCGGATCTTCTAGCCGCGCCGGTCACGGTTCGGCGTGGCGCTCGAGCAGCGTCTGCTGCGAGGAGAAGGCCGGTTCGCTGCCCGGCGCCAGTCGCCGGTAGCGGCCATCCGGCTGCAGCACCCAGGCGTTGGTGTTGTCGGCGAGCCATGCCTCTAGGTCGCCAATGATGCGTTCTTTGAGCTTCGGGCGCTCGATTGGGAACGCGACCTCGACCCGTCGGAAGAAGTTGCGCTCCATCCAGTCGGCGCTCGAACACCACAGCTGTTCCGCACCGTCATTGGCGAAGTAGTACACGCGCGAGTGCTCGAGGAACCGGCCGACGACGGAGCGGACGCGGATGTGCTCGGACACGCCCGGGAGGCCGGGGGTCAGCGCACACACGCCGCGCACGATCAGGTCGATCTCGACGCCGGCGGCGGAGGCCTGATATAGCGCCTCGATGATCCTGGGCTCGATCAGGGCGTTCATCTTGGCGATGATTCGCGCCGGTCGCCCGGCGCGGGCGTTGTCCGCCTCGTGCGCGATGCTCGTCATCAGCGTCTCGTGCAGCGTGAATGGCGACTGCAGCAGCTTTCTGAGCTTGGGCGTGCGGGTCAGACTCGTCAGCTGCAGGAACAGGTCGTGCAGGTCCTGGCCGATGTCCGCGTCGCAGGTAAAGAGGCCGTAGTCCGTGTAGGTGCGCGCAGTGCGCGCATGGTAGTTGCCGGTGCCGACATGGCAGTAGCGCCGCAGCAGACCCTCCTCGCGGCGCACGACCATGATCAGCTTGGCGTGGGTCTTGTAGCCGACCACCCCGTACATCACGTGCGCGCCGGCCTCCTGCAGGCGGCTCGCGAGTTCGATGTTGGCCGCCTCGTCGAAGCGCGCCATCAGCTCGATGATGACCGTGACGTCCTTGCCGTTGCGCGCCGCCTCGACCAGCGCCTCCACCACGGCGGAGTCCGCGCCGGAACGGTAGAGCGTCTGCTTGATCGCGAGCACCGCCGGGTCGCGCGCGGCCTGTCGCAGGAAATCCATGATCGGCGTGAAGGACTGGAACGGGTGGTGCAGCAGCACGTCCTTCTCGCGGATCGCGGCGAACAGGTCGGGGTTGCCGATGAACCGCCCGGGGATGCCCGGCGTGAACGACGGGTACTTGAGCTCCGGCCGGTCGACCAGCTCGCATACCGACGCGAGGCGATTGATGTTGACCGGGCCACGCACCTTGTAGAGGTCGGCGCCAGTCAGCAGGAACTGCTCGAGCAGTACCTGCGTCAGGTCCGCCGGGCAGTCGTGAGCGGTCTCGAGCCGGACGGCGTCACCGTAGCGGCGCTCGGCGAGTTCGCCCTCGACGGCGCGGCGCAGGTCATCGACTTCCTCCTCGTCGACGAACAGGTCGCTATTGCGCGTGACGCGAAATTGCCAGCAGCCGACGACCTTCATGCCCTCGAACAGCTTGCCGACGAAGTGCTGCACCAGCGTCGAGAGGTAGGCGAGCCGCAGCGGGCCGGTGTCGCCGTCGGTGCGCGGCACCTGGATCACGCGCGGCAGCGAGCGGGGCACCTGCAGGATCGCGAGATTCGTGTCGCGGCCGAACGCGTCGGTGCCGTCGAGCATGACGATGAAATTCAGGCTCTTGTTCTGGATGCGTGGGAACGGACGTGCCGGATCCAGCCCGAGTGGCGAGAGCACCGGTTCCACAAACTGCTGGAAGTGACGCTCCAGCGCCTTCTCCGCCGAACGCGGAATCTTCGGCCCCTGCAGCAGCTGGATGCCGGCCTCCACCAGTGCCGGCGTCAGCACCTCGTTCAGCACCCGATACTGGGCGGCGACCAGCGTGCGCGAGCGGCTGTGGATGGCCTCCAGCTGCTCGGTGATCGAGCGGCCGTCGGGGCCGGCACCGTGCGCGCCGCGCTGCAGCCGCTCCTTCAGGCCGGCGACCCGGATCTCGAAGAACTCGTCGAGATTCGCGGAGCTGATGGCGAGGAAGCGGACCCGCTCCAGCAGCGGCACGGCCGGATCCTGGGCGAGGTCCAGCACGCGCTGGTTGAACTCCAGGAACGACAGTTCGCGGTTGATGTAGTGGGCCGGTGCCCGGAAGTTCGGCTGGTCCATGAGCGGTGCCCGAGGGGGAAAACCAACATAGCACGCGGCCCGCGGGCGCTGTGTGACAGCGCCCCGAACATCGAACCTCTAGCGTGTGGCGGTGATTTCGGCGGCGCGCGCCATCGGGCGCGCGGGTGCCGTTGCGACCTGTGCCGTCGCGACCGGGGCCGGCGCTGCAGGCGTCGCCGCATCGAGACTGGCGAGCAGGCTGCGGGCCGTCGCGTCGAAGTCGGCGCGAAGTTCCGCCGGGATCGGCTCGGCTGGCAGATTCTTGATCGAGGCGGGATTGCGATGCACGCCATCGACCCGGTATTCGTAGTGCACGTGCGGGCCGGTGGCGAGACCTGTCATGCCGACGAAGCCGATCACGTCGCCCTGCTTGACGCGGCGACCGACGTACAGGCCCTTATCGAACTGCGACATGTGCCCGTACAGCGTTTCGATGCCGCCGGCATGGGACAGCATCACCACGTTGCCGTAGCCGCGCTGCGTCCCGCGATAGGAGACCCGCCCGTCGCCTGCGGCATGGATCGGCGTGCCGATGGGCGCCGCGTAGTCGATGCCTTTGTGGGTTCCCATGCGGTCGAGGATCGGGTGCCAGCGCAGTCCGAAGCCCGAGCTGATGCGCGAGAACTGCACCGGCGCGAGCAGGAACGCCTTACGCAGGCTCTTGCCGTCCGGCGTGTAGTACTCATGGCGGCCATCCGGCAGCGCGTAGCGCACCGCACGGTAGGTGCGGCCGTTGTTGACGAATTCCGCCGCGAGGATCTCGCCATCACGCAGGAATTTGCCGTCGCGGTAGACCTGCTCGAGCACCAGCGAGAACGTGTCGCCGGGCTGCAGTTCCTGAGCGAAGTCGATGTCGTAACGGAATACCTCCGCCAGCTGCAGCGCGACCTGGTCGCTCGCGCCGAGTTCGTTGAAGGTGCGAAACAGCGACGAGCTGATCCGGCCCTGCAGCGGCGCCGTGCGGATCTGCAGTGCGTTCTTGACGATGTCGGCGGCGAAGTCGCCGGTTGGCGCGCGCTTGACGGTCAGCGTCGCGGTGTCGCTGACGCGGCGGCTCAGCGAGGTCAACTCGCCGTTCAGGCTCGTCAGGTTGATGACGTCGCCGGGCTTGAGGAAATCCAGGCTCCGCCGCACGCCCGGCAGGCCACGAACCGTGGCGAGGTCCTCCACCGACAGCTGCAGGCGGCGGAAAATGGCGTCGAGCGTGTCGTTGCGCCGCACGACCACCTCGATCGCCGAGCCCAGCGGCCTGAAGGCCGCGGAAGCTGCGTTCGCGAAGCGATGGGCGGCGTCGGGTGCCGCCGCGCCGGCGGGTGCAGCCGACGTCCGCGCGGGCGCCTCGGCCTGCGGCCGACTGATCTGCCAGGCGGCACCTGCCACACACAGCGCGGCTGCGACGACCGCGGCGATGAGGACGCCGCGCCGGTACGGACGGCGTACCTGCGACAGGGTCTGGGGCGCGGCGGAGGACGAGAATTGTTGCACTGCGGCAAGATCCGGTCGGGGCAGGGGGAGCGAAAAGGCTACGGAAGCCCCCCCGGCCCGGTCAACCCTTGCTGCGGACAAAACGTACGCGCTGGCCGGCCACCTGCCAGGGACGTGAGCCGGGTCACGAAAGCTTGCCCGGGCCAAGCCGATTTGCGCTCTTGCCGCACCGCACCTAAATTGACGCGTTACGCGTGATGCGGGAGTGATGCATGTTGAACCCGGCCGAACAGCTGGTTGAACTCAGGCGCGGGGCCCACGAGATCCTGCTCGAGGCGGACCTGACCCGAAAACTCGCCCGTGGCAAGCCGCTCCACATCAAGGCCGGCTTCGACCCGACCGCGCCCGACCTGCACCTGGGGCATACGGTGCTGATCAACAAGATGCGCCAGTTCCAGCTGCTCGGGCACGACGTGACGTTTCTGATCGGGGATTTCACGGGGATGATCGGCGACCCGACCGGCAAGAACACGACCCGCCCCCGGCTGACCCGCGAGGAGATCGAGGCCAACGCCCGCACCTACCAGACCCAGATCTTCAAGATCCTGGACCCACAGCGGACCAAGATCGATTTCAATTCCCGCTGGATGACCGAGCTTGGCGCCGCGGGCCTGATCGGGCTTGCGTCCCAGTACACGGTCGCGCGGATGCTCGAGCGCGACGACTTCTCCAAGCGCTACAAGAGCGGCCAGCCGATCGCGGTCCACGAATTCCTGTATCCGCTGGTGCAGGGCTACGACTCGGTGGCGATGAAGGCGGACGTGGAACTCGGCGGTACCGACCAGAAGTTCAACCTGCTCGTCGGCCGGTCGTTGCAGGAAAGCTATGGCCAGGAACCGCAGGTGGTGCTGACGATGCCGCTGTTGGAGGGCCTCGACGGCGTCCAGAAGATGTCCAAGTCGCTCGGCAACTACATCGGCATCGCGGAACCCGCCGGCACGATGTTCGGCAAGCTGATGTCCATCAGCGACACGCTGATGTGGCGCTACTTCGAGCTGCTGTCGTTCCGTCCGATGACCGACGTGGAGGCGCTCAAGGCCTCCGTCGCGACCGGCCACAATCCGCGCGACGTGAAGTTCGAGCTCGGCGTGGAGATCGTCGACCGCTTCCACGGCGCCGGGGCGGGTGCTGCGGCGCGCGACGAGTTCATCGCGCGCTTCCGCGAGGGGGCGGTGCCCAACGACGTGCCGGAGCTGGAAATAGCGATCGATGCCACCGGCGCGAAGCTCGCCGCGGTGCTCAAGGAGGCGCAGCTCGTCGCGAGCACGTCGGCCGGCTACCGGATGATCGAGCAAGGTGCGGTCCGCCTCGACGGCGAGCGCGTGGGCGACAAGGATGCGATCCTCAAGCCTGGTGCTCGCCACCTGCTGCAGGTGGGAAAGCGCGCCTACGCCGCCGTCACGCTGCTCGCTAAAGCCTAAAATTTCCGCACTGCGACGATTTTCTTCCGAAAACTTTTGACAGCCCCGAAAGCGGCGATATACTGCGCGCCCCCCGGATGAGGCAGCCTCGGAAAGGGGGCCGACGAACGCTTTGCAGGCGCCTCATGGCAGACGCAAAAAGTTCAAGAAAGTCGGCGCACGGTGTTGACGGGCATCAAAACCCATATATACTAGCGGACTCACTGGGGCGGGCTGTATAGCAGCTTGAGCCAGTCCCCCGGCCTCCGCGCCGCGGGCGTTGTTTAAGAATCAGCAGGTAATTTGTGTGGGGACTCGCGTCAAGCGTCATAGGACGCAAATTGCGAGTTCTTAGTATCCAAGCAAATGATTTAATTCGGCCTAAAAAACCGAATGTCAGTTGTTCATGGAGCTTCGGACAAGCGAACTTCTAGTTAATTTTTGATATTTAACTGAAGAGTTTGATCCTGGCTCAGATTGAACGCTGGCGGCGTGCCTAACACATGCAAGTCGAGCGGCAGCGCGGGAGCAATCCTGGCGGCGAGCGGCGGACGGGTGAGCAATGCTTGGGAATCTGCCTATCAGTGGGGGACAACCCGGGGAAACTCGGGCTAATACCGCATACGTTCTGAGGAAGAAAGCAGGGGATCGCAAGACCTTGCGCTGATA
>JANXQL010000098.1 GCA_025356815.1 Pseudomonadota bacterium
CGACTTCCGCGACGGCATCCTGTTCGTGCCCGAGGTGCTGCTCGCCGCCAATGCGATGAAGGGCGGCATGGAGATCCTGCGGCCGCTGCTGGCCGAAACGGGCGTCGAGCCGATCGGCAAGATCGTCATCGGCACCGTCAAAGGCGACATCCACGACATCGGCAAGAACCTCGTCGGCATGATGCTCGAGGGCGCCGGCTTCGAGGTCATTGACCTTGGCATCAACAACCCGGTCGAGAAGTACCTGGCGGCGATCGAAGAGCACAAGCCGGACATCCTCGGCATGTCCGCGCTGCTGACGACGACGATGCCGTACATGAAGGTCGTCATCGACACCCTCAAGGAAAAGGGCATCCGCGACCAGTTCATCGTGCTGGTCGGTGGTGCGCCGCTGAACGAGGAGTTCGGCAAGGCCGTCGGTGCCGACGCGTACTGCCGCGACGCCGCCATCGCCGTCGAGACGGCCAAGCAGCTCGTGGCGGCGCGCCGCGCTGCACGCTGACCTTCCGGGAGGGTGCCGTGGACGGTACGGGCCGCGTGCTCGTCATAGCCTGCGGTGCCCTGGCCAGGGAGATCACGGCGCTCATGCGCGTGAACGGCTGGTCGGAGGTGGACGTTACCTGCCTGCCGCCGGAACTGCACAACCGACCGGAGAGGATCCCAGCGAGCGTGGCGAACGCGATCCGCGCGGCCCGTGCCCGCTACCAGCAGATCTTCGTCGCCTACGCCGACTGCGGCACCGGTGGCGAGCTCGACCGGGTGCTCGCCGCAGAACAGGTCGAGCGACTGCCGGGCGCGCACTGCTACGAGTTCTTCGCGACCTCGGCGGCGTTTGCGAGCCTGCACGACGCGGAGCCCGGGACGTTCTACCTGACCGACTTCCTGGTTAGGCACTACGAGCGGCTGGTGAAAGTCGGACTGGGGCTGGATCGGCATCCGGAACTCGCGAACGAGTACTTTCGCAACTATCGCCGGGTCGTGTACCTCGTCCAGGCGCCGGATGAGCAGCTCAAGCGCCAGGCGGCGGACATCGCCACGAGCCTGGGGCTCGCGTACGAGGAGCGGCAGACGGGCTACGGCGATCTCGCCACCAAGCTGGGGGACGTCGTGCGTCGGGCAGGTGCGACTTTGGTCATCGAACCGCCGCGTCAGGCGAGCGGCTGAGGATTGGCGGTATGGGGCAACTGATCATCATTTCCTGGCGTGACATTCCGGCGCAGGTCATCGCCAAGCGCGGCCGCGAGGTCGCCAAGATCCAGCTTTCTCACCGCTTCCAGGAGGCGGTCGATCGCGCGGCGATGCGCGCCGGCAAGGGCAGCTCTGACGCGTATCTCGCCGACTGGAAGCGCAGCGCGCCGCTGGCCTGCGACGATGACCTCGCGGCCGTTGCCGCGGCGGCAGCGGCCGACATCGAGGCCCGCTACAGCGACGCCGATCTCGACCGCATCATCCGCGCCAAGGGCAACGACGAGAACCTTGCCCCGGTCGTGGCGCCCGCCGACCCGACGGGAGCCGCCTGATGTATTGGGTGCGTCGCTGGTCGGTCCGCCGCGCGGGCGGCCTGAACCGCGTCTACAACGCGCTAGAGAGCCTGCTGGTGGCGCTCGCCCCGCTGTTTCGCGCGATCGGCTACGAGCGCCTGGAGCGCCCGATGGCGTACCTCGAGCGCTCAGTTAAGGGCCTGCTGTTCGACTGCAAGATGTGCGGCCAGTGCGTGCTCAGTTCGACCGGCATGTCCTGCTCGATGAACTGCCCGAAGAACCTGCGCAACGGCCCCTGCGGTGGCGTGCGCGCGAACGGTCACTGCGAGGTAAAGCCCGAGATGCGCTGCGTCTGGGTCGAGGCCTGGAACGGTGCTGGCCGGATCAAGGGCGGGCTCGACAAGATCCGCGTCGTGCAGCTGCCGGTCGACCGGCGCCTGGAGGGTCGCTCGTCGTGGCTCAAGGTGGTCCGTGAACGGACCGAGCCGCCGAAGCCGGAGGCGCGCAAATGATCTTCGAAGACGAGCCGGTCCCCGGTTATCCCCTGCCGATCCTGCCGGGGCACACCTCGCCGGGACGCCTGGAGCGCGTGCTCAGGGCCGGTGGCTTTGCCATCACCACCGAGCTTGCGCCGCCGGATTCGGCCGATCCGGAGGAAGTATTCAAGCGCGCGCGCGTGTTTGACGGCTATGCCGATGCGATCAACGCCACCGACGGCTCGGGCGCCAACTGCCACATGTCGAGTCTCGCGGTCTGCTCGCTGCTGACGCGCATCGGCTACGCGCCGGTGATGCAGATCTCCTGCCGCGACAAGAACCGCATCGCGATTCAGGGCGACATCCTCGGCGGTGCCGCGATGGGCGTCTGCAACATGCTGTGCCTGTCGGGCGACGGCGTGCAGTCCGGCGACCATCCGCAGGCGAAGCCCGTGTTCGATCTGGACTCGCTGTCGCTGCTCGAGATCGGCCGCACGCTGCGCGACGAAAGCCGCTTCCAGAGCGGTCGCAAGCTCACCTCGGCGCCGCGCGTGTTTTTCGGCGCGGCCGAAAATCCGACCGTCGAGCCGCTCGAGTTCCGCGCCGAGCGGCTCGCCAAGAAAGTCGCCGCCGGCGCGCAGTTCATCCAGACGCAGTACGTCTACGACGTGGAACGCCTGAAGGCGTTCATGCGCGGCGTCGAGGACCTCGGGCTGCTCGACAAGGTGTTCATCCTGATCGGCGTGGGCCCGTTCAAGACCGCGAAGGGTGCCGAGTGGATGCGCAACAACGTGCCCGGCATGCACGTGCCGGACGCGATGATCAAGCGAATGGCAGGAGCCGCGGATCAGGCGCGCGAGGGCCGGCAGATCTGCATCGACATGATCCAGGAAGCAAGGGCGATCAAGGGCGTGCACGGCGTGCACGTCATGGCGTACCGGCAGGAAGATTCCGTGGCCGAGATCATCGACCGGTCCGGCGTACTCGAAGGGCGGGTGCCTTGGTACCCGGATCGCGACAAGAATCCCGACAGGAAGGCATCATGACCGACACCGTAATCAGTTCGGCGACCCGCGAGGTCGTCATCGGCTTCAACCGCCCGTTCGTCATCATCGGCGAGCGCATCAATCCGACCGGTCGCAAGATCCTCGCCGCCGAGATGGCCGCGGGCGACTTCAGTCGCGTCGAGTCCGACGCCCGCGCGCAGATCGAAGCCGGCGCCCACATGCTCGACGTCAACGCGGGGATTCCGCTGGCGGATGAACCGGCGATCCTTGCCCGTGCGATCCAGCTGGTGCAGTCGATCACCGACGTGCCGCTGTCGATCGACTCGTCTATCGTCGCCGCGCTCGAGGCCGGTCTTGCCGTCTACAAGGGCAAGGCGCTCGTGAACTCGGTGACCGGCGAGGACGACCGCCTCGAGACCGTGCTGCCGCTGATCAAGAAGTACGGCGCGGCGGTGGTTGCAATCTCGAACGACGAGACCGGCATTTCCGAGGACCCGGACGTCCGCTTCCTCGTCGCCAAGAAGATCGTCGAGCGCGCGATGGACTATGGCATCCCGGCCTCGGACGTCGTCGTCGATCCGCTGGTGATGCCGATCGGCGCGATCAACCAGGCCGGCGTGCAGGTGATGCGCCTTGTCCACCGCCTGAAGACCGAGTTGAAGGTGAACACCACCTGCGGCGCGTCGAATGTCAGCTTCGGGCTGCCCAACCGTCACGG
>JANXQL010000099.1 GCA_025356815.1 Pseudomonadota bacterium
TATCGAATGCCGAGTACGCCTCGTCCAGCGGCCTGTCGACACCGCGACACGGGTCCACCGCAGCGGAGATCCACGCCGCGTGCACGATTCGAAGGTCCTGGCGTTCCAGCACGATCGGCAGGCTGCGGAAGAACTCGAGTATCGGCTCCTGCTCGGCCTCGGTGATCGCCTCACAGGGCCCGAATTCCGGGTGGTGGGTGACGCCGTAGAACCAATGGTTGCCGTGCTTCTGCTCGCGACGCAGTAGATTGAGTTCGTGGTTGCCGGCAATCGCCTGCGCCCTCCCCGCTTCCACCATCCGCTGTACCCAGCGAATGACGCCGGGACTGTCCGGGCCTCGGTCGCACAGATCGCCGACAAAGACCAGATGCCGGTGATCGGGATGCGTGCCGTCGTCGTCGTAGCCGAGCGCGTACACGAGTGCACGCAGACCCTCCCATTCGCCGTGGACATCGCCGATGACATCGATCGGGCCGGGGAGCAGGGCTTGAACCAGTCGGGTCACTCGGCAGGTCCTTTTGCAGCGCGCAGTGGATGCCATTCTTCCGTGCACAGGGATATCCACGGAATCAGATTCTGTGGATAACTTTCGGCGATGCACTCCCCATCTTGGCGTCCAGAGTCTTCTCCGGCAACTCGGGTGCTTCATCGGGCTTCAGGAACATTCCGGTGCACCCCGGCAATGCCGGGCCGGGCTCTCGTGCTGCGCATCGAGCCTCGGACGAGTCTCGCCCCATTCGGGCTTCCATCCCTTGCACGCGGCTCACGCGGTGAGCCGAAGCCTGGGGAAGGGAATGGCTTCTTGCCTTGTTAGGTACGTTACCACGCCGTTCTCGCGCGCAAGGCTTCGCGCTATGCGCTCACGAGCTCGTTCCTCGGCCCTGCGCGCTTGCGCTGCGGCGTGACGGGTTGATCCGTCGGCAAGTCGCCGGCGATTCAATCGTCACATGGAGACGAACATGTCTATTCATTCGGTCAATGATCTCGCTGCCCCGTCGTACAGCCACGCGTTCAACGGCGCGCTGTCGCTCGAGGATCTCAGGACCCGGACGCCGGCAGTGTTTGCGGAATCCGCCTCAGGGCGCACCAAGAAAGCCTACAAATTCATCAGTACCGCAGAAGTCGTTCACGCGCTGATGGACGCGGGGTTCGAGCCGTCGGCAGCGCGCCAGACGCGCTCCCGTCGGGGATCGGATCCGATCCACGCGCGCCACATGATTCGGCTGCGGCATGCGCGCGAGACGATCTCGATCGCCGATAGCATCGGTGAGATCTGCCTCATCAACGCCCACGACGGGACGAGCGCATACCAGCTGCTGGCTGGGCTCTATCGGCCCGTCTGCACCAACGGCCTCCTGTGCCGCATGGGGGATTTCGCGATGATCAGAGTCCCGCATCGATCGTCGGTGGCGGCCGACGTCGTCGCGGGTGCGCTCGCGATCACGGCGCAGTTCGGTGAGATCCGGACGCGGGTTGAGGGGATGGCGGCCAGGGATCTGACCGATGCCGAGCAACTGAAGTTCGCGAACGAGGCCTTCGAGATTCGCTACGCGAACGTCGAACAGCCGCCGGCCTTTGCGGCAGAACGACTTCTTGAGGCCCAGCGGTCGGCGGATGCGGGGCCGAGCCTTTGGCTGACCTACAACCGACTTCAGTCGTCGGTCGTCGCGGGTGGTCTTGCCTACCACAGTCGGTCACGTCGGCTCGTGAGCATGCGTCGCGTGCGTAGCATTAGAGAGGACGTCCGCGTCAACGTCGCGCTCTGGCAGGCGGCCTGCCGGTATCTCGCGGCGTAGCCGGTACGGGACGGGCCTGCAGCTGCGGGCCCGTCCCGATTCTTCTGATCTGTGGTGCGCCAACGGCGCGCGCGTTCATAGGGAGGGGCGATCATGAAATCGTTCAATTATTGCCCCTTCCCGGCAGAAATCCCGCTGGTGAATTGCGGTGGAGCACGGGAGGATCCCGCATGGACGCGAACAACGACCTCGAGGCGGCGGCCCGCCGAATGCTGATGCGCGAAATCGGCCTTCGATTCAGAGGCGCGGAGCGCCAGGGCTGGATCGACTGGCTCGAGCGCGTGAAATCCGGGGAACTGCCACCGCCGAGCCCGAAGGCCGGCACGCCGAATCATCGACACATCCGACGGCCCGGGTCTTGTCGAGTACCGCATCGACCCTAACGGGCAGACGCCCTCCCGGCGGTGGTCCGGTCTCCTTCGCACCCCGACATCGCCTGTTGAGCATGCGATCCTGGCGACGCGCGGGCCGCGCTCAACGGGCTTTCGCGGCATAAACGACTCCACTCGGGGGCCGGGTGCTGCGCACTCTACCCGGCCGCCCGCGCTTCGCATTTATTCCACGTCCCGTTGATCCCGTCCCTTTCGCCTCGCCTCTTCGGCTCGCACGGGCGATGTGTCCGCAAGCGAAGGAGACCGAAGATGACCACTCTCTATGTCCGCGAGGGCGACGCCTTTCGCGAAGCCGACGGAAATGCGGTGCTCGACAAGGCCCGGGCGATCATCTCGCAGCGCTACCGCGCGGGAGCGCCGGCCCTCACGAGCCCGAAGCGGACGGCGGAGTTCCTGCGGATCAAACTCGGAGCGCTCGACTACGAAGTCTTCGGATTCCTGGCCCTCGACAGCCGGCACCGTCTGATCGAGTACGTCGAACTCTTCCGGGGCACGATCGATGGCGCGTCGGTCCACCCCCGCGAGGTCGTCAAGACCGCCCTGCAGCTGAACGCGGCCGCCGTGATCCTGGTACACAACCACCCGAGCGCGGTCTCCGAGCCTTCGCATGCGGATGAGCGAATCACCGTCAGGCTGCGCGATGCGCTGGCTTTGGTAGACATCCGGGTCGTTGATCACCTCATCGTTGGAGAGTCGGTCACCAGCCTCGCGGAACGTGGAGTCCTCTAGGCCTCGGCCTCTTCCGGCTTCCGCTTCGCGGGGGCCGGATCTCCGGACTCGGTTGATCGCCAGGCTGACTTTGCCCCTTTATAGAGTGTCGCCGTGACTTGCGCTCGGAATCGGATGGCGACTGCCACTGGAGCGCCGCGTGGCGGCGCGCTAGGATCGGCTTACCGGACTGATCGTCCGGCGCCGTACCCGGCGGCTTCCGGGTCTCGCCTGAGGGTTCCACCATGAATTTCCTTCTTCGCTCCTCGGGGCGCCGGCCTGACGAGGCGCATCCGACCCATCTCCCCTCCCCTACTCCGGAACCGGCGCTCGATCCGCGCGCAGCGCGGTATTTCGAGCAGGCCGCGCGCTACAACGCGGCGGCGACGGAGCTTGGCTACCTCTCGCTTGAACACGCAGTACGCGCCGGGAAGATGCCGGAGATCCTGCGCCGCGCGAGTCTCTCCGTGACGAGCCCGTCAGCGGAGGCCGTATGACGCAGTTCCGCAATCATTTCATCGTCGTCGGACACGCCGGGGCCGAGCCCGTGCTTCGCAGCACGCTCGCCGGCGGACTCGTCGCGACGGTCAACGTCGCGACGAATTACCGTCACCGGAATCCCGATTCAGGGCAGTGGACAGAATCGACAGAGTGGCATCGGATTACCGCCTTCGACCGTCTCGCGACGGTTCTCGGTGAACACGTGCGCAAGGGCACGCGCATCGGTGTCGAAGGCTACATGCGCACTCGCAAGTTCGTCGACGTCAGTCACCAGGACCGATACGTCCATGAACTTGTTGCGACTCGGATCGAGACAGGCGAGAGGGCGGGTGTGGCGGAAATAGCTGAGTCCCGGGAGCCGGTCGCCGCAAGGACCCTCGAGTCAGAGGTAGTCGATCAAGACCTACGCGTGATCTGAGGTTGGTTTGCGGATCAGCGGTAGCAGCATTGCGAACTCGGCATTCTCGCGATCGTGGTGTTCTAGAAGTCGCTGTGCTGGTGAAGCGACTCACGCGCATCAATGCCAGCCGCGATCCGCCTGCCAGTGCGGCCTGAACTCGTCTCCGGCGCGTGCGGCGACGGCGGCAGGCAGGAGGAACGCCGCAAGATCGCGTAGTACCTGGTCGAGGGAGACGCCTTCCGCCACATCGCGGGTCTCGCGGTTGAGGAACGCCAACCATTGCTGTTGGTGAACGGGGTCGGCTGCGAAAGCATCCCCGAGCCCTACCGGAATGCCGGGCGGAATTTCAGTACCGCGGCGCTCGAAGGTCGCGCCGATCGCCGCCGACAGCACGTTGCCGTCGAACGGATAACGCCGGGACAGCACCCACAGATCGTAGAAATCCTTCATCCGGCTGTTGATCATTCCGAGACTGACGATGGCCTCGAACTTCTCTGCGACAACGGTCTCGCGCGGGTACGTCCGCAGGTTCGGTGCCGGGAACTCGAGCAGTGTCGGGTAGGCAAGATCCTCCGTGTGCGGCGTCACGGCATCGCCGAATCCGACGTCGATCTGCAGCGGGATCCGGGAGTTTCCGAGTCGCGCCTGCAGCGTCACGCGATATCCCCCGTATTCCTGCGCCTGACGGATGACCTCGATCCGGATCGAGTCCGCCTCGAACACGAGCCCGTCCTCGACCACTGCGAATCCGGCGATCTCGGCGATTACGCGGCGCAGGACGGCCTCGTCTGCGGCGAGGAACGCCAGCATGTCCGCGTCCCGCGTCGGTCGAAAGGCGTCCGTTTCCCAGACCCGAAACAACAACGCACCCTTGAGCACGAACCGCTCGCGGTATTCCGAGACGCTCAGTCGGTAGAGAAAGCGCTCGAGTCCGTACCACAGCTGTACGAGCATCGGATCCGCGTTGATCGCGCGCGCATGGTTGAGCAGGCGGTGGCGGATCGAGGCCTCGAGGTTGCGCGGCGGTTCACGCATTCTCGAGCGCTTCGAGGTACGGCCGGATGACCCGGCTGACGCGACACACGCCGGCAGCCTCCCAAAGCGCATCGCGCGAGAACCGCTTCTGCGCGAGTCCGTCCCGCAGCGCTTCGATCGCGACGTCGAGACCGATCTTGTTGCGGTACTTGAAGCAGTCCGCCACCGTCTTCGCGGCGGAGTACAGATGCACCGGGATGCCACCGATGTCGCGGGTCTCGATGCCGAACGTCAGCGCCGATCCTGAGAACCGCACGACCCGGACCGGCGGGTAGTCGATCCGGGGCTTCGCCGCGCGGCGATCGACGGCGATCCAGATCTCGCGCGATGCCTGAGTGCCGATTCCGTGGACGCGCAGCGCCGTCAGCAGACACAGGACGGCGGACGGCGCCGCGGCAGCAACGAGCGCCAGGCCCATCTCATCGGGGAGCTCCGTTCCCGGCAGGACGTACCGTCCCCGCCCCGCCTTTTCTAGCGCGCCGGCTTGGACCAGCCGCCGGATTTGTTCGGGATGCAGGCCTGCGGCGGCGAAATCACGCGGCTGGAAGATCGCCTTGCGGCGACTTCGCGCGGCCAGGGTTGCCAGCAGATTGGTGGGATCCGTCATGTGAGCAAATATACACTTATCTGTGTATATGTCGATGTTTAGTCACATGCCGTTCCTGAGACGCTCGTTGCTGCCGCGGTGACGGTCGTTCGCCCCGGGTCTTGCCGGCACATCGGGGGTGTTTACGTCTTTCGACCAATCGATACGCTTTCATTGCGCAACGCATTGATTTTCCGGGATCGGCGAATAGCGCGTGACGAGGCAATTTCGAGAATCCGCAAGCAGCTGAATTCGCAGCGAAATCGAAACGTTGTCCACCGGATACCGTTACTTTTGGTCGGAACCCGTAAACACCCCTTAGATCTCGCCAATGCTCGGCGTCCGGGGCCCGAGTGGAGCATCGAGGTCGTAGCGCAGTTCCGCGCCGTGCACGTCCCAGATGTAGCCGTATCGGCCTGCCGATACCCCGAGCCGCTCGAGCAGGTCCGTGTAGAGCGCGATCTGGACGCCGTAGGTCTTTTTCGGCTTGCCGTCCTCGCCGGCATCCTCATCGCCGCCCTCCTCGCCGGCGCCCGACTTGATGTCGATCGCGGCGTACCCCTCCCCTTCCCCGCGCAGGAGGTCCGGCTCGCCCAGGAGTTCGTCGACCGTCAGCCGGCCGTTGTAGATCAGGGTCTCGCCGCGGGCGATCGCCTCGCGCGTCGCCGCTTCCTTCGCCTCGCCCTGGAGCCCGGACAGATCGAGGAACGGAAGTCCAAGTCCCCGGATGACGTCGGCCTCGTAGGCCGACCCCCGCTCCCACAGGAGTTCGACGAAGGGACTCACGGGATCCCGGCGTGCCGGATCCTCGAATGCGTCCATCGCCACCCGATGCGGACAGGTCAGGTGGCTGTAGAGCTGACTGGCGGTGATGCGTCGTTCCATGACGATCTCTGTCGGGTAAAGCGGCCTCGCATGAATACGGAGAACTGCGACCAGCCGTTATCGTCGCGACCGCCGACGGCCCGCCCTTCCCTGCGATGACGGCGGCCAGTCGTCATCATCGTCATCTGCACTCGCAACCCGGTAGCCCGCGAGATTCTGCTTGAGAATCCGGACGTCCCGAAACCGCACGAGGTCCTGCTCGATCGCTCGGATCCCGTCCTTCAGGTCGCGGATGTCTGCCTCGAGCGCACGCGCGACGGCATCCGGCGTGACCCCCCGCGGCCCGACGTCGCCCAGCGAGAGAGCGAACGGTTGCACGAGTGCGACGAGCTCCTCCCGCAGTCGGCCAGCGCGTTCTTCGAGGACGTGAACGTAGTGTCGCAGCCGCTCCTCGCCGAGGCCCGTGAGCATGCCGTCGTCGATTTGCTCGACTCGGATCTGCAGCTCGAGCAGCTGCAGAAGATCGCGCGCGGCGTATGCCTGATTGAGCTCCTTCATGAGCTCGGTCTTGCGTGCCCGCTCCGTAACGTCGTGCTCCCGGTCGGGATGCAGCACGCTTGCGAGTTTGCGGAAGATGTCCCTGAGCGCCCGCGATCCGCCCGCCGCGACTTCGGTCTGAGCGGTCGCGTGCGCGTCGGCCTTTGCCGACTTTCGCCGCGGCTTCGATGCCGGTGGCGGCTCGGCGCGTGACGCTCGAACCTGCTCGTCGATCCAGTCGGCCAGGTCCTCGGGAGAATCTCTTCCCTCGTAGTCGTCGACATCGATGCCAAGCGCCTCGGCCGCGAGGGTCCGCATCACCTCGACTCGCTGCTGCTGCGCGTCCGCGAAACTGAAATCGGCGTACTTGTCATACAGCACCACGAGCGCCGGATCCTCTGCTTCCGCGAGCAATCCCGACAGCAGGGCTTCGAGGATGTCCCGCACCTTGGCGCGGTGCCGCTGGCCGAGTTCGCCGCTGTCCATGATGCGATCGAGCAGCTCGACAAGCGCGATCCGCCGCTCGCGCATGCGGGCCGCGAGCGGCTGATATTCTCCAACCAGTCGCCGCTGATAAGTCTCGCGATACGCCTGCCAATGGGCGATCGCCTCGCGCTGTGCGTTGATCTGCTCCACCAGGCGATTGAATCGTTTCTGGGTCTTCGTGAGCTTCTTCGCGCCGCCGGGGACGCCGATG
>JANXQL010000104.1 GCA_025356815.1 Pseudomonadota bacterium
CCAGCGCCTCGAGCGAGTAGCTGTGCGACTTGGCGGCCAGGCGCGCCTGCAGCACCTGCGAGCCGTCGATCGTACCGCGCTCGCTGACCGTGCCGTCGCAGGGGCTGACGAGCGCGCCGGTATCGCCGGGCAGCGGCCGGCGGCCGTCCTTCAGCGCTCGCGTGAAGAAGGCATTGAAGTCGGCGTAGCCGTCAGCCGTGTCGATCTGGGCCTCGGCGAGGTTGATCGGGTACAGCCGGCAGAAGCCACGGATCAGCGCGTTCTTGAGGCGCCGTTCACGGCGCCGCGCCAGCCAGTAGACGGCCGCGGTGACCAGGTGCTGCGGCAGCAGGTGCTGCAGCAGGATGAAGGCGCGCGCACCGAGGCTCATCGGGCGCCGCTTCGGGCGCGCACGAGGCGCGTGTAGTCGGCGGCGAGCGCGGCGGCCGAGAGCGACGCCGGGTACACGGCCAACAGCCGTGCCGAGGCGTCGATCAGGAACAGCGCCGCGCTGTGGTCGACACCGTACGCCCCGTCGTGCGGGGCTTCGGGCGTGTACACGCCGCCGAGCGCGCGCGCCCACGCCTGCAGCGCCTCAGCCGTGCCGCTCAGGCCGGTGAACGAGGGGTCGAAGTGCGTCACGTAGCCGGCCAGTACCGCCGGCGTATCGCGCGCCGGATCCACCGACATCAGCACCACCGCCGGCTGCAGCGCCGGCGGCAGGGTTGACAGCGCGCGGTGTGCGGCGGCGAGTTCCACCAGTGTCGTCGGGCAGACGTCCGGGCAGTGGGTGTAGCCCATGAACAGCAGCGTGTAGTGGCCGCGCAGGCGCTCGCGGCCGAACGGCGTGCCGTCGTGCGCAATCAGGGCGATGTCGGGCAGCGGCCGCGGCTGGGGGTAGACCGCGGCCAGTCCCGCGGGCGGCGCGCCCTCGCCGCCGCCGGGGCCGGTCAGCATTTGGTAGGCGAGGGCGCCGGCCAGCGCCGCGATCAGGGCGAGCATGAGCAGGTGTGGCAGCCGGCTTGGCGTGGGGACCGGTCGGATCGGCGCGTTCATGGCCCATTATCCCACGACTCGCCGTGCGGTCCGCTGCTTTAGACTTGGGGCGATGAAGACCGAGCGCCTGCCACCGATCCCTGCTGCCGACGCGATCCGCTGGGCCGCGCGCAGGTTCCAGCGTGCGCCCCTGAGCTACGGGCATGGGACCGACAACGCCGTCGACGAGGCTGCGGCCCTGGTCTTCCACGTCGCCGGCTGGCTGCATTCGGCGGCGCCGGACGCCTACGGCTGGGCGTTGCCGCTCGGGGCCCGCCGCGAGCTGCGCAGGCTCGTGCGCCGGCGCATCGACGAGCGCGTCCCGGCCGCCTACCTGACCGGCGTGACCTGGTTCGCCGGCCACGAAATCCACGTCGACCCGCGCGTGCTGGTGCCGCGCTCGCCGATCGCCGAGCTGATCGAGGCCCGCTTCGAGCCGTTCATCGCTCCCGGGCGGGTGCGGCGGATCCTGGACATCGGCACGGGTTCCGGCTGCATCGCGATCGCCTGTGCGCACGCCTTTCCCGCTGCCGAGGTGGACGCGGCCGACCTGTCGGCGGACGCGCTCGAGGTTGCCCGCGACAACATCCGCCGGCACGGCCTCGAGGCGCGCGTGCACCCGCGGCTGTCGGACGTGTACGCCGGCCTGGGCGCCGATCGGTACGATATCATCGTGTCCAACCCGCCCTACGTGCCGCAGGCGATGGTCGACGACCTGCCGCCCGAGTACGCGCACGAGCCGCGGATGGGGCTTGCCTCCGGTGCCGACGGGCTCGACGCGGTGCGCCGGATCCTCGACGGCGCCCGCCGTCACATCGTGCCGGGCGGCCTGCTGGTGGTGGAGGTCGGCGATACCGCCGAGGCGGTCGAACGGGCGTGGCCGACAACGCCGTTCCTCTGGCTCGATTTCGAGCGTGGCGGTGGTGGCGTCTTTCTGCTGACGTTGGAGTAAGCGCGGATGGCGGGCAATACGATCGGCAGGCTGTTCACGGTGACGACCTTCGGCGAGAGCCACGGGCCTGCGCTCGGCGCGATCGTCGATGGCTGTCCGCCGGGACTTGCGATCAGCGAGGCCGAGCTGATGGCCGACGTCGAGCGGCGCCGCTCCGGCACTTCCCATCACACCAGCCAGCGCAAGGAGCCGGACCAGGTGCGCATCCTGTCGGGTGTGTTCGAGGGCCGCACGACCGGCAGCCCGATCGGCCTCATCGTCGAGAACCTCGACCAGCGCTCGCGCGACTACGAGAAGATCAAGGACCGCTTCCGCCCGGGCCACGCCGACTACACCTACCAGCAGAAATATGGCTTTCGCGACTACCGCGGCGGCGGGCGCTCGTCGGCGCGCGAGACGGTGATGCGCGTCGCCGCCGGTGCCATCGCGCGCAAGTACCTCGCCGAGCGCCTCGGCGTGTCGATCCACGGCTACCTCGCCGCGATCGGTCCGCTGACGCTGGAGCCGGTGGATCCGCAGGCCGCCTACACGAACCCGTTCTTCTGCCCGGACCCGTCGCGGCTGGAGGAGCTGGAGGCGCTCATGTGGAAGATCCGCGAAGCCGGCGACTCGGTCGGCGCGCGCATTACCGTGGTCGCGCGCGGCGTTCCGCCCGGGCTTGGCGAGCCGGTGTTCGATCGGCTCGATGCGGACCTCGCGCACGCGATGATGGGCATCAACGCCGTCAAGGGTGTCGAGATAGGCGCAGGCTTCGGCGTCGTCGCCCAACGCGGCAGCCAGGCGCGCGACGAGCTTACGCCCGCTGGCTTCACCTCGAACCATGCCGGCGGCATCCTCGGCGGCATCTCGAGCGGGCAGGAGATCCTCGTCAGCATGGCGCTCAAGCCCACCTCCAGTATCCAGGTCCCCGGTCGCACCATCAACGTCGACGGCGAGCCGGTCGAGGTGGTCACCACCGGCCGCCACGATCCTTGCGTCGGCCTGCGCGCGACGCCGATCGCCGAGGCGATGCTGGCGATCGTGCTGATGGATCACTGGCTGCGCCATCGTGGCCAGAACGCCGATGTCGAGTCGTTCACGCCGGTGATCACCGCGCCGCCGACGTGAGACCCGTCGATGTCGCCCTCGCGGCGACGTACTTCGGCTACTACGGCGCGATCGGCATCTTCCAGCCCTACTGGCCGGCCTATCTCGCCGCGCTGGGGCTTACGCCCGCGGCGATCGGCGCGTCGCTGGCGCTGTTCTACGCGGTGCGAATCGTCGGCCCCTACGCCAGCGCACGCGCGGCCGACGCCGCCGCCGACCGGCGCCACGTGCTGTGGGCGCTCGGGCTCACGGCGCTCGTGGCGAGCCTGCTGCTGACCCAGGTGCGCGCGCCGTGGCCGCTCGCGCTCGCCTTCGCGCTGTTCAGCTTCGCCAGCAACGGACTGATGCCGATCATCGACGCGCTCGCGCTCGAGCGCCTCGCCGGCCACGGGCATCGCTACAGCTGGTTGCGGCTGTGGGGCTCGCTCGGCTACGTCGCCTGCGCGGCGGCGGGCGGCGCGCTGCTCGGCGCGCGCGGCCCTATGGTCGTGCCGTGGGCGATCGCGCTGATGTTCGCCCTGACGCTGCTGCTGCTGTTTGGGTTGCCGCGCGTGCCGACCCCCCTCGCACGCCATGCAGATGCGACCGGCAGCGGCGATGCGTGGGCGCTTTGCAGGTTGCTTGCCATTGGCTTCCTGCACCTGAGCGGGTTCGGTGCCTACTACGGCTTCTACACCCTCTACCTTGCGCGCTACGGCTATGCGCCGGCCACCATCGGCGCTTTCTGGGCGTTCGCGGTCATGGCCGAGGTCGGCATGTTCGTGGCAGCGCCCGCGCTGCTGGCACGGGCCGCGCCGCGCCGGCTGCTGCAGTTCGCGCTTGGCGCGACCGTGCTGCGCTGGCTGCTGTGCGCGGCACTGCCACAGGTGCACTGGCTGATGTTCGCGACCCAGGCGCTGCACCTGGCGGGTTTCGCGCTGTTCCACGCGGTCACGGTGCTGATCGCGCCGCGGATCGCCGGGCCCGGGCGCGCCGCGCGCGTGCAGGCGCTGATGTCCGGCGTCAGCTGGGGCGCCGGCGGCATCGCCGGCAGCCTGCTGGCGGGCTGGCTGTGGACCGCGGCCGGACCGCGCGCGATCTTCGTCGCGGCAGCGATGCTTGCGCTGGCGGCATTCGCGCTCAGCCTTGCGTTCACGGCCGCGGATCGCGGCTCCGGGCACGCCGGCGGGTAGGCTAAGATGCCGGCGGCAGGGGTGGCGGCGAGCGACCTGTGCCGCAGCGGCGTGGGCTTAGTGCATTCGCCGGAGTTATGACAAACTCAGGTTTCGCCCGAGCCGGGCGTCACGGGGGAGGGGGCATGGAGTGCCAAGAGTGTGGAACGGGTCGAAGTTTTGCTGCGCCGCTCTCTACTAAGCTATATTTCGTCAAATCACGCATGCCTCTGTGACTTGCGAATTCAGCGACTTGTGACTCATTTCACAGAATTTGACGAGCTTTTCGGGTCGGCCACCGCCGCCGGACCCATGGCTCCGGCGCACTCGGGGTAAGTCGATGACCATGAAACTCCGCCTGCTGATCGGTCTGCTGCTTGCGGCACCGACTCTGGCTCACGCTGTCGGCCTCGGCGACATCCATCTCGGCTCGGCGCTGAATCAGCCACTGAGCGCGGACATCGAACTGCTCGGGGCCACGGCCGAGGAGCTCACGCAGCTGCGAGCCGGGATTGCCTCGCGCGAGATCTTCTCGCGCTACGGTATCGACCGGCCGGCGTTCCTGTCGGGACTCACGTTCAAGGTCGCCAAGGATGCGTCCGGCCGCAGCGTGCTGACCGTCCGCAGCAGCGACGCGATCAGCGAGCCGTTCGTGACCTTCCTGGTCGAACTGAGCTGGCCGCGTGGCCACCTGATCCGCGAATACACCGTGCTGCTCGATCCGCCCGTGTTCGAACAGCGGCCGAGCACCGCCGCGCCGATGGCGGCGCCCGTCACCGGCACCTCCGCTGCCGCTGCCGCCGGCGCCGTCGAACGCGCCCCGGCGCCCCCGATCGACACCTCGCCGTCGAGGTCGCCGTCACCGACCGCGCCGGCCGCCGGCGACTACACCGTCATCCAGAACGATTCGCTGTCGACAATCGTGCGCCGCGAGGGTGGCGTCTCGGCCCCGGCGGACGTCAATCGCCTGATGATCGCGACCTATCGCGCGAACCCTACCGCCTTCAACGGCAACATCAACCGCCTGCGTCGCGGTGCCGTGCTGCGCCTGCCGCCCGCGTCCGAGTGGTCGGCGACCGACGCGCACGAAGCCGCGCTCGAGGTCAGCCGCCAGGTCGACGCCTGGCGAGCCGCCAGCGGCGCTGGCCGCAGCGGGGGCGCGCGGCTGCGCCTGGTCGTGCCGAAGGACGTTGGCAGTGCCGCCGGCGACTCGTCCGGCACGACTCCGGCCCCCGTGCGCGCGCCGGCCGCCACGAGCCCCGCGATGGACAAGGACCTCAAGGAGGCCCGCCGGCTGCTCGAACTGAAGAACGCCGAGATGGCGCGCCTGCAGGCGCAGGCGAAGGCGCAGCCGAAGGCCGCGCCGGCTGCCGCTCCTGTTCCCGTGCCCGCTCCCGTCCCCGCTCCCGTGGCCGCGCCGCAGCCGGCACCCGCGCCGGTCGCGCCGCCGGCGGCCGCCACGCCGCCGCCCACGGACGCGGCGCCGAGCAAGCACGCGACGCCCGTCGTTGCGGCACAACCCGGTTTCTTCGACGGCCTGACCGACAACCTCGTGTACGGCGGGATCGCCGCGCTGGTGGCACTGATTGGCGGCCTGATCGGCGTGAGCGCCTGGCGCCGCCGCCGGCGCGCGGCGAGCGAGTTCGACGAGTCGCTGCAGCCGAAGTTCGACGAGCCTGCCGCCGAGCTCACGACCCAGTCGCTGTCCACCACAGAGTCGCGCGGCAGCCAGGCGCGCGACGCGATGGTGGTCGAGGAGTCCGAGGACGACGGCAGCGGCGAGTACGTCCCGCCGCCGTTCACCGCCTCCGAAACGCAGTCGATGGCCCGGGCGCCGTCGCTGGAAGGCGTGCCGGTCGACAGCCGCCTGATGGCCGAGTCGTCCATCGGCCTCGACCAGGCCGATCCGCTCGCCGAAGCCGACTTCCACATGGCCTACGGCCTGTACGACCAGGCCGCCGAC
>JANXQL010000189.1 GCA_025356815.1 Pseudomonadota bacterium
GTCTGCTTGTACGAGCGGAACGTGTCCTCGAAGAACGCGACGTTGTCGTTGCGCGGGTTCGGGTTCGCGACCGGCGAGCCCGGGGCCGGCTCGACGTTCTGGAAGCAGTACGGATCGCCGCCGGTCACGCAGGTCGGGACGGACTTGTACGACCAGGCCGTGTCGTCGGTGATCTTGAAGTCTTCGTAGAACGCGCCCGCGATGCCGCGAATCCGCCACTCGTCCGGCGTGCTGAGCCGGAACTCATGGCTCTGATGCGTGTTGGACTCGAGTTCCTGCCAGCTGGCGCTCGGCGAGAAGCACTTCTGCGTGCCGCCCGAGTAGTAGCCATGGCACTGGTAGTAGTCGGCGTACACGCCACGCGAGTAGTTCGTGTAGTCGTTGACTTGGTCGATCTTGCGGACCAGGTAGCCACCCGAGTACACGGCCTTGAGGACGCCGATCTTGCCGTTGATCGTCAGCGAGGTGTTGGTGAACTTGTCCTTGTCGTACGCGTCGTTGAACACCGTCACTTCGAGCGGGTTCAGCGCCTGGCCTTCCGAGCCCTTCGGCATCTGGTAGAACACGCCGTCAGCCTGCATGTTCTGGTAGCTCTGCGTGAGCAGCGCGCTCCAGTCGTCATTGATCTGCCACAGCAGCGAAGCGCGGATGCCCTGGTACCTGACCGGGTTGATCGCATTCTTGGCGATGGCGTAGTTGTTGATGGCCGCGGTGCCTGGCGGGACGGCGAACGCGGTGGGCTTGTTCAGGTTCTTCGGATGCGTCGGGTCCGGGGAGGCCGGGTCCGGAACAAACGCGCAGTAGTTATTGCTGCCGAGCGTGCCGGGCAGCTTGCAGGCCGTGGCATAGCCCGCGTAGTAGATGCCGTAGTCGGTCGCACGACGCGTGAATGTGCTCGGCACGTTGTTGATGTAACCACCGCGATCATCGCTGTAGACCACCGCGCGCAGCGCCAGCTTGTCGTTGATCAGCGGCAGGTTCAGGACCGCGCTCAGCGCGGTGTTCGGGTCGCCGTGGGCGGTGGTGCCGTAGCTCGCCTCAGCATTGCCTTCGAACTTGTTGAGCTTCGGCTTGTTGGTGATGTAGCGCAGCACACCGGCCTGCGCGCCACCGCCGAACAGCGTGCCCTGCGGGCCCTCGAGCACTTCGACGCGCTCGAGGTCGATCGCGAGGACGTCGAGGTTGCGGCTGGGGATCTGGCCCGACTGCTCGTCGAGGTAGACGGCGACGTTCGGGAAGCCGCCGATCGTGCCCGACGACTGCGTGCCGAACGAACCGAGCGCGAGGCCGCGCATGAAGATGTTGCCCTGGCCCGGGCCGTTGGTGGCCAGCGAGACGTTGGGCAGGTACTTCACGATGTCGTCGAACGACGACACGCTAAGCTGGCTCAGCGTTTCGCTGCTCAACGCCTGGATCGTGATCGGAACGTTCTGAATGCTTTCCGAACGGCGCTGCGCCGTGACGACGATGTCGGCGATCTCGAGTGTGTCCGACGGTGCGGCAAGTGCAACGCCCGCCTGGGCGCTGAGCACGGCCATGATCGCGCACGTCAGCTTGTGATTAGGTTTCAAGCGTCTATCCCCCTTGGTGTGAATCGCATTCAGGCCCTGCAGGTACTCTGCATCGGTAACTGAAGCCGGAGTTTGCTCTGTGCTGTTGCCCCTAAGCAAATGCGATTATTTTGCCGAATCGGTAAGAAATTTTTTATTGCCCTTTAATTTCCGCATCTTCTGCTGCCGGGGCCGATTCGGCGCCAGCGGATGCTCTCGCGTTGCGAAATCACAACATATGGGTATTGCTAGGTAGGCCGGCGCGGCCTCTGGGGTGCCCCTCGCAGGCGGGGCGGGCCCCGTGGGCCCGCGGGAGGGCCGCCCGGCGGCCGAAGGTTCCCGGCGGGCCTGGGCGTTACCGGGTCACCGGACGGTCGGGTCGCACTGGGCCGCCGGCCACGAATCCGCCGCCAGGCGTGGCGCGCAGGAACGCCAGGGCCTGGTGCTGCTGGGATCCCGGTTCCGCTGGCGTCGGCCGGGCGGCGACCCGGCGCAGCGCCTGCCAGGCGGCGGTGGGCGCCGGGCCGAAGCGGCGCGCCGGGGCCTGTGCCTGGCGCACGTCCATCCACAGGGCGTTTTCCAGCACGTCGAAGGCCAGCAGTTCCATCGTCAGGTCCACCGCCTGGCGGGCGCGTTGCACCTTGAGGCGGGTCTGCGCCTGCAGGTCCTCGACCGTGCCGACGATCGCGCTGCCAAACGGTGCGACCGGGTTCGTCAGCGTCTGGATCTCCTGCTGCAGGTCGACCGGCGCGTAGACGTCGCCGTCGCGGACGTAGTCCTTGAGCACATCGCCCGCGGCGACCACGGTGAAGAAGGTGTTGCGGAACCGCTCGATCCGAAGCATGACCGCGATGTCCATGTTCGCAAGCGCAAGCGCAAGCGTAAAGCTCTCGATACGGTTGGCGAGCGGGTAGGGGTCCCAGTTGGCGTTGGAGAGGATGTAGCCGTGCTGGCCGTGGCTCAAGGGGCCGCCCCGGACGAAGTAGCGCATCAGCTGCGGGGTCGAAAGCTCCCAGGAATCCTCAGGCCCCAGCCCGCGCGCGACCGCCGGGTTGTGGTCGGAGGAATTCATCTGGAACACGACCGCATCGCGCAGCAGGGCCCATTCCTGCCAGGTCGACGCCTGGCGGATCGAGGACGCCCGCAGGCTCTCGGGGTCTTGGATGATCCGCGTCGGGTCGACGTCGAACAGGTAGCTGCCGCGCAGCATCCCAAGCGTCCGCGCGGCGTGCCAGTTGAGCCAGGGATCCGGCCGGTCACGCTGCACCGCGAGGCTCAGCGGCGTGATGCTGCTGTTCATGCCATCCAGCGCCATCGCGTAGCTGACGTCGGCCCAGTCGAGCGCTCGTTCGGCGTCGTGCACGAGCAGCGCGGCCTGACCGACCGCGTAGGCGTTGCTGCTGGTGAGCGCATTGTCGTCGGCGGCGAACGGCTGCAGCGGCTCAAGGCCCGCGCGGCGCAGCGCCTCGGCGGCGGGCAGCCGCTCGCCACGCAGGTATGCCTCGCCCACGCCGATCATCGTGCCGCCGACGTTGCCCAGCTGCGCGAGGTCCGCCTCGCCAAGCGTGCCGCGCGACTGGACGACGGGCGTGATGCGCCCGTTGAGCAGCTCGACCAGCATCCGGGCAAGCTGCGGGCTCGGCGCGTTATGGATCATGGTGTTGGCGCGCACGACCATCATCGCCCGGACGATGTCCTCGTCCTCGACTTCCGGGCCGACCCCGAAGCGGGCCCCGTGGCGGAAGCTGTCGAGCTGTGCCTTCTCGACCGTCGGCCGATTGGCGGCGGAGAGCGCATCGCCGTTGAAGATCACGGTCTCGCGCTGATCGCCCGTGCCGCGGTTGAACCAGTACACTGGGATGCCCTCGGCGGTGGCCTCCAGCAGCAGGCCGTAGTTGTCGGCCTGCTCGCGCTCGGCATCAGCGCTGAAGGTGACGTGCGCGCCGAATCGGGCGACGTCGACGACCTGTTCCACCGTCAGGTCGCGTCCGGTCAGCACGATGGTGCGATCGGCGTGGTCGGGGCTGATCGTGCGCAGGGCGGCGCCCGAGGGCTGCGACAACAGCAGCGACCCTAGCAGCAGCAGCAGGCGGGCACGCGGGGACCGGGCGGCGAGGATTCTGGGCATGAGACTTCCCGGGTCAGGCGTCGGGCGGGGTTTGGCGATCCGACTTCAGCACGCTATGTCCTGCGGGCACGCACGGCAAGGGGAGCGCTGCGCCGCACCAAGGAGGCTGCCGCGTCCAGTACCCGGTGCCCGCCGGGTCCGGCAAGCACGTCAAAATTTTCGGATTGGTAGAAAATCTGTTCCGCCCCGGGCCCATGGTCGTGCGACGCTAATCGGAATTGTGCCTCGCCTGCCGTCGGCCGCCGCCGCCGCGCCGACGCGTGCTGGACGCGGGCCGCCCTCTTGATCGGGGCGGCCCCTAATATCAGGTGCCGCAGGGCCCGGGAGCATTACCTTGAGCGATGAGTGTCAGACGAAAGCGCGGCGTTCCGGGCGTGAGGCGAGGCGGGCACAGCGGGCAGGTCCGCTGCCGGACCACCTGCGGCCGGTGACCCCGGGAATGACGTCGGGTCGCTACCGCCCGCTCAGTGATCAGGACATGCTCGACATCCATCGCACCGCGCTGCGCCTCCTGGCCGAGGTTGGCCTCGCGGATGCGACGCCGTCGGGCCTTGAGATCATGACCCGCGTTGGCTGCACCGTCAGCGAGCACGGCCGCTTGCTGTTCCCGAAGTCGCTGGTCGAGGACACCCTCGCCAAGGCCGCACGCCACTTCCCGCTGTACGCCCAGAACCCGCGCTTTGATCTGGAGCCGTGGGGCAAGAAGACCTATTTCGGCACGGCCGGCGCAGCGGTGAACATGGTCGATGCGAGCGGCACCTACCGCGAGTCGAAGATCCAGGACCTGTACGACATCGGTCGCATCGTCGACCAGATGGAGCACATCCACTTCTTCCAGCGCGCCGTCGTGCCGCGCGACCTGCCCGATCCCTACGAGATGGATTTCAATACCTGCTACGCGGCCGTGTCGAGCACGACCAAGCACGTGGGTTCGAGCTGGGTGCAGCCGGAGCACCTGAAGGCGTCCTTCGAGATGCTGCACAAGATCGCAGGCAGCGAGGCGAAGTGGCGCGAGCGCCCGTTCGTGAGCCAGTCCAACTGCTTCGTCGTGCCGCCGATGAAGTTCGCGACCGATGCCTGCCGCTGCCTCGAGCTTGCCGTGGAAGGCGGTATGCCGGTGCTGCTGCTGTCCGCAGGTCAGGCCGGGGCGACGGCGCCTGCGGCGCTTGCCGGTGCGCTTGCGCAGGAAGTCGCCGAGTGCCTCGCGGGCCTGGTCTACGTGAACGCGATCAAACCCGGGCACCCGGCGATCTTCGGCACCTGGTGTTTCGTCTCGGACCTGCGCACCGGCGCGATGTCCGGCGGCAGCCCGGAGCAGGCGCTTTTGTCGTCGGCCGCGGGCCAGATGGCACACTTCTATGACCTGACCGGCGGCACGGCCTCGGGCATGACCGACTCCAAGACCGCCGACGGCCAGGCGGGCGCCGAGAAGGGCCTGAACCACGCGCTGGTCGGCAATGCCGGTGCGAACCTGATCTACGAATCGGCGGGCATGCACGCGAGCCTGCTCGGGTTCTCGCTCGAGAGCCTGGTGATCGACAACGACACGATCGGTATGGCGCAGCGCACGATCAAGGGCATCGAGGTCAACGAGGAGAAGCTGTCCTTCGAGACCATCAAGGACGTCTGCCTCAACGGTCCCGGCCACTACCTCGGCTCCAGCCAGACGCTCGAACTGATGCAGACCGAATACATCTATCCCGGTGTCGGCGACCGGCGCAGCCCGAACGAGTGGATCGAGCAGGGCTCGACCGACGTGATCGGCCGGGCGGCGAAGAAGGTGCGCGAGATCCTCGCCAGCCACTACCCGAGCCACATTTCCGAGGCGGTGGACGCGGACATCCGCGCCCACTTCCCGGTCAAGCTGCCGCGCGAGCGCATGCTGCCGCCGGTGGCCAGCGCCGCCGGCATCGTCGACCTCGCCGGCAAGCGCGCCTGAGGGCCTGCGCGCGGCGCCGCCA
The DNA here is from genome assembly GCA_025356815.1 of Pseudomonadota bacterium. Lineage (GTDB taxonomy): Bacteria > Pseudomonadota > Gammaproteobacteria > Steroidobacterales > Steroidobacteraceae > CAIKZZ01. The sequence continues at coordinate 5,640 of JANXQL010000189.1, forward strand.
GGCGCCGCGCCGCCGATTTCGTCCAAAGACCGCGCGCCGTCGGTCGTCGCCGGGCAAGCGAGCGGCCCGTGGCGGCTGCGGCGACCTCCACGGCCGGTGGCGCTGTATCAGGGCTCGGTCGCGGTTAGAATTGCGGCCCTTTCCGAGCCGACCCCGAGACCGACCATGACCGCGCGCATCATCGATGGCTAGGCCGTTGCCCGCAAGCTCCGTGCCGAGTACCACGACCGGGTCGACCGGCTCGTCGCCAACCACGGCCTGCGCCCGGGACTCGCCGTCATCCTGGTCGGCAGCAACCCCGCCTCGCGCCTGTATGTGAACAACAAGGTCCGCGCGTGCGAGGAAGTCGGCATCAAGTCCAAGCGCATCGAACTGCCGATCGACATCGACGAGGCGACAGTGCTCGCCGAAATCGACCGGCTGAACGCAGATCCCGCGGTGCATGGCGTGCTCGTGCAGCTACCGCTGCCGCCGCAGATCTCGATCAGCCGGGTGCTCGAGCGGATCTCGGTGGACAAGGACGTCGACGGCTTCCACCTGTACAACGTCGGTGGCTTGCTCAACGGCACGACCGTGTTCCCACCGTGCACCCCGTACGGCGTGCAGAAGCTGCTCGAGCACGAGCAGGTCCAGATCGCCGGTCGCAACGTCGTCGTGGTCGGTGCCAGCAACATCGTCGGCAAGCCGGTCGCGATGATGCTGATGCAGCAGGACGCGACGGTCTGCATCTGCCACAAGCTGACGCGTGACCTTGCGATGTTCACGCTGATGGCGGATATCCTGGTGGTCGCGGCGGGCGTCCCCAACCTGATCGTGCCGCAGATGGTGCGGACCGGGGCGGTGGTCATCGACGTCGGCATCAACCGCCTGCCGGATGGCCGGGTCGTCGGCGACGTCGACTTCGAGGGGGTTTCGAAGAAGGCCTCGCTGATTTCGCCCGTGCCGGGAGGCGTCGGCCCGATGACGGTCACGATGCTGCTCTACAACACCCTGCGCTCGGCCGAGCGCACCGTCGGCATCGTCGACAACGACGAGTCGCGGCTCTCCGGCGTCTGAGCTCAGGGCACCAGCACGATCTTGCCGACGTGTTCCTTGGACAGGAACGCCTTCTGCGCGGCTTTGATCTGGGCCAGCGGATAGGTCGCCGCCACCAGCGGGCGGATCTCGCCGCGCTCGATGTAGCCGACGAGGCTGGCGAATACGCCTAGGTCCTGGATCGTGCCGCCGATCAGCTGCAGGTCCTTCAGGTACAGCGTGCGCAGGTCGAGTGTGACCAGCGGCCCCGCGATCGCGCCCGACACCGCGTAGCGGCCGCCCGGCTTCAGCACGGCGAGCAGCGCCGGGAACTGCGGGCCCCCGACGACATCGATCACGACGTCGACCGTGTCCGCGCCGAGCGCGGCCACGAGGTCCGCATCCCTCCCGAGAACGAGCTCGGTCCCGAGGCCCGCCAGCGTCGCTGCCTTGTCCGCTGCGGCGAGCGCGACTACGCGCGCTCCGCGCCGGCGTGCGAGCTGCACGGCGGCGGAGCCGACGCCACCCGATGCGCCGGTGACGAGGATCCGCTCGCCGTGGCCGAGCCGGGCGCGGGTCAGCAGGTTCTCGGCGGTTGAGTAGGCGCAGGGGAAGGACGCGAGTTCGACGTCGCTGAGCGGGCTGTCGATGCGCACTGCGTTCGCCGACGGTACCTTGGTGTATTCGGCAAACGCACCATCGCATTCGGATGCGAAGTATCCGGCGGGCCCGTTCGCCGGGCGCAGTACCGGGTCCACGAGGACGCGCTCACCGATTCGAGTCGGGGGTACCGAGGCTCCGACGGCGACGATTCGCCCGCACGCATCTGTGCCCTGAATTCTCGGGAAGGAGAGGGCGCCGGTCCAGCCGCCGTCGTCGAACCCGTCCGTGACCGCAGTGGATTCCGTCGATTCGCTGGCCGACTTCGAATACCAGCCGATTCGCGTGTTGATATCCGTATTGTTGACGGCGGCGGCGCCGATTCGGATCAGAACCTCCCGATCGCGCGGGACAGGGATCGGCACGTCGTCCCGCAGAAGCAGGCGGTCGAGCCCGCCGTGCCCGGTGAGCAGCACCGCGCGCATGGTTTTCATGAAAGGCACCCCAGGCTCGATGCAGTCATGGGTGGCGAATTCCGCTTCTGCTGAGACGACATGCCGGGCCTAGCCGAGTACCAGCGCCACGCCTTCCACGCGCGCGGCACGGGCTAGGTCAGCGTCGAGTGTCGCCAGTGGTAGGGCTTCGCGGCAGGCGAGTTCGAGGTAGGACGCGTCGTAGCTCGACAGACGGTGCCGTCGGGCGAGCGCTAAGGTCGCCGACAGCGCGAGTTCCGCGGTCGCCGGATCCGTCTCGATCGGGGCTCGCAGAACCAGATCCAGGAATGCGCTGCTCTCGGCGGCGGTGACCTGGCTGCGGATTTCTGCGCGAACCACGACGTTGGCAACTTCGAGATGCCAGGTCGCGGGAACGCGAATTTCGGTATCCGGGCGCGCCAAGGATTCGACGAGGGCAAATGCGGCGCCGCCGTCCCCGGCATCGCGCAGCAGCCAGGTCAATGCAACGGAGGCATCCAGCACGAATCTCATTCGCGGCCTTCTTCGATCAGCGCCCGGATGTCAGGGCACTCCCTGCGTGGGTTCGCCGCCTTGAATTCCAGGAAGCGGGCGACGGCGGCGGCGGCATCCGGGCGTAACTCCCCGACCGGTCCGAGTTCCGCAACGGCGCGCCCGCGATGCGTGATGGTGAATCGCTGCCCGGCCGCAACCTGCCGCAGTAGCTCGGGAAGCTTGGTCTTGGCTTCATAGGCGCCGATTTGAAGTTTCACGCGAGACTCCTTACTCATTCAGACCAGTCTATCATCCGGTCTATTTTGAGCAAGTCCGAACGGATATTGCCGGCTATGTGAAAAATAAAACAAATATTTCACTCCTGTGAATATTTTCGCGACTAGAATTGAGGTCTCTCGGCAATCGACCTGGTGCCGCGAAAGGGGGACCCGTGGGCAAGACCGTGGCGGATCTCGACGGCGTCCCCGACGGCCCGGTGTCCGCACTCAATGACAGCCCGCTCGGGCGCCAGATCCGTGACCTGCGTGAGGCCCGGCGCATGACGCTCGCGGGCCTTGCGACCTCGATCGGCAAGTCCATCGGTTACGTCAGCCAAATCGAACGCGGCCGCTCCGAGATCTCGATCTCGACCCTGAAGGCGATCAGCGAGGCGCTCGGCGTCAACATCAGCTGGTTCTTCCAGGGCTACGACCCGAGCGAACCGGCCGAACATGGCTACGTCGTACGCCGCGAGCATCGTCGCCCCCTCAACTTCCCGGGCACCGGCATCGAGGAGGAACTGCTTTCCCCGACACTGTCCGGCGAGGCCGAGATGATCCTGAGCACCTTCGCCCCCGGCGCCAGGAGCGGCGACGAGCAGGTGTCGCGGATGGCCGAGCAGTCCGGCTACGTGATCAGTGGCGAGCTCGAGCTGCTCGTCGGCGTACGTCGATTCGTGCTGCGCGCAGGAGATGCCTTTCGCATCGGCCGCGGCGAACCCTTCACGGCGCACAACCCAGGCACGGATACCTCTGTGTCGCTGTGGGTGATTGCGCCTCCCCGTTATTGAGTCAAGAGTACCCGGAGGACGTCCACGATGTCACTTCCCCAACATGCGAACGTGGTCATCGTCGGCGGCGGCATCGCCGGCTGCTCGGTCGCCTACCACCTGACCAAGCTCGGCATCACGGATGTCGTGCTGCTCGAACGGAAGCAGCTCACCTGTGGCACGACCTGGCACGCGGCCGGACTCGTCGGCCAGCTGCGCGCGACGCGTAACCTCACCGAGCTTGCGAAGTACACCGCCGGGCTCTACCACGCGCTCGAGGCCGAGACCGGCCAGGCGACGGGCTTCAAGCAGAACGGCTCGGTCAGCGTCGCGAAGACCGACGAGCGGTTCGAGGAGCTGAAGCGCGGCATGTCGATGGGCAAGACCTTCGGGCTCGAGGTCGAGCTCTTGACGCCGGCTGATATCAAGCGCCACTGGCCGCTGCTCGAGGTCGGCGACGTCGTCGGCGGCATCTTCCTGCCGAAGGACGGCCAGACCAACCCGATCGACACGACCCAGGCGCTCGCCAAGGGCGCCAAGATGCGCGGCGCGAAGATCCTCGAGAACACCCGGGTCCTGCGGATCCTCGTCGAGAACGGCCGCGCGGTCGGCGTCGAGACCGCCGAGGGTACGATCAGGGCCGACACCGTCGTGCTGGCAGGTGGAATGTGGTCGCACGGGCTCGCCGCCGACGTCGGCGTCGCGGTGCCGCTGCACGCGGCCGAGCACTTCTACATCGTCACGGAACCCGTCGCCGGCATGCCCTCGAACCTGCCGGTCCTGCGCGTCCCGGACGAGTGCGCCTACTACAAGGAAGATGCCGGCAAGATCCTGATGGGCTGCTTCGAGCCGATCGCGAAGCCGTGGGGCATGAACGGCATCTCCGAGGACTTCTGCTTCGACACGCTGCCCGAGGACTACGATCACTTCGAGCCGATACTGAACGATGCGATCAGGCGCGTCCCGGCGCTCGCGACCACCGGCATACAGCTCTTTTTCAACGGCCCGGAAAGCTTCACGCCGGATGATCGCTACTACCTTGGCGAAACGCCAGAGGTGAAGGACCTGTTCGTCGCGACCGGCTTCAACTCGGTCGGCATCGCCGCGAGCGGCGGCGTGGGCAAGGTGCTCGCCGAATGGATCGCGAAGCGCCATCCGCCGCTCGACCTCTGCGACGTCGACGTCCGACGCGTGCAGCCGTTCCAGAAGAACCGCAAGTACCTGCACGACCGTACGGTCGAGACGCTCGGCCTCCTGTACGCGATGCACTGGCCGTACTACCAGTACAAGACGGCCCGCAACGCGCGACGCACGCCGCTGCATGACCGCCTCGTGGCCGCAGGCGCATGCATGGGCGAGCTCGCCGGCTGGGAGCGCCCCAACTGGTACGCGGCGCCCGGCTCGAAGCCTGAGTACCAGTATTCCTATGGACGCCAGAACTGGTTCGATGCGTGTCGAGTGGAGACCGAGGCCGTGCGCGACGCGGTCGGGCTCTTCGACGAGACCTGCTTCGCCAAGTTCCTCGTGCAGGGCCCGGATGCACTGGCGCTGCTCGATCGCATCTCGGTCTCGAAGATCGATGTCGCGCCGGGCAAGCTCGTCTACACGCAGTGGCTGAACGAGCGCGCCGGCATCGAGGCGGACCTGACCATCACGCGTCTCGCCGAACAGGAGTTCATGGTCGTGACCGCGGCCGCGTGCCACACGCGCGATCTTGCCTGGCTGCGCCACCAGCGCGAGGCGCTCGGCCTGACCGGCTGCTGGATCACCGATGTGACCGCGGGCATCGCGATGCTGGGCCTGATGGGTCCCAACAGCCGGCCGCTGCTCGAGAAGCTGACCGGGCTCGACTTCTCGAACGCGGAGCACCCGTTCGCCTGGTCGCGCGAGGTCGAGATCGGTTACGCGACCGTGCGTGCGAGCCGCATCACCTACGTCGGCGAGCTGGGCTGGGAGCTCTACGTCTCGGCCGAGCACTGCCTAGATGTCTACGAGCGGATCCTCGAGGCCGGCCAGGACTTCGGGCTCAGGCATGTCGGCTACCACGTGATGGGCGCGTGCCGCGTCGAGAAGGGCTACCGCAGCTGGGGTCATGACATCGCCGACGAGGACACGCCGCTCGATGCCGGGCTCGGCTTCACCGTGGCCTGGGACAAGCCGGGCGGCTTCATCGGGCGGGAGGCGCTCGTCGCCCAGAAGGCCAGGGGCATGCTGCCGAAGCGCCTCGTGCAGGTGATGCTGGTCGACGACTCCAGGTCAGTGCCGCTGATGTACCACGAGGAGCCGATCCTGCGGGACGGGATCATCGTCGGATCCATCAAGTCGGGTGCGTGGGGCCATCGCCTCGCCAAGTCCATCGGCATGGGCTACGTCGCCTGCGATGCGGGCGTCACGAAGGAATGGCTCGCGTCCGGCACCTGGGAAGTCGAGGTGGCGTGCAAGCGCTACGCGGCGAAGGTGCAGCTCGAGCCGCTCTACGACCCCAGGAACGAACGAATCAAGGCCTGAACCGCGACCGCCCGGCGGACGGTCCCGATCAACGCGGCGCCACGGCGCCCACGGAGCAGAGACAGACATGAAGACGCATGCGCAGGTAGTGGTCATCGGTGGCGGAGCGGTCGGCTGCAGCGCCCTCTATCACCTGACGGAGCTCGGGGTGACCGACGTCGTGCTGATCGAGCGCGACGAACTGACGGCGGGATCGACCTGGCACGCGGCAGGCAACTGCCCGAACTTCTCGACCTCCTGGAACCTGATCAAGCTGCAGCGCCACAGCACCAAGCTGTACGCGGACCTCGCGCGGCGCACGGGCTACGACATCAACTACCACGTCACCGGCAGCATCCGCATCGCCCACAAGGCCGACCGGGTCGACGAGTTCAGGCATGTCGTCTCGCAGGCACGCGCGCAGGGCATCGACTTCCAGATGATGACGCCCGCCGAGATCAAGGCGATGCATCCGTACCTGGAGACCGGCGATGTGCTGGCAGGCCTGTGGGACCCGTACGACGGCGACATCGACCCCGCGCAGCTGACCCAGGCGATGGCCAAGGGCGCACGCGACAAGGGCGCCGAGGTCCACCGCAACACCCGGGTGACGGCGATCGAGCGCACCGCCTCGGGCGAGTGGCAGATCACCACCGACAAGGGCACGATCACGGCCGAAAAGGTCATCAACGCAGCGGGCTACCGCGGCGGTGAGGTCGCGGCGATGGTCGGTGTGTACCTGCCGATCATCACGCTCTCCCACCAGTACATGGTGACCGAGGACATTCCCGAGCTCGTCGCCCGCGGCACCGAGCGGTTGCCGCTGGTGCGTGACCCGGACGTCAGCTACTACCTGCGCCAGGAGCGGCACTCGCTGCTGCTCGGGCCCTACGAGTGGCAGGCGACGGCGCACTGGCTGGACGGCATCCCGGACCAGTTCGCCAACCAGTTGTTCGACAACGACCTGGACCGGCTCGGCAACTACATCGAAGCGGCGATCGGGCAGGTACCGATCCTCGGCACCGTCGGCATCAAGACGGTGATCAATGGCCCGATTCCGTACGCGCCTGACGGCAATCCGCTGATGGGTCCGGCGCCGGGCCTGCCCGGGTTCTATCACGCCTGTGCGTTCACCTTCGGGATCGTGCAGGCCGGCGGCGCCGGCAAGTCGATCGCCGAATGGGCGGTCAACGGCCACCCGGAATGGGACATGTGGCCGCTCGATGCGCGCCGCTACCTGCCGCATGCCAACAAGAAGTTCACGCTCGCCAAGGCGATCGAGACCTACCAGCACGAGTATGGGATCGGCTACCCGCAGGAAGAGCGTCCCGCCGGTCGGCCGGCGAAGACCTCGCCCGCCTACCAGCGCCTGAAGGACAAGGGCGCCGTGTTCGGCGCGCGCGGCGGCTGGGAGCGGGCGGTGTACTTCCCCAAGCCCGGCGACAAGGGCGGCACCGACACGTCGTTCCGTCGTCCGCACTGGCACGAGGCCGTCAAGCGCGAGTGCGAGGCGGTCGAGAAGCGCGTGGCGGTGCTGGATCTGCCCGGCTTCACCAAGTTCGAGATTTCAGGCGCAGGCGCGGCCGCCTGGATCGACCGGATGATCGCAGGCACCGTGCCCAAGGTCGGCCGTACCGCGCTGAACTATTTCCTCGCCCCCAGCGGCGGCATCGTCACGGAAATGACCATTACTGCGCTGGAGAAGGATCGCTACTGGCTGATCAGCGCGGCGGCCGGCGAGCTGCACGACGAGCACTGGTTGCGTGAGCACCTGCCGGCGGACAGCGAGCAGGTGCGCTTCGACAACCAGAGCGCCCGCTACGGCACGCTGATCGTCGTCGGCCCGCGCTCGCGCGACGTGCTTGCGAAGCTGACGGAAGCCGACCTGTCCAATGCCGCGTTCCCGTGGCTGTCGGTGCGCAACATCGAGATCGGCTACACGAAGCTGATCGCGTTCCGCGTCAACTACGTCGGCGAGCTCGGCTGGGAGCTGCATGTGCCGGTGGAGCACGTGCAGTCGATCTACGACCTGGTCTGGGAGGCGGGCGAGGAGTTCGGGATCGCGGACTTCGGGCTGTATGCGATGGACAGCCTGCGCCTGGAGAAGTGCTACCGCTCGTGGAAGGCCGACCTGACGACCGAATACACGCCGGCGATGGCCTCGCTCGACCGCTTCGTGAAGCTTGAAAAGCCGTCGGGCTTCATCGGCCAGGAGGCGCTCAAGCGCGAGGCGGTCGCGGGGCCGCGCGAGCGGTTCGTGCCGCTGATCGTCGATGCGGCGGACGCCGATGCCCCGGCGGTGTCGATCGTCTACCAGGGGTCGACGGTGGTGGGCCTGGTGACGTCTGGGGGCTTCGGCTATCGGCTCAACCAGAGCATCGCGCTCGCCTATGTGCGCACGGATCTCGCGGTGGCGGGAGTCGAGCTCGAGGTGGAGATCCTCGGCGAGCGACGCCGGGCGGTGGTGGGCGTCGAGCCGTTGTACGACCCGGCGAATGCACGGCTGCGGGACTAGGGAAAGCGTGGCGTGGGCGGCACCGCCGACCGCAGGGCAGGCGGGTTAAGTCGCCACCGCGCCGCGGCGGTTGTGCGAGACTTTGCCTTGCAAAAAAGGGCAGGAAACGCAGAGGACCGCGCGATGATCACCGTAAGGCTGACTAGTAGAGGCCGGGTCACTATTCCGGCACAGGTCCGCCAGTCTCTGCGGGTGACTGGCGGCGACCGTGTCGAATTTCTCGAGGTTGCGCCTGGGCGTTACGAGTTGATCGCAGCAACCAGGCCGGTCACCGCCCTCAAGGGAATGTTCGGTAAGCCCGCGAAGGGCATGACGGTCGAGCAGATGAATGCCGTCATCGCAGCACGCGGCGCCGAACTGCCGTGATCGGGTTGGATGCCAACGCCCTGGCCCGGTACATCCTCCAGGACGATGTGGCCCATCCGTGCCGGGCTCCGGACCTCATCGAGTCGCAGTCGGCGGAAGCCGACTCGATCAGTGGGCCGTCTTGATCCGCGTCCACAGGCGCGTGCGAATCCGCTCGGTCTGCGGGCTGACCTCTGCCGTGAGGTAGAGCCGCTGCATGACCTCGGGCGTCGGGTAGAGGGTGGGATCGCTGAGGATGGCCGGATCCACCAGTGCGCTGGCCGCGAGATTTTCATTGCCGTAGTGCGTGTCGTTGGTGATCGCTGCCGACACCTCGGGGCGCAGCACGAAATCGATGAACGCGTGCGCCTCGGCGACATGCGGCGCATCGGCCGGGATCAACAGCGCACTGTAGGTCGCGTTCGCACCCTCGCGCGGCACGCTGAACGCAAGCTTCACCTCCAGCTTCGCCTCGCGCGCCCGCGCCATCGACACGGCGTAATCGCTCGACCAGCTCATCGCGATGCAGTAATCACCGTTGGCCAGTCCATTGAGATAGTCGGACGAGTCGAAGGTCCGGATGTAGGGGCGCACCGCCAACACCAGCTTCTCGGCGGCGATGTAGTCTTCCATCCGCGTGGAGTTGGGATCCAGGTGCAGGTAGCGAAGGGCCAGTTGCAGCACGTCTTCGGCCGAATCGAGGAATGTCACGCCGCAGTCGGCGAAACGACTGACCACCTCCGGCTTGAACAGCATGTCGAGACTGTCGACCGGCGCGTCCGGCATGCGCTCGTGGATCATCTTCACGTTGTAGGCGAAGCCGTTGATCGCGTGGAGGTACGGGACGGCGTACTGGTTGCCGGGGTCGGCCGCGCTCATCAGTTCCAGAATCCGGGGATCCAGGTTCTTCCAGCCCGGCAGCAGGCGCTTGTCCAGCTTGCGATAGGCGCCGGCCTTGATCTGGCGGCTGAAGTAGTTCGTCGCGGTGCTGACGACGTCGTAGCCGGAGCCACCCGACAGCAGCTTCGCCTCGAGCGTCGAGTCCGAGTCGAAGGTGTCGTAGTCCGCCTTGATGCCGGAGGCCTGTTCGAAGTCGGCGATGGTGTGCTTGCCGATGAAGTCCGCCCAGTTGTAGATGCTGACCACCCGCTCGTGCGGCGCCTCGCGGCTGCACCCGCCCAGCAGGACCAGCCCGGCCAGCGCCACGGCAGCCATGGATCGAAAGGTACGTCGAAAGCGGATTGCAGGTGTCATTTGAAGTGCGCGGTCCGTGCGGGCGGCTACAGCGAAGTCTTGATACGGGTCCAGGTGCGCGTGCGGATGCGCTCGGTCACGGCGTCGACCTCGCCCGGTATGTACAGGCGGGCGCGGACCGCGTCGGTGGGATAGAGCGTGGGATCGGCAAGGATGCCCTTGTCGACGAAGCGCGCCGCCGCGAGGTTGTCGTTGCCGTAGTGCGTGTCGTTGGTGATCGCGCCGATCACCTCGGGTCGCAGGATGAAGTTCAGGAACTCATGGGCCTCGGCGGGATCCGGCGCATCGAAAGGGATCAGGAAGGCGTTGAATGTCGCGTTCGCACCCTCCCGTGGCACGGTGAAGGCGAGTTTCACGTCGATGCCGGCGGCGCGGGCCCGGGACATCGCGATCGCGTAGTCGCTCGACCAGCTCATCGCGACGCACAGCTCCTTGTTGGCGAGCGCGTTCATGTACTCCGACGAGTCGAACGTACGGATGTACGGGCGCACCGCGAGCAGCAGCGTCTCGGCGGCCTTGAAGTCCTCCGGCCGGCGGCTGTTCGGATCCAGGTGCAGGTAGTTGAGCGCGAGCTGCAGCACGTCCTCCGCGGAATCCAGGAACGTGACCCCGCAGTCGGCGAAGCGCTTGATCAGCTCGGGCTTGAACAGCAGGTCCAGGCTGTCGACCGGGGCGTCCGGCATCCGCTCGCGCACCATCTCGAGGTTGTAGGCGAAGCCGTTGATGGCGTGCAGGTAGGGTACGGCGTGGCGGTTGCCGGGGTCGTAGTGCGCGAAGATCTCGAGCACCCGCGGGTCGAGATTCTTCCAGTTGGGCAGCTTTTCGCGATCGACCGGGCGGTACGCGCCGGCCTTGATCTGGCGGGCGAAGTAGTTCTGCGAGGTCGTGACGATGTCATAGCCCGACCCGCCGGTGAGCATCTTCGCCTCCATCGTCGTGTCGGAGTCGAAGGTGTCGTAATCGACGCGGATGCCGGTCTCCCGCTCGAAATCCTCGATCGTGTGCTGACCGATGTAGTCGGTCCAGTTGTAGACGTTGAGGTGGCGGTCGCCGTGAGCGCCGTGACAGCCGGCCAGTGCCGCGCCCAGGCAGGCTGCGAGCAGCCCGGCTGCGGCGCGGCCGACCTTCAAGCGCTCAGCTCGATGGCCGCTTCCGCCAGCAGGCTCGCGACGTAGTCGGCGAACGAGCGCCACACTTCGAGGCGAAAGGTGTCCGGCGCGGTACGCCAGAGCACGATCTCGGACTTCAGGAACACCGTCCGGGTGCACATGCCTACCGGGAACTGACCGATGTCCAGGTCCAGCGGGCAGCCGCTCTGCAGCAGCCACTCGGCGTGCGCGCCCTTGACCGCGAAGGCTACCTGGCGGTGACTGATGTCGACCAGCGAGTGCGGTGTGTCGCCGAGTGCCGCGACGAGGCCCTCGCGCATCGCGCCAGCGTCCGACTCGGCGCCGATCAGCAGCTGCTCGTCAGGACCCAGCCAGAGTGCTGCGCGCTCACCGACCGCGTTCGCGCGGCAGGCGACCTGAGACAGCTCGACGCCCAGGGCGCGCGAGGCTGCCGCGGCCGCCTCGGGTGAGCCGCGGAAGCTGAAGCGGGTGGCGGCCGGCAGCGGCTCGAGCCAGTCCCGGGCGTCAATGCGCGGCGGGCGTCTATTCGGGTCAGACATTGATGCGGGCCCCCTCTGGGTCGTAGAACACGGGCGAGACGACCTTGACCGGTATGTCCCCGCCGGGCATCGCCACATAGAGCGTCTCGCCCATGCGGGCGCGACCGTCGGCGATCGCGGCGAGCGCGATCGAGCGGCCGAGTGCCGCGCTGTGATAGGCCGAGGTGACGTAACCGATCATCGGGTAGGGCGCCGGACGGTTCGCGGTCGCGACGAGCTGCGCACCCTCCTCGAGCACGACCTGAGGGTCGACCGTCGCGAGCCCGACGAGCTGCTTGCGGCCCTTGGCCTTCAGCGCAGGGCGCTCGAGGCCTCGCTTGCCGATGAAGTCGTGCTTGGTCTTGCCGATGGCCCAGGCGACGCCTGCATCGTCGGGGGTCATCGTGCCGTCCGTGTCCTGGCCGACGATGATGTAGCCCTTCTCGGCGCGCAGTACGTGCATGGCCTCGGTGCCGTACACGGTGATGCCGAACTCCTGGCCCGCCGCGTGGATCGCCTCCCACACATGCGTGCCGTAGTCCGCCGGGACGTTGACCTCGAAGCCAAGCTCGCCGCTGAAACTCACGCGGAACAGCATCAATGGCACGCCACAGATCTCACCATGAGCGATCGCCATGTGCGGCAGTGCGGTCGGCGACAGGTCGATGCCGGTGACCAGCTTCGCAAGCACCTCGCGTGCCTTCGGGCCCTGCACCGCGACCACCGCCCACTGCTCGGTCGTGGAGGTGATCCAGACGGACAGGTCGGTCCACTCGGTCTGGATATAGTCCTCCATCATCCCGAACACGCGCGCAGCCCCGCCGGTCGTGGTCGTGACGTGGAAGCGATCGGCCGCCAGGCGGCCGATGACGCCGTCGTCGTACACGAAGCCGTCGTCGCGCAGCAGGATGCCGTAGCGGGCGCGGCCGGGCGCGAGATTGGCCCAGTTGTTGACATAGAAGCGGTTGAGGAACTCGGCCGCGTCCTTGCCGACCACCTCGATCTTGCCGAGGGTGGAGGCGTCGAACATGCCCACGCCGTTGCGCACGCCCAGGCACTCACGGTCCACCGCTGCATGCATGTCCTCGGTGCCGACCGGGAAGAAGCGCGTGCGCTTCCACATCCCGACGTCCTCGAACACGCCGCCGCGTGCGATCGTCCAGTCGTGGCTCGGCGTCTTGCGCACCGGATCGAACTGGTCGCCGCGCGCGAAGCCGGCGAACGCGCCGAAGGTCACCGGCGTGTACGGCATGCGGTAGGTGGTAAGTCCAACCTCGGCGATTTTGCGGGCCGACTCCGCCGCGACGAAGCCCAGGGCATTGAGCCCGGAGGTCTTGCCCTGGTCCGTCGCCATGCCGGTGGTCGTGTAGCGCTTGATGTGCTCGATCGACTCGAAGCCCTCGCGACGCGCGAGCGCGAGGTCGCGCGTGGTGACGTCGTTCTGGAAGTCGACGAACGCCTTGGCCGGCGGGATTACGGACGCCAACTGCGGCAGTGCACCGGGGGTGCCTTCGATGCCGGCGTCCAGCGCCGTCGCGACGAAGCGCGGGGTGGTGGCCGTGTGGCCGGTGGCGAGCGCGGCGGCCGCGCCCGCGCAGGCGCCGTCCTCGAGCGCGGCGCCAAGGCCGTTGATGCCACGGCAGTGGCCGGCGGACCGGCTGCGCTCGGCCGGCGCCGCGGGCACGAACGCGCCCAGCGCCTCGTCGAAGGCGAGCTTGCCGCGGGACTGCGAGTGCAGGTGCACGCTCGGCGTGTAGCCACCCGACACCAGCACGACGTCACAGGCGATCGTGTCGCCGGGCGAGACGTTGCCGTTGGCGGCGACCACGCCCAGGCGCACCGCCGCGACACGCAGCGCGCCGGTGGCGGCAAGCACCGTCGAGCAGGCACGGATCGGCAGCCCTACCGCGCGAGCAGCCGCCAATGCCGGTCCGTCCGCTGCGCCCGCGGCACGCACGTCCGCGATCGCGGCGATCTGCACGCCGGCGGCGGCGAGGTCGAGCGCCGCGGCAAACGCGGCATCGCAGCCGGCCGCGACGACGGCACGAGTGCCGACGCGGACACCGTAGCGGTTCAGGTAGGTGCGGGCAGCCGAGGCGAGCATGACGCCCGGCAGGTCGTTGCCGGGGAACAGCAGCGGCCGCTCGATCGCACCGGTGGCGATCACGACCTCGCGCGCCCGGACCTGCCACATGCGTTCGCGCGGCAGCGACGGAGCGGGATCGGCGAGGTGCTCGGTGATGCGTTCCGACAGGCCGATGTTGTTGTGGGGGAAGTAGCCGAACGCGGTGGTGCGCGGCAGCAGGCGCACGCGCGGCATCGCCGCGAGGCGCGCCACGCTGGCCGCGACCCAGGCGACGGCCGGCTGACCGTCGATGGTCGCGTCCCGCTCCGACAGCAGCGCACCGCCCATTTCCGCCTGCTCGTCGCAGACGATGACGCGCGCGCCGGCGCTCGCGGCCGTCAGCGCGGCCGCAAGACCCGCGGCACCGGCGCCGATCACCAGCACGTCGCAGTGCGCGAACTGCTGCGCGTAGCGGTCAGGGTCGGGCAGCGTAGGTGCGACGCCCAGGCCCGCCGCGGCGCGGATCGGCGGCTCCCACACCTTGTGCCAGGCCGAGCGCGGCCACATGAACGTCTTGTTGTAGAAGCCGGCGGGCAGGAACGGCGACAGCAGGTTGTTGATCGCGCCGATGTCGAACGACAGGCTGGGCCAGCGGTTCTGGCTCTCGGCCACGAGTCCGTCGTACAGCTCGACCTGGGTTGCGCGCAGGTTCGGCGTGCGGCGGGCATCGTCGCGGGTCACGGTGACCAGCGCATTCGGCTCCTCCGCGCCGGCGCCGAGCACGCCGCGCGGGCGGTGGTACTTGAACGAGCGGCCCATCAGGTGCACGCCGTTGGCGAGCAGCGCGGAAGCCAGCGTATCGCCCACGAAGGCCTGGTAGCGGCGGCCATCGAAGGTGAAGCTCAGGCTGTCGGCGCGGTCGATGCGGCCGCCGGCAGGCGTGCGCAGCGAGCTCATCGCTCACCTCCGACCGGAACGGCCGGCGGCTTCTGGCCCGCACGGTAGGTCGCCAGGAACTGGTCGGTCGTCGTGTCGCGCAGCGCGTTGAAGAAGCGGCCGCAGCCGCGCGCGTGGCGCCAGCGCTCGGCGAACACGCCGCGCGTGTTCTTGCGCAGGTAGAGGAACTCCAGCCACTGCTGGTCGGTGGCCTGCGACGGGTCGGCGGGACGGGCGATGTGCGCCTCGCCGCCGTGGGTGAACTCGGGTTCCGGTCGGGGGCCGCAATAGGGGCAGTCGATGATCAGCATGCGTGGGCCTTCAGTGCGCGACGGCGGCCGCGGCCGCCTCGTCGATCAAGAGTCCGTCACGGAACCGTTCGATCGTGAACGGAGCGTTGATCGGGTGCGGCTCGTCCTTGGCGATGGTCCAGGCGAACAGGTGGGCGGAGCCCGGCGTTGCCTTGAAGCCGCCCGTGCCCCAGCCGCAGTTCACATACAGGCCCTTCACCGGCGTCTTGGC
This sequence comes from Pseudomonadota bacterium, assembly GCA_025356815.1. Classification (GTDB taxonomy): domain Bacteria; phylum Pseudomonadota; class Gammaproteobacteria; order Steroidobacterales; family Steroidobacteraceae; genus CAIKZZ01. Next base: position 21,021 of record JANXQL010000189.1, read on the forward strand.
GATGATCGGCGAGCGGTCCGGCGTCGTATCGACGATGCCACCCCAGTTGCGCAGCATCTTCATGCGGCGCACCACCGGGAACAATTCGCAGATCGATTCCAGCGTGTGCGCGCTGATGTGCAGGCCGCCGCGCTGGGTGTAGGAGTTGTAGGCGTCGGTGCCGGCGCCGATCACCAGTTCGCCCTTGTCGGACTGGCTCATGTAGGCGTGGATGGTATTGGACATCACGACGCACGGCATGATCGGCTTGACCGGCTCCGAGACGAGTGCCTGCAGCGGGAAGCTTTCCAGCGGCAGCTTGACGCCGGCGTAGTCGAGCACGACGCTGGTGTTGCCGGCGGCCGAGACGCCGATCTTGGCCGAGCGAATGTAGCCGCGCGTCGTCTCCAGGCCTTCGACGGCGCCGTGTGCGTCGCGGCGGATGCCGGTGACCTCGCAGTTCTCGATGATGTCGACGCCCAGCGCGTCCGCGGCTCGCGCGTATCCCCATGCCACGGTGTCGTGGCGGGAGGTGCCGCCGCGGCGCTGCAGAGCGGCGCCGACCACCGGGTAGCGAATGTTCTGCTCGATGTTGAGGATCGGGCAGAACTCCTTCGCCTGCTCAGGCGTCAGCCACTCGTTGTCGACGGCATTGCCGCGGTTGGCGTGCACGTGGCGTTTGATTACCTGCATGTCGTGCACGGTGTGCGCAAGCATCATCACGCCGCGGGGCGAGAACATCGTGTTGTAGTTGAGGACCTGCGACAGGTCCTCCCACATCTTCAGCGAGTGATCGTAGAGTCGGGCGCTCTCGTCGAACAGGTAGTTCGAGCGAATGATCGTCGTGTTGCGGCCGGTGTTACCGCCGCCGATCCAGCCCTTCTCGACGACCGCGATGTTCGTCAGTCCGTGCTCGGCCGCGAGGTAATAGGCGGCGCCGAGCCCATGGCCCCCGCCGCCGACGATGATCGCGTCGTACTCAGCCTTCGGCGTCGCGCGCCGGTACTGCGACTTCCACCCCTGGTGGCCGCCGAAGGCTTCCTTGAACAGTGCCCAGGCCGAGAACTTTTGCATCAGGCCCTCAGATCCTTGTTATCGGGGTCGTATGGCGACTCGACCAGCACGGTCGCCCGCTTGCGCTCGCCCAGCACCTCGATCTCGAGGCTCGTGCCGGGGGTGGCGTAGTCGGGCTTGACGTAGCCGATCGCGAGGCTCTTCTTGATGGTGTGGCCGTAGTAGCCCGCCGTAGCGCGGCCGATGAGCTTGCCGGCCGTGTCGAAGATCGGCTCGTTGCCCAGCGGATCGGCGTCGACGACGTCGTGCACCTCGAGCGTGATGAAGCGGTGCGGCACGCCGGCGGCAAGCTGCCTTTCCAGCGCCTCGCGGCCGACGAACGGACCCTTGTTCATGCGCACGAAGCGGTCCAGCGAGCACTCCAGTGGCGTGTAGTCGCGCGTCATGTCGCTGCCCCACATGCGGTAGGACTTCTCCAGCCGCAGCGACTCCATCGCGCGCATGCCGACCATGCCGATGCCGTACTCTTCGCCCGCTGCGAAGATCGCGTCAAACAGGCTGTGCGCGTACTCGATCGGGAAGTGCAGCTCCCAGCCCAGGGCGCCGACGAAGTTGACGCGCAGCGCGTACACGTCGGTGGCGTAGCCCGCCTCGATCACCTGGTTCGTCAGCCACGGGAACGAAGCGTTGTCGAGCGGCGAGTCGGTGAGCTTGCTCATCAGGTCGCGCGCGCGCGGGCCGCCGATCACAAAGCAGCCGCGGCTCATCGTGATGTCCTGCAGGCTGACCGAGCCGTCGGTCGGCAGGTGCTTCTTCAGGTAGTCGCTGTCGTAGCGCTCGGCGGCGCCGGCGCTGACCACGTAGTAGTGATGCTCGGCGATCTTGGTGATCGTGAATTCCGAGCGGATGCCGCCGCGCGCGGTCAGCGCGTGGCACAGCGCGATGCGACCGATCTTGGTCGGTACCTTGTTCGCCACCAGGCCGTCGAGCCAGCCTTCGGCACCGGCGCCCTTCACCTCGAACTTGGTGAACGGGGTCAGGTCGATGACGCCGACCTTCTCGCGCATCAGGCGCACTTCGTTGCCGACATGCTCGAAGTAGTTCGAGCGGCGGAAGCTCCAGACGTCCTTGGGCTCGACCCCCTTGGGCGCGAACCACAGCGCGCGCTCCCAGCCATAGCGGTGGCCGAAGACGGCGCCCATGCGGGCGACCTTGTCGTACACGGGGCTGGTCTTGACGGGGCGGCCGTCCGGGCGCTCCTCGTCCGGAAAGTGGATCGTGAAGACGTCGCGATACGTCTCCTCGTTCTTCTTCACGACGTAGCGCTTGGACGTGTAGGGACCGAAACGGCGCGGATCGACGGCGAGCATGTCGATGCCCGGTTCGCCTTCCGTCAGCCATTCGGCCAGCTGCCAGCCCGAGCCGCCCGCGGCGGTGATGCCGAAGCTGTGTCCCTCGTTGAGCCACAGGTTGCGCTTCTTTCCAGCCGGTCCCACCAGCGGACTGCCGTCCGGGGTGTAGGAGATCGGACCGTTGACGATGTCCTTGATGCCGCAATGCTCGAGGGCCGGCACGCGACGCTGCGCCGCCTCGATGTGCGGCACGAGCCGTTCGAGGTCGCCCTCGAACAGGCTCTTGCCAAACCAGTCCGGCACGCCGTCGGCGAAGCGGGCGGGGGCGCCTGACTCGTAGGGGCCGAGGATCCAGCCGAGGCGCTCCTCGCGCAGGTAGTACGACTGATCGGATTCGCGCAGCACCGCGAGTTCCCGGCCGCCGGCGGCACGGTAGGCCTCCAGTTCCGGCGACTTGTCGTAGACGATGTACTGGTGCTCGACCGGGATGGCCGGCACATTGATGCCGAACATGCGACCGGTCTGGCGGGCGTAGTTGCCGGTTGCACACACGACATGCTCGCAGGTGATCACGCCCTTGTTGGTGGTGAGCTGCCATTCGCCGCTGGCCGTCTGCGTCGCCGACAGCACTTCGGTCTGCTCGTAGATCTCGGCGCCGCCGGCGCGCGCACCCTTGCGCAGCGCCATCGTAAGATCAGCAGGCGCAATGTGACCGTCGTCGGGGTGATACAGCGCGCCGACGATCGGCGGCGTGTCACCGTGGCCGCCGAGGTCCACCAGCGGCCAAAGTTCCTTGACCTGCGCCGGCGTGATGACCTGAAACGGCACGCCGATGGTGTTGGCCGTGCCGCAGTACTTGTAGTATTCGTCCATGCGGTCGCGGTTCGTGGCGAGGCGCAGGTTGCCGGTCACGTGGAAGCTGACGTCCTGACCGGTCTCGGCCGGCAGGCGCTTGTAGAGGTCGACCGAATACTTGTGCAGCTGGCCGACGGTATAGCTCATGTTGAAGAGCGGCAGCAGGCCGGCGGCATGCCAGGTGGAGCCTGCGGTGAGCTCCGAGCGCTCCAGCAGCACGACGTCCGACCAGCCTTTCTTCGCGAGGTGGTACAGGGTGCTGACGCCGACGGCGCCGCCACCGATCACAACCACCCGGGCATGAGTCTTCATTCTTGGAGGTCTCCGTACTGGCCGCTCGGACACCCGGCAGGCGCCGGGGGGTGGGCAGAAAATCAGCTGGAAAGTGTAACGGGAGACCGTGGCGGCACGGCTCCATTTGCGACAAACTCTGACGCAAATGCGCCAGTCGGCCGTATACTTCGGTTATCCCCTAACTCCGACCGCCGGGGAGGCTTCGTGAAGGCCCCGCTGCAGTTTCGCAAGAGCCGGTTTGCGTTCCTGACGCTGCCGCAGTATTCGGCGATCGCGCTCACCAATGCGGTCGAGCCGCTGCGCATGGCAAATACCCTGTCCGGCCAGGCCGCGTACGAGTGGGTGATCGCCAGCCTCGACGGCCAGGCGGTTCCCGCCAGCAACGGGCTTGCGCTGGCGCCGACGGTGGCGCTCGACCAGGTCGGGCGGGTCGACGTGGTCTTTGTCTGCGGCGGCGTCAACGTGCGCGAGGCCGTCTCGCCCGGCCTGCTCGCGGCACTGCGCCGGCTGTCCGAGCAGCGCATCGGACTCGGCGGGCTGTGCACCGGCGGCTATGCGCTGGCCCGCGCCGGGCTGCTGGATCGCTGCCGGGCCACCATTCACTGGGAGAACGTCTCGGCGCTGCGCGAGGAGTTCCCGCGCGTGATCATCTCCGACCAGGTGTTCACGATCGATCGCAACCGATTCACCGCCTCCGGCGGCGTGGCGCCGCTGGATCTGATGCTGAACCTGATCGAGGAGAAGCTCGGCAGCCGCGTGGCCCAGCGGGTCTCTGAACAGTTCATCGTCGACCGCATCCGCAGCGACAAGGACCGCCAGTACGTGCCGCTGCGGGCCCAGGTGGGCGTCTCCCACCAGAGCCTGATCAAGGTGGCCGAGCTGATGGAGGCCAATGTCGAGCGGCCCATGTCGCTGGAGCGGATCGCCCAGGAAACGGGCCTGTCCCGCCGCCAGATCGAGCGCCTGTTCAAGCGCCACCTGAACTGCGTGCCGAAGCGCTACTACCTCGAACTGCGGCTCAAGCGCGCCCGGGAACTGCTGCTGCAGACGGCGATGCCGATCATGGACATCACCACGGCCTGTGGCTTCCAGTCGCCGCCGCATTTCTCGAAGTGCTACCGCAAGCAGTTCGGCTACCCCCCGAGCGTCGAACGGCAGACCCGCCACAAGATTGCACCGCCTTCCGAGGACGACCGCCTGGTCGCGCTCTAGGCTCACCGCGGCCCCGTTTCCCTGCTGCCGACAGCGGGGCCGGTTGTCGAAATGCGACCGATCTGGGTCGGCCCGTGGAATCCCCCGACGGGCTGCTGGTCACAAAAGGCCGCGTTAGTTAAAAGTAAATTTACTCATGGGCCTAGCGAAAAAAGCGCACGGCCACGCGCGGTGGGGCAGCGCATTGACAGGGAACGGCTCGCGGGGGAACTATGTCGCGTTGAGGCACGTGCCGGTCGCGAAACCGCCACTGCCCCGGGCCGCCACCCCGTACCATCGTGGCGCTGCGTGAGCCGCCCCCCGGCGGACATCACCGTCTGGGTAACGCTCTGGGAGTACGTCGATGGCCGAAGAGCAGGAATTCGATCTCAATAGCCTGAACGATCAGGAACTCACCGAGCAGGTGCACGACGACCTGTACAACGGGCTGAAGGCTGAGGTCGAGGAAGCCACGCACATCTTCCTGAAGCGCGGCTGGTCGCCGGAAAGGACGCTCAACGACGCCCTCGTGGAAGGCATGCGCATCGTCGGCGTCGACTTCCGCGACGGCATCCTGTTCGTGCCCGAGGTGCTGCTCGCCGCCAATGCGATGAAGGGCGGCATGGAGATCCTGCGGCCGCTGCTGGCCGAAACGGGCGTCGAGCCGATCGGCAAGATCGTCATCGGCACCGTCAA
>JANXQL010000007.1 GCA_025356815.1 Pseudomonadota bacterium
GAAGGTGAACTGCGACTCGTGACCGGGCGCCGTGAAGCTCGAGGCGGCGCCGCCGCCCGGGCCGATGACCCCGTGCAGATCGATGTTATGCGGCATCTTGTTGTCGGGATGATTCTTGAGATGGAACTCCACCGTATCGCCTTGGCGGACGCGGATGAAGCTCCCGGGGACCGTTCCGCCAAATGTCCAGTAGGTGTAGCGCACGCCGTCGGAAATCTCGGCTTCCATTTCGCGCACCTCCAGATCCACGATTACCTTCGCAGCTGTCGTGCGATGCGTCGGGGCAGGGACCTCCGGCGGCGAGGTGAGTACAGCATGGATGGGTGCGCCGGTCGCAAGCCCAGCGGCATCGGACGGCGCGGCCGCGGCGGCCAGTGGCGTCGCGGCGCATAGCACAGCAGCAGCGAGGATCTGGGAGAGTGTCCGTAGCAACATGATGGTTTCCTCGATTCAATCCACGGATGAGTCCAACAATTTCACTCTCGCTCAGCCTGGCCGGCCATCGGCTCTCGGCCGGGTCAGGATTGGCGCGTAGACAGCCACGTATAGCGCGAACGCGAAAACCCATAGCTGACCCGCAAGTACCAAGACGAGCGGATAGCGAATGCCCAGCGCGCCCAGGCCGAAGACTCTGACGAGAGCGGCCGTTGACAGCAGCAGGTAGGCGGCGATGACCGGTTTCGATATCACCAGCGGGCGTCCGGTGTGGCCTAGCGCGGCACGAGTTGCCACGCCGAGCACCATACTGGTGATCGCACCAATTGTCAGCGCGTGCAGCCAGAACGCCGCCCATGCGTTGCCGGACAGCAGTGCGTTCGTCTTCAGCGCAAAGCCGAGCGCGAGCCAGCCGTAGGCCAGATGCAGGACCCAGACGATCGGGGCCATCAGCCGAGGCGGCGCGCGCCACTGAACCAGACGCGCGCCGTGCAGCACCGCCGCAATCCCGGCGATTGCGGCCGCGACGGACGGGGCCACGGAGCCTATTCCGGCCAGTAGGTTAGCGATCATCACGGCAACCAGCAGCGGCGTGAGCCACGGCCAGTTCGGGAAGGGCCGGCGGTATCCCTGCGCGTTCATCGCGCTCGAGGTGAACGCAGGAATGATGCGTCCACCGATCACTGTCACCAACACCAGCACGACATCGATGGCGGTGCGCACCGCTCGCGACGCGAATGGAACGTCCCGGTGAGCGAGCGCCCAGTGAAAGCACGCGTTGCAGGCGAACAGCGCGACGAGCGCGAGCAGCAGCATCGTATTGCGATTGCGGGCCCGCAGCAGCGCCCCGCCGACGAACACGCCCAGCACCGGCAGAAAGGCCAGGTCGAGCGTCGCTGTCACGCCGACGGGCAGAACAGCGGAGCCGAGGATCGCCAGACGCCCGGCGCCCCAGGTGCACAGCAGACAGATCAGCGGCCAGCCCGCGTAGCCACGGCTGCCGGTCCAATTCGGCACGGCGGTCAGCAGGAACCCGGCGATGGCCGCGACGATGAATCCGAACAGCATCTCGTGGCCGTGCCAGAGGGTTGGCGGCCAGCCGGTCGTCAATTGCCAGCCGAAAGCGATGCTGCCAACCCACCACGGCACGTAGCAAAGCCCTAGGATTCCCGCGAACAGGAAGAACGGCCTGAATCCGTAGCCAAACAATGCTGGCAGGCCGGTACGCGGCAATCCGACGGGCATCGTGGCGGCGGGATCGGAGGGCATGGCAGGCCTGGCAGGCAGCATCGGCAAGGGCCGACGGAGTCATTGTCCCGAAGGCGCTAGCGGCGGCTCTTGACCCTGATCAAGCGCCGCGAGAATCGGGGTAGCGGGTTTCCGAAATCGTGGCGGCCCTGCCGGGCCGCTGCAGCCCAGGCCAGCCTCAGACCCTCAGCACATGCCGTGCCAGCGTCTCCAGACCCGCTGGATCAGTCACGGTAAATTCGCGCCGCTCGACGGCGACAAATCCCGAATCCTGCAGACGGCGAAGAACGCGGCTGACCGTCTCTGGTGCCAGGCGCAGGTAGTTGGCCATGTCGGTCCGGCTCATCGTCAGGCTGAAGCGCGTGGGGGAGAAGCCGCGTGCGGCATAGCGGCGCGACAGAGTCACCATGAATGCCGCGAGCCGCTCTTCTGCCGAGTAGTCCCCCGACAGCAGCGACGCCTTTCCGATATCCTCGCTGAGCAGCTTGAACAGCTGTTGCTGGATGCCAGGAACCCGGGTGGCGAGCGTCGCCATCATCGGGAACGAGAACCGGCACAGCGCAACCGACTCCAGGGCAACTGCGTTGCACGGGTAGCGGTCCTGGGAGATCGCATTCAAGCCGATCAGTTCGCCCGGCAGGAAGAATCCCAGCACCGTCTCGCGGCCATCACGGTCAGTCACATAGGTCTTGACGGTACCAGCGCGAACCGCGGCGATTGCGCCGAAGGGCTCGCCTTCGCGGAAGACGTGCTCGCCCTCGCGGTACGGGCCCGTATGTTCTACCAGAATGTGCAGCTCGTGCAGGCGCGACTTGTCGTAGCCGTTGTCCAGGCACGCCGACGAGAACGCGCAGGTACTGCAAAAGCGCAACTCGTCGCCATCGTCAGCCGTTGCGACGGGACGGGCGCTGCGGGTCCGGGCCGTACTCACGGTATGCTCGCGCGGTTCGGCGCACCCGGGCACCCTGGGGGGGACTCAACGGCAGCGGCGCAACTCATGCGTGAATCATACCTAGCGCGCCGGGATGACGCGATGCAGGTTGGCAGCGCCCGAATCCCGGACCATGCCAGGGCAGCCGCCGGTGCCCCGACAGTGCGCCATCTTCCGATTGCCGGGGGATCTGATGGGACCCCTCGGGAGCGGCCCGCGGCCGTACGCCCACCGGCCACGGCACCCGTGAACAAGTAGTCGTGCCGGAACGCGTGTTTGGTCGCCGGCGGTCCGTCGACCATGACGCCGACCCGGTGTCCCTGCCGCCGCGGGAAGTATGGTCGGCGTCAGAGCCTCACGCGGATCCCGACAAAGGCGGCCCGCAGCGCGGCGGGGCTCTGGAATCGGGGATCGACGCCGGACGGATCCGAGGGCACGCCGGGCACGCCAAGACCGAATGGATCACCGTACAGGCCGAAGGTCGAGTAGTGCGCGCCGAGCAAATTTTGTGCGGACGCCTGGATCGTGATTGCGTCAGACAGCCGCCAGCTGCCACGAAGACTGAGGACGGCATATCCAGGCAACGGGCTTGCCTGGTTGGGTTCGTCGCCCCGGTAGTAGGACGCACCGGCGGCCACCAGCGCTGCGCCAAGCGTCCAGCGGCCGTCGCGGTCGAAGTCCAGGCCAAGCCGAAGGCGCTGGCGTGGCAAGCCAGGCAACCAATCTCCGGGGCTGACCGCGATGTTGCCAGCCGCGTCCGCGAACGGACTCGAAGGCTAGCTCAGCAGCAGCGAGGACTCGAACGTCGCCTCCAGGTACGCATAGCTCGCGGACGCGGTCCAGCGACCTGCCGCGAACTGCACATCCAGCTCCGCCCCCTGCCGTCGGGTCACACCGATGTTGCTGAAATAGCCGGTGCTGGCCGACGTCGCGATGCCATAGATGTCGTCGGCGACGCGCGTGCGAAAAAGCCCAGCGCTCCAGCTCCACCGGACAGCGCCCATGTCAGGCCCGCTGCGCCCTCGCAGGCCGCCTTCGAGCGTATGTGCGACGACCTGCCGCAGCGTCGGCGGATCGGCCGACAGACTCGACGGGAGCACGCAGGGGCGGGTCGGATCGGAACACTCGATCTCGCTTGCCGTCGGCGTGCGGGCGTTGCGAGTCGCCTGCAGGTACGCGGTCACGCTCGGGCGGAGACGATAGCTGAACCCGAGAGCCGGATTGAAATGTGTGTAGCGACTGTCGCCGGTGAGCGCAGAACCGCGCCGGTCACGAAGGTGGATTTCGGCGATGTTGTAGCGACCGCTGACTGTCAGCACAAGGCCGGGTGCGATGTCCAGCGTATCGGTCGCGTATAGGCCGTAGTAGGTATGGCTCGAATGCAGATCCACGGGTGTCGCGTTGAAGGGTGCGCCTTCGACGGTGGTGACGAACAAGCCTGACGGCAACACGACGAGCGCGCCGCCGAGCACCCCGACCTCGACGTTGCTCCGGAAGTCCACGCGCGCCTCGTCCACCGACGCGCCCGCCAACAGCCGGTTCGCCCAGCCTGCGAGCGCGCGGGAAGAACTCAGCTGCAGCGTAAGCCCGCGACCCCGGGAGTCGATGTGCTGCCGGTCGTTTTCACCAAGCGGCACGCTGCCTTTGTCCGATAAGTCCGGCAGCGGTGTGCCGGACGCATCCATCACGGGCGTAGTGCCGCTCTCCTGGCACAGAAATTCTGTGAACGCGCCAGCCTGGCAGGCGACATAGCTCGTGCGATTGCCGTTGTCGGTCCCCTGTCCGAACGTCCGCACATACGCCGCCAATTGCAGGGCAAAGTGACGGCCCGTGTCGAAGCTCGAGTTCAAGGCCACGAAATCAACGCGATCGCGGACTCCCTGCGGCCCGGTAAACGACAGTGACCGATCGAGCGCCAGGGTCTGCACCGGCCCGCTCCCTGACCGGCAAGCGCGTTGTCGGCACGGGTGTAGCTCAGATCCGCCGTGAGACCCCCTACATGTAGGCTGGCGTCCAGATACATCTGGCGTAGCCGGTCGCTCGAGTGCTGTCGCCAGCCAGTGCGGTCCAATCCGCGAATCGCTTCGTAGATACCCGCGCGGCCGTCGTTCGCACCGGCCTGCGCGGTCACCGACCGCTGGCCGAAGGACCCACCGGACAGCACTGCATCGGCGCCGCGATCGCTGAACCTGTCCTTCATTCGTATCACGACGCCGCCGCCGAGCGCATTGAGGCCGTAGATGGGGTTCGCACTGACAAGGTCGAGGCGACGGATCGCGATGTCCGGAATAAGGTCCCAGTTCACCGCATCGCCGAACGCCTCGTTGACCCGCACGCCATTCTGGTAGGCCGCGAGGCCTTGCGGAGTTCCCAGCACCGGGGAGGCGGCGAAGCCGCGATAGAGCAGGTCGGGCTGGAATTCGCTGCCCAGGTTGTCGGCAAGGTTCACGCTCGCGACGCGCCCCAGCAACACGTCGGTCAGTTCCCCGGTCGGGGAAGACCCGAGGTCCTCGGCGAGAAGCGTCCTGACATTGCCCAGGATCCTGTCGACGTCGATCGTGGTATCAGGAAGGGGCGCGGAAATTACCAGTACCTCACGCAGTGTTGGCTCCGGTGTGTCCGGAGCCGTCGCCGACGCCGATCCACACTGCAGCAGCGCGATGCACCAGACCCGGCGACCTGCGCGCAGAAGTGAGCGGGAGATCATGTGGACGTCAGGCACCGGCGGCAGGATCGGGGCGAGGTGCGGGTCGGCGGCGCAGAGGCGCCCGCGGATTTCGTGCGACTTGGACACGGCCGGAGCACATGTCGTGAAATGAAGCGCTCGCCAGTACGCCCCTGTTGGACTAACCCAATCGTTTGAATAGGTTCGGCAGGAACGCACCGGCGAGCGCGTGTAGATTGCCTGAGGCGCGTCCCAAGTGCCAGTGTACGCTGGACAAATCGACATCCGCGCCGGCCCGGACTGCTGCGTCGCCGCAGTCACCGGGGCCCGGACGATGCAAGGGATTGCATCACCTCAGAGCGGGGCAAGTTCCGTGTAGGCGGCCACGACCGGCGCAAGCGGTGCGTAGCAGGCGTGGAACTCAGCCGGCCACCGCATCGGACGCCCGCTCGACAGTTCGATGCACGCGTACTCGATTTCCGCGCGCGCAAGCGTCACGCCGTCGCTGCGCCGACGAACCTGGAAGCGCCGCGCAACGCGCAGGCGCCCATTGCCCGGCAGCAGCCACGTCGCGATCTCGGCGACATCGTCCAGCAGCGCGGGCCGCAGATAGCCGATCACGCTGCGCACGACGGCCATGCCCCGGTCTAGCGTCACGCAGCGCGCGACCGGCAGGCCCAGAGCGGCGGAATGCTCCCACGCCGCACGGTCCAGCCACTGCACGTAGACGGCGTTGTTGACGTGGTTGTACTCGTCGATTTCGGTCGCGACCACCTCGTGCGTCCAGACGAACGGCGCCGGCAGGTCGAAATCGGGCAGCGTGGCCATCTTCGCGCTCCTGCGTTCGCCGCCGGGGGATCCGCACATTCTAGCGGAAGGCTCGAGTTCGCCGTGTCACGGCGCGTCGGGGAGCAACCCGCGCTCGACCAGCACCGGCGGATGCCGGTGGCGCGTGCCCTGCTCCCAGGCATACGCGAAGCCGAGCAGGTCGCCGTCGCGCCACGGTCGTGCGGAGAACTCCAGGCCGAAAGGCAGTCCACCCGAATACCAGCCACCGACGACGACGACCGCCGGCACGCCGATCATGTTGACCCAGTCAGTCGCGGAGTGCGGCCCATCGCTGAGTGCACCATTCTGCGGCAGCGTCTCATCCGGCGGCGGCATCTGGATCGCGGGGTAGACGTAGCCGTCCAGGTGCAGGCGGTCCAGCGGCTCGAGGTACGCCTCGAGTGCCCGTCGCCGCGGCCCGAAATAGTCCTGTTCGGCCAGCGGATCGCTATGCAGGCGCCGGTGCGGGATCGGCGTGTCGCCGATCTTTGCGATGTTCTCGTCGTCACCGGCGATAATTTGCGACAGCGGCGCCCCGACGGCATGCTCGTATTCAGCCGGTGAGTGATACTCCGCCGGCCCGAAGAGCTCCAGGAACCGCTCCGTTCCCTCGCGCACGTACGGGTAGGTCGCAACGCGACTGGCCGCCTGCGCGAACGCCTCCGGCAGAATCGTCTCGTCAATCACGACCGTTGCGCCGTGTGCGCGCAGTTCCTCCAGCGCCTTGAGGAATGCGACGCGGGTCGCAGGCGCGAGCGGCACGGCCGCATCTGCCTGCTGCTTAGCTGCCACCGCCGCCGGCAGGTATGAAGGCAGGCCGTGGAACGGGATGCCCGTGCCCTTGAGAATGAATGCCGGCACGCCAAAGCGCTTGCCCTTGAGGGCGTCCGCCTTGAGGTAGCGCGTGTACGGGCCCGACTGGGCATGCGCCAGGCTACCGAGCGTCGGTGGATCCAGCGGATCCTCGCCCGCCATCACCGACAGGCCGATGGCAGCATCGGTCACGTTGCGCGCGATCGGGCCGGTGTTGTCGAGTAGCCAGTCGAGCGGCGCGACGCCGGCGATGCTGACCAGGCCGCGCGTCGGAAACACGCCGACCAGCGCGCTGGTTGCCGCCGGCATCCGGATGGAGTTGCCCGTGTCGGTGCCGCTGCCGAGGACTGCCATGTTGCTGTTGACCGCCGTGACCGTTCCGCCGGAAGAGCCGCCGGGAGAGAAGCGTACGTCGTAGGCGTTGCCGGTGCGGCCGAAGGAAGTGCTGCGATTGGTGTCGCTGTTGGCGAAGTCCGGCATGTTCGTGTGACCGATGATCACCGCGCCGGCAGCTCGCAGGCGCCCGACAATCGTCGCATCTCGCGGCGCGATCAGTTCGTGCCCGGCAATCGTATAGCCCGCCCAGCCATCGGTCGTGATCTCGCCCGCGATACTGGTGTTCGCCTTGATGACGATCGGCACTCCCCACAGGGGCCCGCGCGCGCTTGCACCTCGCGCTGCCTGCGCATCCTCGCTGGCGGCAACCGCGAGTGCCTGCTGGTCCAGCACCGTCTCGACCGCCCGGTAGACACCGTTGTAGCGATGGATCCGGGCCAGATGCCAGCGGACGACCTGCGTGACGGTGTACTTTTGGCGGGCGTAGAAGGCCTGCAGGCCGGGTACGCTGACCTCGAGCAGGTCGCGGTCCATTTCGGCCTGCGGCACGGCGCGCGCGCCGGCAGTCGGCGCCATCGCCAGGGCCAGCAACAGCGGCACGAGGACCGCGGGCCGTGGCCGGCGCTCAAACTGCGAACGATTCCGATGATTCATGCAAGCAGTCTCCTGCACGGCGTACCTGCCACTCAGTCGCGATCCTAACCGAACACGGCAGGGAACACGCCGGATCCGGCGATCTTCGGGCGCGGTTGACGGACCTGCGCAGGAGCGGTCACAGTGAGCGCCGCGTCCACCCGAATCGCGCGAGGCCCGAGTGCAAACATCGCTTCGAATCGCCATCAACGCCGCCGCCGGCGCTCTGCTGTCTGCCACGCTGCTGGTCGGCGCGGGGGGCCCCGCCTGCGCCGATGAGACACCCGGTCTGCCGCACAGCCTCGCCGAAGCGGTGGCGATGGAGCGTGCCGATGCGCTACCAGACAGCTCGTTCTACGACGCCCCCTCGCTCAAGGCCACCCGGCCCGGCGCACTGCTGCGCGAAGCGGCTTTCGACGGCTATGCGATCCCGCAGGGCGCCCGCGCGATCCGGATCCTCTATCACTCGTTGGACGCGAACAATCAGGACGTCGCCACCTCGGGCGTGGTGCTGATTCCTGCCGGGCGGCCGCCGGCGGGCGGCTGGCCGGTCATCGCCTGGGCGCACGGCACCTCGGGGGTCGCGCGCCAGTGCGCGCCGTCGCTGCAGAAGGACCTGGTGTACGGCGAGGAAGGCCTGATCCCGATGGTGCGCGCGGGCTTCGCGGTGGTCGCGACCGACTACCATGGTCTGGGCACGAAGGGCCCGCACCAGTACGTCAACAAGCTGGCGCAAGCCCGCGACGTCATCTACTCGATCCCCGCGGCACGCAGCGCCGTGCCGTCATTGGCACGCAAGTGGACAGCGATCGGCCACTCGCAGGGCGGTATCGCGATGTGGGGGGTCGCCGAGCTGCAGGCGACGCTGCACGACCCGGACTACCTCGGCGCGATCTCGGTGGCGGGCGCGGGTGAACTGCGTGAGACGCTCACGGCCATGGAGCAGCCCACGGGCTTCGCGACGTTCTATCTGGTCTACATGGCGTACGCGATCCACGCCCTGTCGCCGGATTTCAAGGCATCCGACATGCTGGTCGGAAAAGCGCTGGTTCGCTACCCGGCGGCCACCACGCGCGGTTGCTGGTTCTACGACTACGCGAGCTTTCTAGGCGATCACGGCGGCAAGATCGTCAAGGCCGGCTGGGCGCAGCATCCGGCAGCGCAGAGGTTCTTCGCCTCGAATGAGCTCGGCAGGCAGCCGATGGCGGGACCGTTCTGGGTGATCGCGGGCGAGGCGGATCAGACAGTGCCGTTGACCCAGGTCAAGGCATCGGTGGCCAAGGCCTGCAGCAATGGCAATGCAGTCAGCCTCCGCAGCTACCCAGGCCTGGACCACGATCCGACGATGGCGGACTCCACGCCAGATCAGCTCGCCTGGGTGCGCGAGCGGATCGCCGGCAAGCCGCTCGAGAACCAGTGCCCGGTCGGCGCGCACTAACCACTGCGCTGCACGGCCGAGCCCCCCCGGGTCGGGTTGTTTCAGGCCAACGTGTCGATCTGCTCGGCGAGGTCGACGTCCAGTCGCGTGAGCCCACCGGCGTCGTGCGTGGTCAGCGTCACTTCCACGCGGTTGTAGACATTGGTCCATTCCGGGTGGTGACCGGCGCGCTCGGCCACCAGCGCGACGCGTACCATGAAACCGAACGCCAGCACGAAGTCAGGATAGAGAAACTCCTTGCGGATCGCACCGCGCAGCGGGTCCCAGATCCAGGTCGTGTGGGCGGCCAGCCAGTCGTCACGCTCGGCGAAGGACAGCAGGGTGGGGTTCATGGCGTTCCCGGGAGCCCGGCGCTCGTAGCGGTTGAATGTTGCGCGGCGACTCCGCCGAGCGGCGGAGCAGCATAGAGTCGGTCCGATGGCAGCGTAGCGCTCGGACCAAGATCCGCCAGCTGTTCGAGCTCTGCATACAGCGGCCCGAAGTCTACCTCCAGCGTCCTGCGCAGCAGGTCCTCGAAGCTGTCGATGACGAAGTAGTGCTGCTGATAGCGATCGATCACATACTCGGTGCGCATCACGCGCCGCAGGTCGAAGGCGATGCGTGGCGGTGCAGGATCGTCGAGCGCGTACAGTGATTCGCCACGGGACGAGATGATACCGGCACCGAAAAGTCGCAACCGGTCGCCGTCCCGGATCAAGCCGAACTCGACGGTATGCCAGTACAAACGCGCGAGCTTGTGAATCGCGCCGAATCCCATCGCACGCAGGCCGCCCCGCCCGTACGCCTGCATGTAATCGGCATAGACCGGGTGGGCAAGCAGTGGAACGTGGCCGAAGACATCGTGAAAGACATCCGGCTCCTGCAGGTAGTCGAGTTGCTCGCGGCTCCTGATGAAGCGCCCGGCGACGAAACGCCGGTTGGCCAAGTGCTCAAAGAACACCTCGTCCGGCACCAGCCCGGGCACCGCGATCACCGACCAGCCCGTCAGTCGACCCAGCCGCGCCGATAGTGACTCGAAATCCGGAATGCCGGGCGCGTCCATGCCGAGTGCCGCGACACCGGTCAGGAAGTCCGGTACCACCCGCTGTGGCAGCAGCGCGATCTGGCGCGCGTAAAGTTCGTCCCAGACCGCATGATCGGCCGCGGTGTAGTTCTGCCAGCCCTGCGCGATGGTCCAGTCGGACGCCGCGCCGTCGGCGGGGAGGAGGGCGGTTTCACGCATGAAACGATAATATCGCTTTTGAGAATAGGATTCGTTCCGATCCGACCGAAAATGTCGCCGTTAATGAATACTTCAACCTTAAATCGAGGCTTCATGAGCGAAACAATTCATCTGGACGAGGTCGACCGCCGGATCCTGCGCGCCCTGCAGGACGATGCGGGCATGAGTCAGGCGGCGCTCGCGGACAAGATCGGCGTTTCGACGGCGTCGTGCTGGCGCCGGATCCAGGCACTGGAAGCCAGCGGCGTCTTGCGCAAGGCCGTCCGGCTGCTGGATGCCCACCGCGTCGGGCGCGGTGTCAACGTGCTGTGTCATGTCCGCATGAACTCTCACTCACCCGACAGCCGCGGCGCGTTTGAACGATTCGTCACCGACCGACCGGAAGTGATGGAGTGCTACTCGATGTCCGGCGAGTGGGACTACCTGCTTCGGGTTGTTGTTGCGGATGTCGCGGACTACGAGCGCTTCTTGATGCGCGACCTGCTAGCACACCCCCGGGTCGCGACCGCCTCGTCGCACTTCGCGCTAAGTCAGGTGAAGTACACAACCGCGCTGCCCCTCTAGGGCACCGACCCCTCGCACCTAGCGGTCACGGCGCCGACCCAGCGCAAGATAGGCGAGGAATCCCGTTACCAGGAACACACCTGCCACGACGAGAAAGAATCCCTGCCCGTCATTGGAGAACGGAATGCCGCCGACATTCATTCCGAACAGGCCTGCAACGAGATTGATCGGCAGTGCGAGCACGGTAACGACCGTGAGCACGAACAGCGTTCGGCCTGATTCCTCGCTGACGATCGCCGCGATCTCTTCCTGCAGCAGCTTGATTCGCTCGACCAACGCTGCCGAGTCGACCACGACCGTCGAGAACTCCTCCGCCGCCTGCCGCAGTTCCTGCAGGTCGTCCGCAACGATCCATCCGGGCGGCCGATTCAATAGGCGAAACAGTGCTGCCGGCTCGGGTACCAGCAATCGCTGCAGCCGGACCAGCACGCGACGCAGGGCACCCAGCTCGCGCCGACTGATCGAGCTCCGGTTTGCGAGCAACTGGTCCTCGGCGCCATCCACCTGCTTGGTGGAGGCACGCAGGATCTCCGCCAGAACATCAGCCTGATCCCGCAGCAGCTGGCTCAGCAGGCTCGCTGGCGCATTGAAATGGCGCCGAGCCTTCACCGCGCCGCGCAGGCGGTCAACCGAGCGCAGCGGTCGGCGCCGGACACTGATGAATACCTGGCGATCGACATACAGGCTGACCGTCGAGACGTCGGAGGAGTCAAAGTTCGACTCGAAGCGCACGTCGTGGACGACCGCGACCAGCGCATCGTCCTCCTGTTCAAGACGCGTAGAGACGTCGTCCTGATGCAGCGACTCGTAGAAGCTGTCGGGCAGCGTGAAGTGCTCCCGCAGCCACGCTTCACTCGCCACGTTGGACAGCGCCAGGTGCAGCCAAAGGAAGGCATCGCTCGTGCCTGCGCGAATTTCCTTCAAGAGATCGACGGTGCCGGATGAATCAACTTCGACAGCCGCCTCCTTCGGGCGGAAGCGATAGGCCCAAACCACGCCGTGGCGATCGGAGCCGTAGCTGGTTTCGGCCGTCCCCGACGGGGCCGGAACTCTGAACATGCTCATTGGCGATCTCCTGTGGGCGCTGCTCGTTCGCCTCGCGACGAGCCAAGAGGCCGGGAACCGCCGAGGGGATTATCTGGTGATTTCCCTGAATTGGTACCCACAGACGCCGGGCCCATTCAATGCAGCGTGAGCCAGCGCCCGACCTGTGCGCAGTAGGCGGCGTATTCCGCCCCGAACAGGCGGCCGAGGGCACGTTCCTCCGGCACGATCTGCAACCAGGTGATTGCGGCGACGAAACTCGGTGGCACGAGCCACGGGCTCGCCGTACCCAGCCACACGGCAAGCCCCACCAGCATGAACGTCAAGCCAAGGTACATGGGATTGCGGCTGCGCCCGAAGATGCCGTGGGTCACGAGATGTGACGCGTCCTGCGGTCGCATGGGATTCACGGTCGTGCGGGCACGGCGGAATTGCACCATGGCGGCGAGGAGGATGAGAACACCAATCGTCACAGGCAGCAGACCCCAGCGTGCATGGCCGGGCGCGACAAGCATCCCTAGCGCAAGCCAGTGGTGCAGCGCCCACATCGCGGCGGCGGCCAGCAGCGCGAGGACGGGCGGCGGTATGCGGGTCTGCATTGGCTCACCAGAATCTGCAAGGACGCTCCACTTTAGGACCGCGGCCGCGGAAACGCCATGGCCTTGCCAAGCGCGTCCGCGGCAGTATGATTCCGCCTGCCGCGACAGCCCCTCGGCGCTACCGTGCGCCGGGTCAGCTCCAATCCGTCGTTCCTCGATCGCCGCGGGAGTGGCCCCGTCGGCCATGCCCGTTGCACGGCGCTCGACCGGGCCGGAACGCATCCCCTCGCTCCCCGGAGACGTCCGATGCAGATGCGCACCCTTGGCCGCCACGGCCCGCTCGTCCCGGCGGTCGGACTCGGCTGCATGGGCATGTCGGAATTCTACAGCGGGCGGGACGACGCCGAGTCGATCGCGACGATCCGCCAGGCGCTCGACGCAGGGATCGCGTTCCTTGATACCGCCGACATGTATGGTGTTGGCGAGAACGAGCGCCTCATCGGACGGGCGATCGAAGGCCGACGAGGCGAAGTCTTCCTGGCAACCAAGTTCGGCAACATGCGTGGACCCAACGGCGAGTTCCTCGGCGTCAACGGACGCCCTGAATACGTGCGCGCCGCCTGTGAAGCGAGCCTGCAGCGCCTGGGCGTGGAGGTCATCGACCTCTACTACCAGCACAGGGTCGATCCCAACACGCCGATCGAGGACACAGTCGGTGCTATGGCTGAACTCGTGCGCGAGGGAAAGGTCCGGTACCTCGGCCTGTCCGAGGCCGCGCCGCGAACGGTGCGCCGGGCCCTCGCGATTCACCCGATCACTGCGCTGCAGACCGAGTACTCATTGTGGAGTCGTGAGCCGGAGGCGGAGATCCTCCCCACTGTCCGCGAGCTCGGCATCGGGTTCGTGCCGTACAGCCCGCTTGGTCGCGGCTTCCTCACCGGGCAGATGCGCTCACTGCAACACCTCGCCGCCGATGACTACCGCCGCAATTCGCCCCGCTTCCAGGACGACAACTTCCGGCTCAACCTCGCGCTGGTCGCAGAGATTGAGTCGCTGGCTCGGGAAAGCAACTGCACCCCCGCGCAACTCGCGCTCGCCTGGGTGCTGGCGCAGGGCGAAGACATCGTGCCAATCCCCGGCACGAAGCGGCGCCGGTTCCTCGCCGAGAACATCGACGCCATCAATGTGCACCTGACCGCCGCGGTGCTCGCCCGCCTGGATAGTGCGCTGCCACCGGGAGCGGCTGCTGGCGACCGCTACGCCCCTCCGTCCATGAAGGCGCTGAACCTATGAGCTGCGGGGCGCCCGGCACGCTACACTGCCTGGCGACGGTCCGGGTCGACCTTGGCGCCGCGCACAGCGCCTTTCGCGAGCGCCAGATCCGCGTCCCGGCCGCGCCCCAGATCCCTGCACCGACATTCCACCGAGCAGCCTCCCCTTGCCGCTGATCCACATTCTGCTTGCAGTCGGGATCACCTTCATCTGGGGCACGAACTTCGTCGTCATCAAATGGGGGCTCACGGAGTTTCCACCGTTCCTGTTCGCGACGCTGCGCTTCATGGCGTCGGCACTTCCGTGGGTGCTGTTCATTCCGCGACCGGCGGTGTCCTGGCGCACGCTCGCCACCGTCGGTCTGCTGCTGGGCGCCGGTCAGTTCGGGCTGCTGTTTTTTGCAATGCGCCACGACATCACCCCTGGACTTGCTTCGCTGCTGATGCAGTCGCAGGTATTCTTCACAATCGTGCTCGCGATGCTGTGGCGCAAGGAGTCCATCGCGCCGCTGCAGGTTGGGGCGCTGGCACTTGCGGGCCTTGGCATCGGGCTGATCGGCTGGCGTACGGTCGGCCATGCCGATGCCTCGATTACAGGGACGGGATTTGCACTCGTGATCGGTGCCGCGCTCGCCTGGTCGGTCGCGAACCAGGTGGTCAAGGCCGCTGGCCGCGTCGACATGCTGCGGTTCATGGTCTGGTGCAGCCTGTTCGCCATCCCGCCGTTGCTGTTGCTCGCGCTGTGGGCGGACACGCCCGCGACGTTGCTGCAGGCCGTGGCCCGTGCGACGCCGCTGGCGTGGCTGGCCATCGCCTGGCAGGCGATCGGCAACACGATCATCGGCTTCGGCGTCTGGAACTGGCTCCTGACCCGCTACCCGGCCGCGACCGTCGCGCCACTGTCACTGCTGGTGCCGGTGTTCGGGATGTCGGCCGCGGCGATCGTGCTTGGCGAACCGCTGCCGGTTTGGAAGCTGGTCGCGGCAGTGCTGATCATCGCGGGCCTCACGCTGAACTTCGCCGCCGCGGGCCTCGCGCGAAGATTCGCCGGCTGATCGGGGCATTCTCTTCCAGGCATGCGCGTGGAACGGCAATAGGCTGCAGCGCGCAAACCCGAGCGATGCGCCTGTCGCTGTTTGACGCACCCGGACCCGTCCTCCAAACTGGCTGCCAAGCAGGCGGAGCAACAATCGCGCCGCAATCGCACGCGATGGGCGAGCTTGCCAGCGGATGCGTCAACATGTCCGATCGAGGTATTCAGCATGCGTCGCTCCCCATCCGCACTGTTCTTCGTCGCTCTGCTGGCCCTTTTCACGGCGCGACAGGCCGCAGCTGCACACCATGGCGCTGACCTCGTCGTCACCGACGCGCGGATCTACACGGCCGATGGCAAGCACTCCATCGCCACAGCGATGGCAATCCGGGGCGAGCGGATCGTATTCGTCGGTTCAAGCGAGGCTGTCCGAAAGTGGATCGGGCCGAACACCCGCGTCGAGCGGCTCGCCGGCAAACTGATGCTGCCGGGTCTGTTCGACTCTCACCTGCATCCGATCGGGGTCGTCGAGATGGAGGCTTGCGACCTGCGCAACGAAGGCAAGTCGCTGGCGCAGATCACGGAATTCGTGCGCGGCTGCATCGAACGCTTCCAGGTGCCGGAGGGGGCGTGGGTCAGCGTCAGGCAGTGGAACCCCAGCGCTGACAACAGCCCCGATGCGCTGCATCCGACGCTCCGAGCAGCGCTGGACCTCGCCTCGACCAGGCACCCCATCCAGCTGCTGGGCAATGATGGTCACCACAGCGCGTTCAACAGTGCGGCGCTCGCACACGCGACCAACGCCTCAGGCCAGGTCGTCGGCTACTCGAAGGCCACGCTCGCGGGGGATCTGGCTGTCCATCGCAGGCTCGTCGGGGTCGACATCGCCGGCGAGCCCAACGGAACGGTAAATGAGGACGCGCGCCGGCCGATGAGCCCTCCGGCCGTGCGGGCACAGGATCGAGCCGAACTCACGACGGATCCGGGACGCATGACCGCGCGCCTCAACAGCGTCGGCATCACGGGCTTCATGGATGCTGCCGTCCCGCAGGAGGCCTTGGCGTTCTACGATGCGCTGGAACACAGCGGCAAGCTGACCGCGCGCGTGGCGCTCGCGCAGTACTTCGATCCGGATCTGGAGCTGACGACCGACGGCAAGCCGGACTGGGATCGCATGGTCGCGTTGGCGACCGCCGCACGCGCGAAGTACTCCCACAACCCATTGATCCGGGCTGACATCGTCAAGCTGTTCGCAGACGGGGTGCTCGAGGGCAACCCGCTCGCCACCCCGCCAACGCTGCCGGAGGCCGCGGCTATTCGGCCGTACCTGCAACCGATCTTCGGTGCGGGCGCCGACGGCCGGCCTGCCGTGACCGGCTACGTGGACACGGGGTCGCCAGTGTGTTCCGACGTGCGCGCCAACCCCACGCGTTACGAATCAGCGGCTGCCATAGCGGAGTTCATGAAGCGGCATGGCCATCATCCAGGCCAGTGCGAGATCTCTTCGGGCCAGCTGCAGCACGATCGTGGCGTGATCATGGAGTACGTGCGTCGCTTTCACGTCGCCGGCTTCAACGTTCACATTCACGCGATCGGCGACCTGCCGATTCGCACAGCGGTCGATGCGATCGAGGCCGCACGGGCGTTCGATGGCATCTCCAGCCAACACGATGCGCTCGCGCATATCCAGCTTGTGCACCCGGACGACCTCGCCCGGATCGGACGTGACCACCTGTACCTCGCCTTCACCTATTCCTGGATCCTGACCGATCCCGAGTACGACCTGTCGGTCGTGCCTTTCCTCGATCACGTCAGCGGCGTTGGCGCCGCAGCCCTGCATCCGGCGAACGGCTACTACGAGAAGAATGCCTATCCGGTGCGCTCGCTGCGTGACGCCGGCGCGATCCTGATGGCCGGGTCGGACGCGCCGGTTGAGAGCCGCGACCCACGGCCATTCATGAACATGGCCATGGCCGTCACCCGACGCCTGCCGGGTCGCCCGTCCCTCAACGCCGCCGAGAGCATCCCGCTCCGCGACGCCATCGACGCCTACACCATCCACGGAGCCCGTTACCTGAACCGCGACCAGGAAACCGGCTCGCTGGAAGTAGGCAAGTCAGCCGACTTCATCCTGCTTGACCGGGACATCCTCAGACTCGATCGGGAGGGCCGAGCAGATGAGATCGCCAAGACTCAGGTTCTGAAGACCTTCTTCATGGGTCGAGAGGTGTACAGCCGACCCTAGGCGACCCGAGGATGTGGCGCGCCGGAGCTCGGTGCCGAACACCAAGGCTGGCAAGCGTCGTTGGCACTTGATCGTGTCGAAGCGTTCTACGCCGCTCCCGGAAGCGTTGTTCGGGGCGCCCCCTGGCTACCGACCCGGTTGACAGCGGTCCTTCGCAGGATCGGTCGACATCGCGGCTCAGTGGCGCGCCCCAGCCGCCACCCGGGCGAACCGTCGTCACCAAGCTATTGCGCAAGCTCCGCCAGTCGTTGCTTGAAGAAGCCTTCTGAGGTCACGACGCGCCCGTCCGAATACCTGATCAGGTACGGTGTGCCGGACATCGAGGAGGCCGATGCGCACAGCCGGATGAAGTCGTCCGCGGTTCTCACGCGTGAGCCGGCATTCTGCAGTTTCATCCGCAGGTGCTCCGCCGCCGCCTTGCCCTCGTAGGCCGTGCCGTTGCGAATGAACTCGGCGCCCTTCAGGGATTCAACAGACGCGATCAGGTACACGATCTTCCGTGATTCGACCGGCGAAGGGCCGCCGGCCAACGCCGACGTGCCGACCATGAGCAGTAGGCAGAGAATCAGTCGCATCATGAAAATCCCCAGTTGAGCCCCGGTGCGGCAGCCCGCCCGTCAATCGTTGAGCGCTTCGCGAATCTCCCTCGTCCCGGCCACCTCGTACACGGGATTTGCCGAAATCCGTCCCCGAGCCGCGTGCGGCGATTTAGCCCCAAACCGCTGGAAACCCACTTGACGACAGTGCCGCCGGATCCGGCGAAGAATCACCGGCCAACGCTTCGCGCGGCCAGGCGGCCGACGTCGTCCACGGTACCCGACCCTGGTCCGCGCCGCGACCTGCTGCCACTCAGGTCCCGCAGAATGTCTGCAGCACGCGCTCCACCGGCTTTGGCGACGCGCCGTACCCGGCCGCAGGATCACACTCGAGGTAAGGTTGCTCCAGCACGCGGCGCAACGCGTCAAACGGGCCGAAGTCGTCGTCGTCAATCGCAGCCCGCAGCGCCCGCTCGACCTGATGGTTGCGTGGGATGATCGCCGGATTCACGGCACGCATGGCCGTCGCCACCTCGGCCGCAGTTTCGCCGTCGAGCGCCAGGCGCGCCCGCCAAGGCCGCGCCCAGCGCTCGAACGCCGCCGGTTCGGCGAAGATCGCCAGCATCTGCGAAACGTCGCCTTCAGCTGCGCCGCATAGCTCGCGGAACGTGAGCGTCCAGTCCGCGCCGTTCGCGTGCATCAGCTCGAGCAAGTCCTCGACCAACGTCGCATCGTCAGGCTGCTCGCTGCGTAGTCCCAGTTTTGCACGCATGCCGCGCAGCCAGTGCGTTGTGTACTTCGTCTGAAACGCCACGAGCGATGCCGTCGCGATCTCCACTGCCCGCTCCGCGACGGAATCGAGGTGCGGGATCAGGGTCTCCGCGAGCCGCGCCAAGTTCCACATCGCGATGCGTGGCTGGTTGGCGTATGCGTAGCGACCGCCACGGTCGATCGCGCTGTAGACCGTCGCTGGGTCGTAGCTATCCATGAATGCGCACGGCCCGAAATCAATGGTCTCGCCCGAAATCGTCATGTTGTCGGTGTTCATCACGCCGTGGATGAAGCCGACGTGCATCCAGCGAGCCACGAGCTCGGCCTGACGGGCAATGACCGCATCGAGCAGTGCGACGTAGCGCTGCGGTGCGTCCCGCAACAACGGGAAGTGGCGTGCGAGGACGTAGTCGGCAAGCTGGCGCACGGCGTCGTCGTCACCGCGCGCGGCATGGAACTCGAACGTCCCGACGCGCACATGGCTGGCCGCGACCCGGGTCAGCACGGCGGCCGGCACGAGGCCCTCCCTTACGACCTGCTCGCCACTGAGGACGGCCGCGAGCGCACGCGTCGACGGGATGCCAAGCGCATGCATCGCCTCGCTGATCAGGTACTCGCGCAGCACCGGCCCGAGCGCGGCCCGGCCGTCACCGCCGCGCGAAAAGGGGGTGCGCCCGGACCCTTTGAGCTGGATGTCACGACGCTGGCCTGAAGCATCGAGGACTTCCGCCAGCAGAATGGCGCGACCGTCGCCGAGTTGTGGCACGAAGTTGCCGAACTGGTGGCCGGCGTAGGCCATGGCGATCGGATCCGCACCGACGGGCAGGCGGTTGCCGGCAAAGACCTCGGCCAGCGTCTGGCTGTCCAGATGCCCGAGTTCCAGGCCCAGCGTCGAGGCGAGTCGCTCATTGACGCAGATCAGCCGAGGCGCCGCGACCGGGGAAGGCGCGACGCGGGCGTAGAACCGTTCAGGGAGCTGCGCGTAGGTCGATGACAGCGAACCAATCGGCACGCTCGCCGGCCGGGAGGACTGCAGGGTACTCATGATGGTCGCAGGATACACTCGCAACGCCGTTGTGTCGGGTGGGAGCAGCGCGGTGCTGGACTGAAGCGCCGCGATCGACATTTGCAGCCACTCGGGATTGCGGCGAGACTCCCGTCCGGCCTATCCCAAGGTTGCAGTCATGCCGCACGCCCCGACCCCGTACGCTTCGCGACGCCTGGCGGCACGGTCAATTCTGCTGGCGGTGGCGCTGTCGGCGTGGTCACAGACGGGGTGGGCGGCAGCGCCTGCCGCGGTGGACTGGCCGACCTACGGAGGCGACCCGGGTGGAATGAAGTATTCCGCACTTGCCGACATCGATCGCAGTAATGTCGCCGGGCTGAAGCTCGCCTGGCGCTGGACGACGGGGGAGGGGCCGCTGCCGGAGCACGGCACGTCGCCGGGCATCTTCGAGGCGACTCCGGTCGTCGTCGATGGCGTCATGTACCTGAGCACCCCGTACAACCGCGTTGTTGCACTGGACCCGGCCTCCGGACACGAGCTGTGGTCATACGACCCGCGCGCCTACGACGATGGGCAGGTGCCGAACGGGATGGGCTTCGTGCATCGTGGGATTGCAACCTGGCGCGACGCCCGCAGTCACGCCCTGCGGATCCTGATCAATTCGCGCTATCGCCTGATCGAACTGGACGCGAAGACCGGCCGGCCCGTGGAGGGCTTCGGCGAGCACGGTGTCGTCAACCTCCTCGCCGGTCTGCAGTGGCAGGTCGACCCGCGGCACTACACCAATACCTCGCCCCCGGTCGTCTATCGCAACCTCGTGATCGTCGGTAACGGCGTTGCCGACCGGTTGATCTATCGCAAGGACCCACCCGGCGACGTACGCGCCTACGATGCTCGAACCGGGCGGATGGCGTGGACCTTCCATACGGTGCCGCGGGATGGCGAGCCCGGCACCGAAACGTGGACCAACGGCGCGAACCGTCATACCGGCCACACCAACGTGTGGACGCCGATGTCGATCGACACGGCACGCGGGTTGCTGTACTTGCCGGTGAGCACGCCGAGCAACGACTTCTACGGCGGCAATCGCCCGGGCGCGAACCTCTACGGCGACTCGCTGGTCTGTCTCGATGCCGCGACCGGCCGACGTCGCTGGCATTACCAGCTCGTTCATCACGGCCTGTGGGACTACGATCCGCCCGCGCCACCGTCGCTGGTCACCCTTGAGCACGGCGGCAAGCGCGTCGATGCGGTGGTACAGCTGACCAAGCAGGGGCTCGTGTTCGCATTCGATCGCTCGACCGGCCGGCCACTCTGGCCGATCGAGGAGCGTCCGGTTCCCCCGAGCGACGTCGCCGGCGAGCAGGCCTGGCCGACGCAGCCGTTCCCGACCGGACTGCCTGTGCTCGTGCCGCAGGGGGTCTCGCTCGACGATGCCACCGACCTCACCCCTGCGCTGCATGAGGAGGCGCTGGCGGTGCTGCGCCAGCTCAAGCTGGGTCCGATGTATACGCCGCCGAGCTTGCGTGGCACCGTCGTCCGCCCGGGCATCATCGGTGGCGCCGACTGGGGCGGCGGCGCATTCGACCCGCGATCGGGCGTTCTTTACGTGAAGGTCAATGACAACGCGGAGATCGTGTATCCGGACCTCACCGACGCCGAGGGCAACGTCCCCGACGTTGGCCCGAACGACTCGAGCGAGGTATCGCTCCTGCTGCGCCACCGCGTTCCGGCGCTCAAGCCCCCCTACGCCTATCTGGACGCCCTCGACCTCAACCACGGGCGGATGCTGTGGCAGGTCCCGTTCGGCGACAACGAGGCGATTCGCCGGCATTCGGCGCTCAAGGGCGTGGCGCTGCCGCCTGCGCTCGGCGCGGTGGGCACCGCGGGTGTCATTGTCACCGCTGGCGGACTTGTGTTCGCAGGTGGCGGCGATACCGCCTTTCATGCAGTCGACACGCGCACTGGAAGGGACCTGTGGCGCTACTCGACCGACGAGCTCAAGACCACGGGTACCCCGATGACCTACCGCGTGGATGGCCGGCAATACGTCGTGATCGCCGTCGGCGGGCCCGGCCCGGGCGCCGCGTTGCTCGCGTTCGCGCTCGAGCCCAGATGAGCGCGCGCCAGCGACGCATCGTTGCGTGGATGCTCGTGGCCGGCAAGCTCGGCCTCCTGTCGATCTTCGTTGCCAGCGCCCAGACCGGACCTGCGCTGCCGGAAGGCGCCGGCCGGGCGCTCGCGGAACGCACCTGCAGCCAATGCCACTCGCTGGAGCTCGTGCTGCGCCATCGCATGACGCGCCACCAGTGGGAAGCGCAATTGGACACGATGATCGCGAAAGGCGCGAAGATCGCCGACGAGGACTTCGAGCCGTTGGCGGACTACCTGTCGAGCTACCTTGGCCCATCGGCGCTGAAGGAGCCTTAAGCTCAGCGGCGGGCGCCGACCCACTTGTAGACGACGCCGCCGCGCATCACGAACACGACGCGCCGGACGGCCGACAGGTCCCGCAACGGGTCGCCGTCGAGCGCGATGATGTCAGCGGCGAGCCCCGGCGCGAGTCGACCGATCTGATCGCCCAGCCCGATCGCCTCGGCCGCAAGCGCATTGGCCGAGACCAGCGCTGCCATCGGCGCCTGACCGCAGCGCCGCACGCGGCCGACGAACTCCTCCGCGTTGCGGCCATGGGCGCCGGCCGTCGCATCGGTCGAGAACACCACCTTGGCGCCAGGCGTGTGCACGGCGATGTAACAGACGCGCTCGTCCTCGGGCAGGTCATGCAGCATCGTCTGCATCCCCGCCTCGCTGTAGTTTCCGATACCGATGTATCGGTCCTTGTTGTCGATGTAGTTCTGCACCACGAGTCCGACCTGCGGGCTCAGGTACGCGCCCGCGGCCACGGCCGCCTCGATGTCCTCCCGCGACGCGTAGGTCGCGTGCTCGATCTCGCGGCAGCCGGCGCGCGCCGCGGCCGAGACCTGTGAGCGGTAGGCATGCACCATCGAGCGCAGGCCGACCGCGCTTGCCTCGTCGCACAGCACCTGCAACTGGTGCTCGTTGAACGTCGGCAGCGCTCCCACGCGCTGGCTGGAGGAGGCGAAGATCTTGATCAGGTCGGCTCCCTGCGCCTTGCGCGTGCGGACCATCGCGCGCAGCGTGTCGTCACCAAGGGAGGCGTCGCCCTCGATCCAGCCCAGCGAGGTCAATACCCGGGGGCCTGGAAAGCCGTGGTCGCGGATCGCATCGCGAAGCGGGGCCTCGCTCGGGTCTCCGACTGACTGCACCGTCGTGAACCCACCCATCAGCGTGTCCCACGCGGCCGCGGCGATGCCGGTCGCCGTGTCAAGGGGAGGCTCCGTTTCGGTCGCGATGCGGCCATCGCGATCAAAGTGGTAGGCGAGGTGCACGTGGGTGTCGATCCAGCCTGGCAGTACCGTGTAGCCGCGCAGGTCGATAAGCTTGGTGCCCGCGGTCCGCAGCGCGGCAAGGCTCGTGATTCGGCCGTTCTGGACGCCGATGCGCGCGTGACGCAGGCGCCCACCCTGACCGTCGAGCGCCATGTCCGTCAGAATCAGCACCGGCGCCGGCGCCGGCGGCGGTGGTACCGGCGCGGCACTGGCAACCCACGCGGCCGGTACCGTCAGCAGCAGGGCGAGGCAGGCGAGACTCGGTCGGATCATCGGCGTTTCCTCGTGGCAGTCGGATCAGCCGCGGCGCTGCGGATCTCCTGGCGAAGAGTAACGCGTCCGGCAGGGTCGGGTCCCGTTGCCGGAACGCCCGGCATCGCCGACACTCTGCGCCCACCTGTCCCGAGGAGTCGTCGATGCCCCCCAGTCATTCGAAAGCCCCGGCCGCCGTCGCCCGCTTCCTTGTCACCCTCGCGCTGTGGGGGACCTTGGGCTGCACGACCGCGATTGCCGCGACGGCCGCCCCCAACGGCGCGAGCGTCGCGCTGCACCGGCTCATGGACGCACAGTTCGAATGGGGCTTGGCGCAGTTTCCGGAGCGTGCCACTACGCTCGGCGACCATCGCTACGACGATCAGCTGACCGACCGCTCGCCGGCTGCGATCGCGGCTCGCCGCGGCCACCACCGGCAGTTTCTGGCGGCGGTTCGTGCGATCGACCGCTCGCGCCTGCAAGGCGAGGATCGCGTGTCGTGGGACGTCATCGAGTTCACCGCGAGCATCGACGTGCGCGGCGACGAGCTGCTGCAATCGGCACCGGGCGCGACCGGCATGCCGTTCTCGGCGGATGATTCGCCGCTGGCAGTCACACCCATGTCCGGGCCGCAGTTCGACCTGCCGCAGCTGGCACGCGCGACGCGATTCCAGACGGAGGCCGACTATCGGCACTACATTGCCCGACTGAACGCATTGCCGAAGAGCCTGCGGCAGCTCCAGGCCGTGCTCGAGGCGGGTAGAACTGCCGGCTGGATGCCGCCGAAAGCCGCGCTGACGCGTCTCGTCGGCCAGTACACGCCGCTGCTTGCAGTCGAGCTTGCCCACCATCCGCTGTATGCACCGTTCCGGTCCTATCCAGCGGACATCCCCGTCGCGACGCAGGCTGCACTCAGCCAGGCGGGTGACGAGGCCCTGCACGCTGCCGCGATTCCGGCCCTGCAGGCGTTGCGCGACTACCTCGCGAACAGCTGGGTTCCGGCCGCGCGCGAAACGCTTGGCGCCACGCAGCTGCCGCATGGCGCCGACTATTATCAATGGTCGCTGCAGCGCTACAACACCACGCGGATGACGGCCCAGTCCATCCACGACCTCGGCCTGCGCGAGGTCGCACGCCTCGACGCCGAGATGCGGGTGATCATGAAGGAGGTCGCCTTCAACGGCACGGTGCCCGAGTTCCGCGAGTTCCTGCGCACTGACAAGCGCTTTCAGTTCGCCACCGCCGAAGAGGAGCTCGTGGCGTTCCGCGACATCGCCAAGCGCGTCGATCCGCAGCTACCGAGCCTGTTCGTCGAGCTACCGCGGGTTCCGTACGGCATCCGTCCGATGTCGCCAGAGGAGGGCAACAATGCGCCGCATTACATCGCAGGCGCTCTGGATGGGTCGCGGGCCGGCTACTTCGAGGCGAACACCAACAATCTCGCCGCCTGGCCGAAGTGGACGATGGATGCTCTGTTCCTGCACGAGGCCGTACCCGGCCATCACCTGCAGATCGCCCGCGCCCAGGAAATGCCGGGATTGCCGAAGCTTCGCCGCCAGTATGGCAACTCCGGCTTCAACGAGGGCTGGGGTCTCTACTCGGAGGGGCTCGGCAAGGAGCTCGGACTGTACGCCGACCCCTACTCGCGATTCGGGCGACTGACGCTCGAGGCACATCGCGCCTGCCGCTTGGTGGTGGACACAGGCATGCACAGCCTGGGCTGGACGCGGTCGCAGGCCATCGACTACCTGATCGAGCACGCGTTACTCGAGCGTGGCTTCGCCGAGGCCGAAGTGGACCGCTATATCGTCTGGCCCGGCCAGGCGACCGCGTACAAGGTGGGTGAGCAGGACATTCTCGCGAATCGGGCCAAGGCGCGAGCGGCGCTGGGTGCGAAATTCGACATTCGCCGCTTCCACAATGCGGTGCTCGACCACGGCGCGCTGCCGCTGATGGTGCTGGATCATGTCATCGACGATTGGATCATCGCCGAGCAAGTCCGGTCGGCCGAGTGAGACGAGTGTTACGCACGCGGGGCATGCGCGCGTCCATGTACGGCCTGGCGGCGACGCTGCTGGGTCTGTGCGCCATCATCGACATGGCGCGGGCAACGCCGCCCGCCGTGCCGGTGCGGGTGTTGATCGTCAACATGTTCCTCGTCGAATCCGGACCCTGGCTCGCAGCGTTGTCGGCAACGCGCCAGATCCCGGTTCCTGGCCTGCCGACGGGCAACCCGTTCGTGCGCTGCACCGCCGACAATGTCTGTCAGGTCTCGGTCGGCATGGGCCACGCCAATGCTGCGGCGTCCATAACCGCGCTGGTCTATAGCGGGCGCTTCGACCTGCGCCGGACGTACTTCCTGCTCGCCGGCATCGCCGGCATCGATCCCGCGCAGGGCACGATCGGCACGGCGGCTTGGGCCCGCTACGTTGTCGACATCGGCCTTGCCCACCAGATCGATGCACGCGAAATGCCGTCTGGCTGGGCATCGGGGTACTTCGGGCTCTTGGCCGACGCGCCCGGCTCGAAGCCGCGGCTCACCTACGGGACCGAGGTCTATCGTCTGAACGAGGCACTGCTGCAGCATGCGCTTGCGCTCAGCGCGGGGGTGACGCTGTCGGATAGCGAGGACGTGCGTAGCTATCGCGCCCACTACCCGGGACTGCCTGCGAACGGGCCACCTGCGGTGGTCCAGTGCGACACGGCGACGAGCGATACGTGGTGGTCAGGGAGCGACATCGGCCAGCACGCGCGGCGCTGGACCTCGCTGATGACCGACGGCCAGGGCATTTACTGCACCTCGCAGCAGGAGGACAACGCGGTGCTCGCTGCGCTCGAGCGGGGCGCCCGCTCTGGGCTCGTCGACATCGGGCGCGTCGCCGTGCTCCGCACCGGCTCCGACTTCGATCGGCCGTTTCCGCACCAGAGCGTGATCGATTCCATGTTGCGCCAGCGCGAAGTTACTGGCGGCTTTCGTATCGCCGCCCAGAACCTAGTCATCGCCGGCATGCCGCTGGTCACCGAGATTGCGACGCACTGGGGCAGCTGGCGCGACGGCGCCCCGGCGACGCCTCTCGAACGCTAGGGCACCGCACGATGCCGAGGAGGGCAACTTAATCTCGAATGGCACGCCCCGTGCGTTGCCCGTGCAGCGCGCGGCGGGCCCAACCGGTTGCCGAGCACAACGCTCGCAAGTGTCTGCGCGCCGGCATTTGATCTGGCAGCGGGCGGCCGCTCCTCAGCCAGCGCCGAGCGCCCGAACCTTCTCGTCAAGCTGCTGCAGCAGGTGCCGCCAGGACTTCACGAACGCCTCGGCGCCGTCGCGCTGCAGCGTCCGGGCAAGGGCATCCAGGTCCACGCCTGCTGCGCGGACGCGCGCGAGTGCGCCATCGGCCCCGTCGGCGGCGAGCACCCCTTGCAGCACGCCGTGACCGGCGAAGGCCCGTAGCGTGTTCTCGGGCATCGTGTTGATCGTGTCCGGCGCTGCGAGCGCGCTGACATACAGCGTGTCCGGTGCGGCAGGATCCTTGACGCCGGTGCTGGCCCACAGCAGCCGCTGCGGCCGCGCGTCCTGCGAGGCGAGCACGCGCCAGCGCGCGGAGGCGAGCAGCGCGCGGTATGCGGCGTAGGTTTGACGGGCGACTGCGATCCCGAGCGTGTTGTGGAGCTCCGGCGGCAGCCGCGCATTGGCAGCGACGTCCCAGCGACTGACGAACAGTGATGCGACCGACGCGACTGAAGGGTCCAGTCCCGCCTCTAGTCGCCGTTCGACGCCGCGCAGGTACGCCTCGGCGGCGGCGAGGTAGTGCTCGCACGAGAACAGCAGTGTCACGTTGACCGGAACGCCGGCAAAGATCGCCTCCTCGATCGCCGGTATCGACGCCGGCGTTCCCGGGATCTTCACGAACAGATTCCGACGCCGTGCCTCGGCCTGGATCTGCAGCGCTGCGGCGAGGCTTCCCTGCGTGTCGGAGGCCAGCAGCGGCGAGATTTCCATCGACACCCAGCCGTCGATTCCACCCGTCGCATCGTGGATGGGACGGAAGAGATCCGCGGCCCGTCGCAGGTCGTCCAGAGCCAGGGCCGTGAACAGCGCCTCGCCGCGCAGACCGGCCTTTGCGCGCACTGCGACGTCCACGTCGTAGGCGGTCCCCGACCCAATGGCGGCGTCGAAGATGCTCGGGTTGGAAGTGAGTCCGGTCACGGACAAGTCGGCGATATAGCGCGCCAGCGTCCCCTCGTCGAGCAGCGTGCGGGTAATGTTGTCCAGCCAAAGGCTCTGGCCCGTCGCGGCGAGACTTGAGGTCGGATTCATGGCGCTTTCACTCTATTGGCAAGGGCAGACGGCGAGGCCCGCGTCCTATTGTTGAGCCGCCGCGCCACCCGGTGTCGGGCGGCGACGAGCGTCACCCGCGGTGCGCCGCAGTGATCTCCAGCAGCCAGTCACGAACGGCGGCGACGGTGCTTTCCCGGATCCGCACCGAATCCGCCTCCAGCCGGTAGCGTGTGCTGGGCAGCTCAGCGACGAACAGTAACACCAGTCGGCCAGAGGCCATCAGGTCGTCCGCGCCGACGCGTGAGGACAACACCGCGCCGTTCCCATCCACCGCCGCGGCCAGTGCGAGCGAAGTATCCGAAAACGTCGCACCGGCAAACGCCGTTCCAGGCGAGATCCTCGCGCCTGCGGCGATGAGCCAGGCGCGCCAACCAACCGGCTCCTCGTCGTGCAGCAGCGGCCAGCCGGCGAGCGCCGCGGCTGAGAGTGGTGGCCCACCGAGCCGCGCAATCAGCGCCGGTGCCGCGAGCGCGACGAGGCCATCCTCGAGCAGCGTGACGGAGGCTGCCGTCCCTTGGTCCGGCCGGGTCGTGACCAGCAGGTCAACTTCGTCCTCGGCAACATTCACTGCGCGACCGGAGGTGTCTATCCACAGGTCAATGTCCGGACAACGCTCGCGCAGCTGGCCGAGCCGCGGCAGCAGCATCCCGCGGCCGAAGGCGGCATCACAGTACAGAATCACCGAGCGGGGGTTCGCATACGGTGCGAGGCGCTCGAATCCGGCATCGAGCGTGCGCAGTACCTTGGCGACGGTCTGGGCAAGGTCCCGGCCCGCGTCGGTCAGCCGCACGGACCTGCCGATGCGCCTGAATAGCGGCTGGCCGAGCTCGCTCTCGAGGGTGCGCACCTGATGGCTTACAGCCGACTGCGTGACGTTCAGCACCGCCGCCGCGGCTGCGAACGACCCCAGCCGTGCCGCGGCCTCGAAGCCCCGCAGCGCGGCGAGTCCTGTATGCGGGGGAGACATGAACGAAGGATGAATCTATTTCATTGATTAGGCAATAAAGAATCGTTTTTCTTTTGACACCGGGAATGCTCGAATAGCTCGACGCCGTATATTGAGGAGATCGCCGTGACCCACCCGACTACGACCCGCCCGTCCGACGAACTGCGGCTGCCGGCTGAATTCGAGCGTCACGCCGCCACGTGGATGGCGTGGCCCTGTCGGGAGGACATCTGGTGCGGCCAGATCGACTCGGCCCGCGCCGACTTCGCCCGCCTTGCACGGACCATCGCGCGCTTCGAGCCGATGCGCATGGTCGCGCGCCCGGAGCATGCGGTGGACGCCCGTCGCGCGTGCGGCGAGGGCGTCGACGTCGTGGAACTGCCGATCGACGACTCATGGACCCGTGACTCCGGGCCGGTGTTCCTCAGCGACGGCGCCGGCCGGCGCAGCGCTGCGGCGTTTCGCTTCACCGCCTGGGGGCACAAGTACCACCCGTACGCCGATGACGCGGCGCTGGCGACACGCATCGCGCGGCAACTGGCGGTGCCGGTCATCGAGTCCCTGCTCGCGCTCGAGGGCGGCGCGATCGCAAGCGACGGCGAGGGCACGCTGATCACTACTGAAAGCTGCCTGATGAACGCGAACCGCAATCCGGGCATGAGCCGCAAGGAGATTGACGCCGAACTGCGCCGGGTACTCGGGATTGAAAAAGTCATCTGGTTGCCCGGTGACCCGACCGAAGTGGAGACGAACGGCCATGTCGACGGCCTGTTCGCGTTCTGCGCCCCCGGCCGCGGCCTGCTGGAGCGGGTCGACGACTCTGCCGATCCGCGTCATGAGATCCTCGCCGAAAATCGTCGCGCCCTCGAACTGGCCACCGACGCGCGTGGCCGGCGCGTTGAGTTCGCGATGATCGGTGAGGCGCCGCACTCGACGGCGGTCGGCGAGCGCTACTGCCGTTCCTACGTCAATTTCTACATCGTCAACGGCGCAGTAATCGCGCCGGCCTACGGCATCGCGATGGATGGGCAGATCGCCACGACCCTCGCGCAAGCGTTCCCGGGCCGTGAGATAGTCATGCTGCCGATCGGCGCGATCGCGGTCGGCGGCGGCGGCTTCCACTGCATCACCCAGCAGGAACCGACCTGAGCCACCGGCCGTACGGAACGAGGAACTGACCACGCCATGAGAAACGTCACCTTCGCCGCCCTGCAATTCGCATGCACCTGGGACAAGAGCGAAACCATCGCCCGCGCCGAGCGGCTGCTTCGGGCGGCCGCCGCCCGCGGTGCCAATGTGATCCTCATCCAGGAACTGTTCGAGACGCCGTACTTCTGCGCGGTACAAAAGCGCGAGTTCTATGACCTCGCGCAGCCGCTGGAAGGGCACCCCACGATCGAGCGCTTCCGTACGGTGGCGGCCGAGCTCGGCGTCGTGATCCCGGTATCGGTTTACGAGCGGGCGGGAAACGCGCTGTTCAATTCCGTGGTGGTCGTCGACTCGGACGGCAGGATCGCGGGGCACTACCGCAAGAGCCATATCCCACAGTTTCCCGGCTACGAGGAGAAATACTACTTCTCGCCCGGCGACACCGGCTTCCGACCGATCCAGACGCGCTTCGGCGCACTTGGCATCGCGATCTGCTGGGACCAGTGGTTTCCGGAGGCCGCTCGTGCGCTCGTGCTGGCTGGAGCCGAATACCTGCTCTACCCGACGGCGATTGGCAGTGAGCCGGCTGACGCCGCCATGGACTCGATGGAACACTGGCGGACAGTGATGCGCGGGCACGCCGCCGCCAACATGGTGCCCCTGATCGCCTCGAACCGGATCGGCGCGGAGACCACCGACGGCGTCACCGTCGACTTTTACGGCTCCTCGTTCATCGCAGGCCCGACGGGCGCGCTGGTAGCGGACGCCGACCGCAGCAGCGAGGCCGTGCTCACCGCGACTTTTGATCTCGACGCGGTCCGCGACTTTCGCCTGCAGTGGGGCTGCTTCCGCGACCGACGGCCGGACCTGTACGGAGCGCTGTCGACGCTCGACGGTCGTACCCGGGCGAGTCAGGGGCCCTAGAGCGCGTGCCTGCGCCACGCGCAGCCAGACGCAGCGCCGCCCTAGTGGCGGCATTCGCCTTCGTGTGCACGCTTCGCGCCGGGCCGGTGTATTGCGCGCAGGAAGAAGCGGTCCTGAACGTCTACTCGTGGGCAGAGTACTTCCCGGCACCCATGCTGCGTCGCTTCGAGGCCGAGACGGGTATCCACGTCAACTATACGGTCATGGATTCCAACGACGTGATGGAGACGACGTTGTCGGCCGGCCATTCCGGCTTCGACCTTGTGACAGTGAACGCGTCGCCGCACCTCGCCCGCGAGATCCCAAAGCACCTGTGGCAGCCACTGGACAAGGCGCACATACGCACGATCGGCAACGCCGATCCGTCGGTGATGCGTACGCTGCAACGGGTCGATCCGGGAAATCGCTACGCGATCCCGTGGATGTGGGGAACCGTCGGCGTGATGTTCAGTCCCGACAAGGTCCGGGCCGCCTCGTCAACGCCGTCGCGGGCAATCGACAAGGTCTTTCGTCCGGAGGTGGTCGCCCGCTACCAGGACTGCGGCGTCACGGTACTGGACTCCTGGGTGGACGTACTGCCCGCACTCTCGGCGTGGCTGGGGCATCAGGAGCTATCGGCCGACGCCGCGTCGCTGCATGAGCTTGCGGCCGCCTTCCACGCGATACGGCCCTACCTGCGGCGCATCAGCACCGCCGGCTACTACCAGCAGCTCGGCGAAGGCGAGAGCTGCGTGGCGCTGGGCTATTCGGGCGATGCGATGATCGCGCGACGCCTCGCCAATGACGCCGCAAACGGCGTGCGGGTGGATTACGCATTCCCGGAGACACAGGTCGGGATCTACGTCGACAGCTTCGCGATTCCCGCGGACGCGCCGCATCCAGCCAATGCGCATGCGTTCATCGAATACGCGATGCGCCCCGAGGTCTCGGCCGAGGTCGCGGCGTACATCGGTTTCGCGACCGGCAACGCCGCCGCCATCCCGCTGCTGCCCGTCGCAGTGCGCGAGAACGCCGGGATCTACCCGCCGCCAGAAGTGCGTGCGCGCTTCTCGCTGGGGCGCGCCTTCACGCCGGCCGAGGAACGGGCGTTCGGTCGGGCATGGCTACGCATGAAGACGGGACACTAATGGAAAGGCCAGAGACGACGACGGCACAGGCGAACGTCCCGGCAGTTGCAATTCGCGAGGTCTCCAAGCGCTACGCCGGGACGCCTGTCCTCGACGGCGTTTCGCTCGACATCCGGGCGGGCGAGTTCCTCGCCCTGCTGGGCGGCTCGGGTTGCGGTAAGACGACGCTGCTGCGTTGCATCGCCGGCCTCGAGATCCCGGACCTTGGTCGAATCGAGATCGGCGGCCAGGACCTCACGCTCGCGCCGGCCTACGCACGGCCGGTCAACAT
The DNA here is from genome assembly GCA_025356815.1 of Pseudomonadota bacterium. Lineage (GTDB taxonomy): Bacteria > Pseudomonadota > Gammaproteobacteria > Steroidobacterales > Steroidobacteraceae > CAIKZZ01. Next base: position 31,974 of record JANXQL010000007.1, read on the forward strand.
GATGTTCCAGAGCTACGCGCTGTTCCCGCACCTGTCGGTCGCGGACAACATCGCCTATGGCCTGCGGGCCGTCGGCGTTCCGGCCGCGCAACGCGAACGGCTCGTCGCGTGGGCGCTGGCTCTGGTGCGACTGGATACCCTCGGCCATCGTCGCCCGGCCCATCTCTCCGGAGGTCAGCGACAGCGCGTCGCGCTCGCCCGCTGCCTGGTGAAGAAGCCGGACGTGCTGCTGCTGGACGAGCCGATGGCCGCGCTCGACCGCAACCTGCGCGAGGACATGCAGCGCGAGCTCGTCCGCATCCAGCGCGAGGTCGGAATGACGTTTGTCCTGGTCACCCACGATCAGGACGAAGCGATGTCGATGGCCGATCGGATCGCCGTGATGGCCGAGGGCCGGATCGTGCAGTGCGGCGCCCCGACCGAGATCTACGCACGTCCCGCGTCGCGCTTCGTCGCCCGCTTCCTTGGCCGGGTGAACCTGTTCGACGGCATCTACGCCGTCGACGCCGCGGGAACGGCAACACTCACGATGGCGCCCGGGCGCGTCCTGCAGGTCCTGCCGACATCGTGCATCGAAACAGGGGCTGCCTGCGCCGGCGCCGTTCGGCCAGAGCACGTCACCCTTGGCGCAGCCACGGCGTGCCGTGGCAACGAATTCCCAGGCACGGTGGAGGACCTCGCCTATTTCGGCGACATTACGCGGGTGATCGTCCGCCTTGACGACCAGAGCCTGGTGGAAGCGACAAGGGTCAACGACACATCGAACCACGAAACCGGTCTGGCGCGCGGCTCGCGCGTGAACGTCGCGTTCGCCCCGGACGATGTCGTGGTGCTGGGCGAGTGAGCGTGAATCGACTGCCGTTCGCGGCGCTGCTGCCGCTCGGTTGGCTGCTGGCGTTCGTGGCGCTGCCGGTGGCGCTGGTGCTCGCGCTGGCCTTCGGCGAGACGGCAGATCGCATTCCTCCGATCGCGCCGCTGCTCGAATTCGCCCACGGCCATCTCGTCTCGCACCTGACAGTTGCCCACCTGGCCGATGTCGTTCGCGACCCGCTGTACCGGTCGGCGTTCGGGAACGCGCTTGTGAACGCGCTGGGGACGACGGCCCTGTGCTTGCTGATCGGCTTTCCGGTCGCCTACGCGATTGCTCTCGCACCCGAGCGGCAGCGGCGCGTCTACTTGATGCTCGCGATCCTGCCATTCTGGACCTCCTTCCTGATGCGCACCTATGCGTGGATCGGGTTGCTGCGCGATTCAGGCCCGGTGAATCGCGTGCTGCTCGCCTTGGGAGTCGTCGATCATCCCGTTCACATCCTGTATTCGCCAGCGGCAGTGCTACTGGTGATGGTCTACTCGTACGTGCCGTTCTTCATCCTGCCAATGTACGCCGTGCTGGAAAAACTTCCGCGCGACCTGCTCGAGGCCGCCTCGGACCTTGGTGGCCGGCCTGGCTACGTGTTTCGCACGGTCACGCTGCCGCTGTCTCTGCCTGGGCTGCTGGCTGGGGCGCTGCTGGTGTTCGTGCCTGCTCTGGGGGAGTACATTATCCCGGACCTGGTCGGCAATTCCGACACGATCATGCTGGGTGGCGTGCTGTGGTCGGAGTTCTTCGAAAACCGGGACTGGCCGACCGCGGCCGCGATCGCAGGGATTGCGGCGGCGCTGCTGGTCGTCCCGGCGCTGCTGCTGCGCCAGCACCTGGCACGCGACCGTACGGGTACGGTGACATGAGGCGACCACGGCCCGCTTACTGGCGCATCGTCTCCTTATACGCAGGACTCTCATTCCTGTACGTTCCGATCGTCTGGATCGTCATCTACTCGTTCAGCGGCGCGACGACGGCCGGCGTCTGGCGGGGCTTCTCGCTGCAGTGGTACTGGGCCCTGGCCGACAACGACACGCTGCGGATCGCTACCCTGCGCTCGCTGCTGCTCGCGGCGCTTGCGGCGACGGTGGCGACTGCGCTGGGCCTTGCGGCCGGGCACGCGCTCTCGAGGCGTCGGTTTCGCGGCCGGTACGTGCTGGGCGGGCTGCTCGCGATTCCGCTTTTCGTTCCGGAAATCCTGATCGGCTTCGCATTCCTGATGTTGTTCGTGGCGATCGAGGGCCTGACCGGGCTCGCCGTCGGCAAGGGACTCCTGCCACTGGTGGTGGGCCACGCGACGCTCGGAATGCCGGTCGTGGCCTCGGTCGTGGTGGCGCGCCTCGCGGGCCTCGACCCATCGTACGAGGAGGCAGCGATGGACCTTGGCGCAAGGCCGCTACGCGTCTTTCTCACGGTGACGCTGCCGCTGATGGCGCCGGCGCTCGCCTCCGGCTGGCTGCTCGCGTTTACGCTTTCGTTTGACGATGTGATCACCTCGAGCTTCGTCGCCGGTCCTTCGTTCGCGACGTTGCCGATGTACATCTACTCGTCGGTGCGCGTGGGCGTGAGTCCCGTGATCAACGTGCTCGGCACGTTGATCATCGGTGGTGTTGCGTTGCTTGTGACGATCGCGATGCTCGGTTCACGCGGCGTCGCAGACCCCTGCCCGTAGCCCTCTGGGCCCGACCTGAAAGGCGGCGTGACGGTTCAACGGGCGCGCAGCAGCTCCCGGCCGATGATGATCCGCTGCACGTCCGAGGTCCCCTCGTAGATCTGGCAGACCCGCGCATCGCGGTAGATCTTCTCAACCGGATAGTCGCGTACGTAGCCGTAGCCGCCCAGGACCTGGATGGCCGCCGACGCGACCTTCTCGACGGCCTCTGAGGCAAACAACTTTGCCATGCAGGCCTCTTTCAGGCATGGGCGGCCCGCCTCCTTCAGCGCCGCCGCGGCAAGTACGAGCTCGCGCGCCGCCTCAACCTGGGTCGCCATGTCGGCGAGGCGGAACAAGATCGCCTGGTGCCCCGACAGCGGCTGACCGAAGGCGTGGCGGTCCTGGGCGTAGCGAACTGCGTAGGCTAGGGCAGCCTCGGCCATGCCGACGCTCTGTGCCGCGATGCCGATCCGGCCGGTCTCGAGGTTCGCAAGCGCGATCCGGTAACCGTCGCCCTCCGCGCCGATCCGCAGCGTCTCATCGACCTGCACGTCCTCGTAGGTCAGCTGTGCCGTGTCGGACGCCTGCTGCCCGAGCTTGCGCTCGATGCCCGAGACGCGAAATCCCGGCGCATCGGTCGGCACGAGAAATGCGCTGATGCCGCGCTTGCCGGCAGCCGGGTCGGTCATCGCGAAAGTGATGACCGTCTTCGCGATGCACCCGGAGGTGATGAACTGCTTGACGCCATTGAGTTTGTAGCCCCCCGCCACGCGCCGTGCCGTCATGCGAAGGTTCGCGGCGTCCGAGCCGGCCTGGGGCTCTGTCAGCGCGAACGCACCGATCTGCCCGCCGCCGGCCAGCGGCCGCAGAAACAGCGCCTGTTGTTCGGGCGTGCCGCTTGCAACCAGGATCGCGCAGACCGGCGCGTTATTGACGCTCATGATGGTCGACACCGCCCCATCGCCGGCGGCGATTTCTATCAGCGCGACGGCGTAGGAAACGTAGTCGAGTCCGGCACCGCCCAACGCTTCAGGTACCGTCATGCCGAGGAACCCGAGCGCGCCCATCTCGGCGAACACCTGCGCGGGGATCGCGCCCTCCGACTCCCACTGGCGCGCGTTGGGTGCCAGGCGATTGCGTGCGAAGTTGCGCGCGGTGTCGCGTACAAGCTCCTGAGTGTCATTGAAAATCATCGCCGGCATCTCCTGTTTGGTAGGCGGCGCAATCATGGCCGGCCACATCGGCACATGCCTGATTCGGGCCCGGCTTTGTACCACTTCGCGTAGGCCCAGGCACCCGCGACCGATGGCAGAGGCCCCGGGGGATGTCAATTGCACCGAAGGCGGGGCAGCACTGATGCGCCCGCGTGGCATGATCGGTTGCGGGACACCGACCTTCGGAGAAGCCGGCCGATGAACGGAAGTGACGCCTTTATCTCCCTGCGCGATCAGACGCTCGCCTGCACGGGCGAACCCGGTCGAGCGCCGGGCGCGCTCACGTGGCCCCCGGTAGCGCAGTTCAACTGGGCACGCGACTACTTCGATCGCATCGCCGCTGGCAACGACCGGCCTGCATTGCGCGTGGTCGACGATGCCGGCTATGACCAGATTCGCACTTACCGGCAGCTGTCGGAACGCTCCTGCCAGGTTGCTAACTTCCTCGCCGCACACGGCGTCGGCCGCGGCGACAGCGTGCTGATCATGCTCGGCAATGTAATTCCCCTGTGGGAGACGATGCTCGCGACGATTCGCCTTGGTGCGGTGATGATCCCCGCGACCACCCTGTTGCAGCGCGATGACCTGATTGACCGGCTGGGTCGTGGGCAGGTGAAGGCCATCGTCACCGATGCCGCCTTCGCTCCCCGATTCGACGGCCTCGCCGGCGCCCCGGTGCGCATTGCCGTTGGCGGCGCACCAGCTGGCTGGGCGGCGTTCGAAGACAGCGTCCTCGCGGCAACCACCGACGTTGGCGTGCCGACCGCTGCGGACGACCTGCTGTTGCTGTACTTCACCTCCGGCACAACCGCGCGACCCAAACTCGTTGCCCATACTCATGTCAGCTACCCGGTTGGGCACCTGTCGACGGTCTACTGGATTGGATTGCGCCCCGGCGACGTACACCTGAACCTCAGCTCGCCAGGCTGGGCGAAACACGCGTGGTCCTGCTTCTTTGCGCCGTGGAATGCGGAAGCGACCGTACTTGCATACCAGTACGACCGATTCTCGGCGCGCGCGCTGCTAGACCAGCTGGTGCGTTGCAAGGTGACGACGTTCTGCGCACCGCCAACCGTCTGGCGGATGCTGATCCAGGAGGAGCTGGGCCGCTGGCCTGTGACGCTGCGCGAGGTGGTAGGCGCCGGCGAACCCCTCAATCCAGAGGTCATCGACCAGGTCCGCAGCGCCTGGGGTCTGACGATCCGCGACGGCTTCGGGCAGACCGAGACGACCGCCCAGATCGGCAACCCGCCCGGCATGCCGGTCAAGGCCGGCTCCATGGGCCGGCCGCTGCCGGGATACACGGTGGCGCTGGTGAGTCCTGACGGCCAGTTGGGCGAAGAGGGCGAAATCTGCCTGGACCTGTCCAGGCGCCCGACCGGACTGATGCGTGCCTACCTCGACGACCCCGACAAGACCGCCGAGGTCATGCGCGACGGCTACTACCATACGGGCGATGTCGCCAGTCGTGATGCCGATGGCTACCTCACCTACGTCGGCCGCATGGACGACGTATTCAAGTCCTCGGACTACCGTATCAGTCCATTCGAGCTTGAGAGCATCCTGATCGAGCACGACGCCGTAGCCGAGGCCGCGGTGGTGCCAAGTCCCGATCCAATGCGCTTGTCCGTCCCGAAAGCATTCATCGTGCTGCGCGTGGGAGTCACGCCGGATGCAAAGACCGCGCGCTCGATCTTCGCACACGTGCAAGCTCGCGTTTCTCCCTACAAGCGTGTCCGCCGGCTCGAGTTCGCGGATCTGCCGAAGACCATCTCCGGCAAGATCCGGCGAGTCGATCTGCGCAAGGCCGAGGTGGGGCGCATCGAGAGCCGCGAGCGCGGACCGCTGGAGTTCTGGGAACAGGACTTCCCGGAGCTGCGCTCGCCCGGCGCGGGCGGGCAGGGCTGACCGCGGGCCGTGAAGTCCGCGCGTCCGCCGATTCCGCGCTTGCACGTCCAGGGCTCGGCCGTGGAGGTCGCCGCCGGTATCGCGGCGGCACGCGGCGGCGACGAGGCGTTCACCGTCCTGTTCGCGTCCGCGGACCACGACCTCGCGGCGCTCGGTCAGGCGTTGTCGGCGCAGGGACTCACCCGCGCGGTCGCGGTGACGACCAGTCGCGTCATCGGCCCCGACGGCATCGAATCCCACGGTGTCAGCGGCTTCCACCTTCCCGCCGGACGCTTTGCCGCGGCCGACACGGTCATCGAGAACGCCGCGACGATCGACTTGCCGGACGTGCGCGACCGGGTCCGGCGCCTGCGCATGGAATTGGATGCGACGCAGCATGCCGAAGGCGGAAGCCTTTTCGCGCTGCTGTTCGTCGATGCCGAGGCTCGCTGCGAGGAGCGCCTCACCGCGCTGCTCGGCATGGAGCTCAATGGTATCCCGCTTGTCGGCGGCTCGGCCGGCGACACCTACTTCAACAGTCCCGACCAGGCCCCGACGAGCACCCCGCTGCTGCACGGCAGCCGCGCCTACAAAGGCGCGGCGATCCTCTGCCTGATACGCTCGGCCACGCCGCTGGTCGCGTATTGCCACAATCACTACATTGCGAGCGACCAGCGAATGGTGATCACCGACGCCGACCCCGCGCGCCGGCTGGTCCGCGCGATCGATGGAAGGCCGGCCCTGGATGTCTATGCTGCGAAGTGTGGCTTTCGTCAGCTGCCGCGTGACAGTCTTGAGTTCGCGCCGTACCCATTGATGATCCGCATCGGTGGCCAGTACTACGCGCGCGGCATGCAGCGGATCTATCCGGACGGGACGCTGGAATTCGCCTGTGCGCTGGAGACCGGACTGGTCGTGGCGCTCGGCCGTCCCGGCGACATGGTGTCGCGGTTGACAGAGCTGTTCGAGGCGATGCATGCCGCGATCGGCACGCCGGACCTGGTCATCGGCGTCGACTGCGCGGCCCGTACCGCCTACATGGAACGGCGCGAATTGACGCCTGCAATCTCGGCGCTGATGCGGCAGAACGCCGTCAGCGGCTTCGCCTCGTTGGGCGAGCAATTCAACACCATCCATGCCAACAACTCGTTCACCTGCCTTGGCGTGGCATCGTGGCGATGAGAAGGAAGAAGGCGGCGAAGGCGCCGGTGCGCAAGCGCGCAAGCGTCGCGAAAGCGCCCAACGCCGCGGAACTCAAGCGCCTGCGGGCCGATAACCGCGCGCTGCGCAAGTCAGTCGAAGCGCTGATGGACCGGGTCGAGCGTGCCGTGGACGAGCAGGGCAGCGCGTTCTCGTGGTTCCAGGCGGCTGCGACGCTCGAAGAGACCATCCGCCAGCGCACCGACCAGTACGAACAGCTCAACGCCCAGCTCAAGCGCGAGCTGGAATCCAGGCGCGCCATCGAACTTGCGCTGAAGCAGGCCAAGGAGATGGCGGATAGCGCGAACCAGACGAAGACGAAATTTCTCGCCGCGGCGAGCCACGACCTGCGCCAGCCGCTGAGCTCGGCGCTCCTGTTCCTAGAGTCGATCGACGAGCAGGCGGTGAAAGGCCTGAATCGTGATTACTTGCAGAAGTCGCGCGTCGCGCTCGCCTCGCTCAGCAACCTGCTCGGGACCCTACTGGATGTGGCGCGTCTGGATTCCGGATCGATCGAACCTCAGTTCGCGGACTTCCCCGTCTCGGCCGTGCTCGATCGCATCATGCCGGAATTCGAGGGTGTCGCCCGATCCGCCGGCATCGACCTGCGCTTCGCGTCGTCCAGCGTCTGGGTGCGCTCCGACATGTACCTGCTGGAAACCGTGTTGCGAAACCTCATCAGCAATGCGATCCGCTACACCCCCGCCGGCAAGGTGCTTGTCGGGTGCCGCCGACGGCGCGACGGCCTGCTGATCGCGGTTCACGACACCGGCATCGGCATCGACGCGGAGCACCTGGACGCGATCTTCACTGCCTACTACCAGGTGCCCGCCGGCGGTAAGGCGCGCACCAAGGGGATCGGGCTTGGGCTATCGATCGTCGAGCGCATCTCGCGCCTCCTGATGCTCGAGCGGGAGGTTCGCAGCGTGCCCGGCTGTGGCTCGATGTTCGCAGTCAAGGTCATGCTGGGCCGCAGGCCGCCCAAGGCAGCGCGCGGCCGTCCGGTGGCGATGGCCGCCGCGGGCGCCACCGAGCCGCACACCGCGCGCGCGCTCACCATCGTCGTGATCGACGACGACGCCGGCGTGTGCCAGGGGCTCGCGGCGACGCTGAGCAAGTGGGGGCACCGCGCCATCGCCGCCGAAACCGCCACCGATGCCGTCGTGCAGCTGATCGGAGCGGACCTCACGCCGGACCTGGTCATCAGCGACTACCACCTGACGGGCGAGGTCAAGGGTGACGCCGCCATCGAGGAAGTACAGCGGGAATTCGACCGCGCACCGACGGCCATCATCATGACCAGCGATCCCGATCCCCGGCTGCACGAGGCACTGCGTACTCGCGGCGTATCGCTGCTGTCCAAGCCATTGAACCTGTCACGTCTGCGCGCGATCCTCGACCGGGTTGCCGCTCAGTAGCCCGGCTTCTCCAGCAGTCGCCGGCCCTCGAGGCCCGCCTGGACGCGGTTGGCGACTCCGAGCTTGCGCAGGATCGCGGAGACATGCGCCTTGACCGTGATCTCGCTGATGCCGAGTGCACGCGCGATGCTCTTGTTCGACATGCCGCTCGAGAGCAACTCGAGCACCCGCCGCTGTCGCAATGTCAGGTCGTCCTTCGACCCGGAGCGCGCGTCCCGCATTGCAGCAATCACCTCGGAAGGCATGCATGAGCCGCCGGCGAGAATCACGCGCAGCGCGTTCACGAGCACCTGCCGTGGCGCCGATTTGGGGACATAGGCGGTCGCGCCCCCCAGGATGACGTCATGCATGATCTTCGGGTCGTCCACCGCCGACACTACGACAACCGGCGTGGTCGGTGCGGTGCGCCGGACGGCTGACAGGCAGGAAAGCCCCACCGCGCCAGGCAGATTGAGGTCCAGGAGCACCACGTCGAACGATGCATCGGAGGTTATCGCCTCGAGCACCTCGGCCTGGGAGCCCGCCTCACTCATCAGCGCACCGGGGCACGCCTGCGGCACGACCGCCCGTAATGCATCGCAATAAAGCGGATGGTCATCAGCGATCAGGACGCGCTGTGGCGTCTGCGCGATCGGCGTGTCGTTCATCTCGTCCGGCTCCTGCCGCCTACGCGGTGCTACATACCAAAGTATTAGTCCCGCATGGTCCCTCTGTCTTATACAACAGCGCGTGCCCGGCCGCGATACTCGACTCAGGGCAGTTCCGTGGACGCCCCAGTCAATCACGCACCGGTCAGGAGAGCTCCCTTGAATACGGCAGTCTCGACACCTTCTGTTCCTACATCCTCGCTCGCCAACGACCTGTCGCAGATCAAGGCCAGCAACAAGGCCTTCCTGGCGCGCCGCCACGGGCTGCTGATCGACGGCGCCTGGGCGCCCGCCGCAAGCGGCAAGACCTTCGAGGTGCGCGATCCCTCCAGCGATGAGGTCGTCACGCACTGCGCCGAGGGCGATGCGATCGATGCGGACCGCGCGGTCGCCGCAGCCCGGCGTGCGTTCGAAGACGGCGACTGGGCGCGCATGAAGCCGGTCGACCGCGAGCGGCTGATGCATCGGCTAGCCGACCTGCTCGAGCAGAACGCGGATGAGCTCGCCGAGCTCGAAGCCATCGACAACGGCAAGTCGGTCGTGATGGCCCGCTATGTCGACGTCAAGCACGCCATCGACGTCTGGCGCTACATGGCCGGCTGGCCGACCAAGCTTGAGGGCAAGACGCTTCCGATCTCAGGCAACCTGGTCCCTGGGCAGGAATACGCCGCGTTCTCGACACGCGAGCCGATTGGCGTGGTCGCAGCGATCATCGCCTGGAACTTCCCGCTGCTGCTCGCGACCTGGAAGTCAGCGCCAGCGCTCGCCGCCGGTTGCACGGTGGTCCTGAAGCCCGCGGAGGAAACGCCGCTGACGGCCATTCGCCTCGGCGAACTGATCCAGGAAGCAGGCTTCCCGAAGGGGGTGTTCAACGTCGTCACCGGCGCCGGCCCGTCGGCAGGCGCGGCGCTTGCCAATCACCCCGACGTGGACAAGGTGACCTTCACCGGCTCCACCGAGGTCGGGCGCCTGATCGTGAAGGCCGCCGCGGGCAACATGAAGAAAGTCACGGTCGAACTCGGCGGCAAGTCGCCAGTCATCGTGCTCGACGACGCCGACATCGAGGCCGCTATTGCCGGTGCCGCCGGCGCGATTTTCTTCAATCAGGGTCAGGTCTGCTGCGCCGGATCCCGTCTGCTGGTCGCCAAACGCCACTTCGAGCGCGTGGTCGAGGGCGTCTCAGAGGCCGCTCGCGGCATGAAGGTAGGCCCGGGGCTTGATCCGACCGCCCAGATGGGGCCTCTCGTCTCCGCGGTGCAACGCGATCGCGTCTCGCGCTACCTCAGCGAGGGCCTTGCCGCCGGCGCCCGCGCCCCGGTGGGCGGCGCCGCGATAAAGACGCCCGGCTACTATGTCGCCCCGACTGTCTTTACCGACGTGAATGCGGACATGTCGATCGTTCGCGAGGAGATTTTCGGGCCCGTACTCGTCGCCCAGCCCTTCGATGACCTGGCGGACATCGCCCGCCTGGCCAACGACTCGATCTACGGGCTGGGGGCCAGCATCTGGACCAAGGACGTCGGCAAGGTCTTCAGGCTCGCCCCGAAGATCAAGGCCGGCTCGGTCTGGGTAAACTGCCACACGGTCCTTGACCCCTCGATGCCGTTCGGCGGCTACAAGCAGTCCGGCTGGGGCCGGGAGCTGGGCGGCGAGGCGGTCCATTCCTACCTCGAAAGCAAGTCCTTGTGCATCAACATCACGGGATGACAGCATAAGGCCAGCAGCGGTGCGGCCGCTCGTGACGGGGTGGCCGGTCAGGGAATTGATTGTCAGGAACAGACGCGGGTGGCCGGGCCAATAGCAGAGCCCGATACCTGTAACGGGGGATTCGATTGAATACGAATACGACGAAGTTGCTCGCAGGTCGCTCGACCGTGCTGATGGCCACGATCTCGGCTGTGCTTGCGCCCGCGCTTGCCCTTGCCGCGCCCACGACCGAAATCAGCTCCATGATCGAGGAGATCGTGGTCACCGCGCAGAAGCGATCTGAATCGCTGCAGAGCGTGCCAGTCTCGATTACGGCATTGACCAGCGCCCAGCTCAACGAAACCAAGATGGACTCGCCGTCCGATCTGGTCACGCAGGTGCCGAACCTGCAGGTGAATGGCATTGTCGGTGAGGCCTCGCCTGTGTTCTCGCTGCGTGGCGTGTCGATGTTCGACTACAGCCTCAGTCAGTCGAGTCCCGTCGCTTCGTACATCGACGAGGTGTACAAGGGCAACTTCGTGCTGTTCGGCGTCGAGATGTACGACCTTGAGCGCATCGAGGTGCTGCGCGGCCCGCAGGGCACCCTGTACGGAAAGAACACCACCGGCGGCGCGATCAACTTCATCACCCACAAGCCCGGCTTCGAAACCGACGGCTACGTGAAGGCGGGCTTCGGCAACTACAGCCGGCGTGAGGCTGAAGGCGCGATTCAGGGCGCGATCATCGACGACCATGTCGCCGCCCGCGTCGCGTTCACCTATACCAAGGCCGACGGCTGGTTCAAGAACGTCCTCGCGGGACACCCGAACCTCGAGGGTGTCGACCAGTACGGCCTGCGCGCGAGCGTGCTGTTCAAGGCGAACGACGACCTGTCCGCCACCCTGCGCTGGTCGATGAGCCGGCAGAATCCGCAGAACTACGGCATCTTCGCGATCGCCGTTCCGCCATCGACCGACCCGGAGAACCCGGTAACCTCTGGCGTCGGCGGCCTGTACTACCGCACGACGACAGGCAACTATGGTGATCCTGCGCTTGCGAACGACCAGATCGCGCAGAACTACACGCCCAAGCGCCATCAGGACAACAGCGCGATCGCGCTCACCATCGACTGGAACGCGACGGATTCCTACGCGCTGACCTCGATCACCTCGTGGGACGACGGCAGCCTGTTCAACCCGGAAGGCACCGACGGCGCGCCGATCGACATCTTCAAGATCCCATATATCGGCAAGACCAAGCAGTTGACGCAGGATCTGCGGGTGACCTCCCGCGGGGCCGGCCCGTTGAACTTCATTTTCGGCGCTTACTACCAGCACGAGAAGATCTTCAACTCCACCGAGAACCAGTTCTTCGGCAACGTTGCCTATGACTTCAACGGCGACGGCGTGATGAACGCTGCGGACTGCCTGGAAAGCCAGTTCTATGGCTGCCGCTTCTACAACCAGTTCGACCAGGTTCGCAACACCTGGGCGGTCTACACCGATGACAGCTACGCACTGAACGACCAGTGGAAGCTCCGCGGCGGCCTGCGCTACAACCACGACAATGCAACCCAGGACAACGCGTTCGCCGAGGCTCGCAGCGTCACCGAGGAGCCACTGTTTCGCATCATTCCGGACCCGACGACGTCAATGTCGGCGACCGCGAGCCAGGCCATTCACAACGTCGCCTGGACCGGCCGCCTCGGACTGGATTTCACACCGTCCAAGGACGCGCTGCTGTACGTGAACCTCAGCCGCGGCTATCGCTCTGGCGCGTTCAACGCGCAGTTCTTCTTCGATCCCAGCGAATTCACGTCAGTGAAGCCGGAAACGGTTGACTCTTCCGAAGTTGGATTCAAGACCGCCTGGCTCGGCGGCACGCTGCAGCTCGACGGCGCGTTGTTCAATTACTCCTACAAGAACCAGCAACTGATCGACGTGCAGTCCTCCGGCCACCAACCGCTGGTCAACCTGGGCAAGTCGACTATCCGCGGCGGGGAGCTGGAGCTCGTCGCGCGACCGGCGTCCTCGCTAACCGTCCGCGGTGGTCTGGGCATCCTCGACGCGAAGGTCGACGAGGGGCTGATCAACAACGGCACGCAGGACATCGCCGGCAAGCAACTGCCCAACGCGCCCAAGGTGTCGGCCACCCTCGCCTCCGACTGGGACGCGCTGCGGGTGCCCGGCTGGAAGCTGACCTTGCACGGTGATATGAGCTATTCGGCGTCGCAATATTTCGAGCCGGCGAACGTGATCCAGCTTCGTCAGGGCGGCTACACGCTGTTGAACGCCCGTGTCACGCTCCACAACACGGACAGGCACTGGGAAGTGTCAGCGTGGGGCCGCAACCTCGGCGACAAGTTCTTCCTGACGGCCGGCGCGAACCTTGCGAGCCTTGGCTACTACTACAGTCATCGCAACACGCCGCGGATGTTCGGCGTCGAGGGCACGTACCGGTTCTGAGCGTACGCGGTCCAGGGCGTCACCGCCGGCACGCAGCGGCCGGCGGGTTGAGCTCGTGTCGATCCGGAAGCCTTGCATGACCAGCCACCTGACCCACAGCATCGTCAGCGGTGACCGCAGCCAGCCTCTGCTGGAGCTCACCGTCGACGGCGTGCTGCGCAGGGCGGTCGCCGCGGGCCCGGACACTCTCGCGCTGGCCGCGCCGCGGCAGGGCGTGCGGCTGACCTACGCCGAGGTCGACCGACAGGTCGAACACCTGGCACGCGGGCTGCTTGGAGCAGGACTGCGGCCCGGCGATCGGATCGGCATCTGGGCGCCGAACTGCGTCGAGTGGTACCTGACGATGTTCGCTGCGGCACGGGCCGGGCTCGTGCTGGTGAACGTGAATCCGGCGTACCGGACCGCCGAACTCGAGTTTGCGCTGCGTCACGTTGGCTGCCGGGCGCTCGTGTATTCCGCGACGCTCAAGGGCAGCGACTACGTGCAGATGCTGCGCAGCCTCGCGCCTGAGATCGATACCGCCGCGCCCGGCGAGCTCGCCTGTGCCTGCTTTCCGGAGTTGCGCCTTCTCATCCAAATCGGCGGCTCACCGACACTGGGCACCGTGCCGTTCCAGACGGTCGTCGATGACGGGGCGCGGCGGGGCCCGGGCGAGCTTGCACGCATCAGCGCGACACTCGACGCGCGCCAGCCCTATAACATCCAGTTCACCAGCGGCACCACCGGCCTGCCCAAGGGTGCGACGCTGACGCACCACAACATCGTCAACAATGGCTTCTTCGTCGCTGAAGGCTTGCGCCTGACCGCCGCAGACCGGATCTGCATCCCGGTGCCGATGTACCACTGCTTCGGCATGGTGATGGGGGTGCTCGGGGCGGTGACGCACGGCGCGGCGAGCGTGTACCCGAGCGACGCGTTCGACCCGCTGGCCGTACTGCAGACCGTCGAATCGGAGCGCTGCACCGCACTCTACGGCGTGCCGACCATGTTCATCGCCGAGCTCGGCCATCCACGTTTCGCCGAGTTCGACCTGTCGTCGCTGCGCACGGGGATCATGGCCGGAGCGCCGTGTCCGATCGCCGTGATGCGCCGGGTCATCGACGAGATGCACATGCCGCAGGTCACGATTTGCTACGGCATGACGGAGACCAGCCCCGTCTCGTTCCAGAGCGACGCGGCGGACCCGCTCGAGCGTCGCGTCGGCACGGTGGGCCGCGTCCATCCGCACGTCGAGGTCAAGATCGTCGACGCGGCGGGTGAGGTCACGCCCTGTGGTACGCCAGGTGAGCTGATGACCCGCGGTTACAGCGTGATGCAGGGCTACTGGAACGAGCCGCGGCGCACCGACGAGGCGATCGATGCCGGCGGCTGGATGCACACCGGCGACATCGGGGTCATCGACGAGCACGGGTACTGCAACATCGTCGGTCGCGTCAAGGACATGATCATCAGGGGCGGCGAAAACATCTCGCCGCGCGAGGTCGAGGAGTTCCTTTACCGTCACCCCGCCGTGCTGGATGTGGCCGTCGTCGGCGTCCCGGACGCCCGCTATGGTGAGGCGGTATGTGCCTGTATCCGCCTGCGGGAAGGCATGGTGGCGACGGAGGACGACATCCGCGAGTTCTGCAACGGCAAAATCGCGCATTACAAGGTGCCGCGCTACGTACGCTTCGTCGACTCGTTCCCGATGACCGTCACCGGCAAAGTGCAGAAGTTCCTGATTCGCGAGCAGCAGCGCAATGCGCTGGGGCTGGTCGAGGAGTCGCACGCTTGAAGATCGACGTCGCAGTGATTGGCGGGGGCCCGGCCGGCTGCACCGTTGCACGACGACTGGCCCGGTCCGGCGCGGACGTCCATCTCTACACGTCGGGCGTCCTGCACGGCTGCGAAGGGCTTTCGCGGCGGACCCACGAGCTGCTGCTTGAGGAAGGACTGCAGTCGGCGGCACAGGGCCTGCGAGGGCCCGTGGCGCGCAGTGGCAGCTGGGGCAATGGCCGCAGCGTGGCCGGCTTCGAGTGGCTCGCTGACCGTGCCGACCTCGCGGCTCATCTGCGCGAGGCAGCCGTCACCGACCGGGTCCGTCTGCATGAAGATTCGGTCGTCAGCCTCGAGGCGCGGGTTGGCGGCATGCGCGTGCTGACACGTGCGGGCGCGGATGTGCATGCGCGCTTCGTCATCGACGCCCGCGGCCGGCGGGGACCCGAGCAGCGTGGCCCACGGATGCTGGCGATCGGCCAGCGCTATGCCCGTGCGGCGTCGCTGGAACCCGGCACATCGGTTCATCCGCTGCCCTGGGGCTGGTGCTGGCTCGTGCAGGAGGGCAGGCGGGTCTGGGTGCAGCTGGTCAGCCGCACTCGCCAGCGCCATCCCGGAAGCTGGCTGGCCGTGGCGATGACCGAACTGCCGGCGCTGCGCGAGGCGCTGGCTGGTGCGGAGCCCACCTCTGCACTGGTCGCCCGTCCTGCGCACGCCCGAAGGGCATTGCGCGCCGGGCCATCGCACCTATTTCGGGTAGGCGACGCCGCCGTTGGACTCGACCCCCTGTCAGGACAGGGAGTCTACGAGGCGCTGCGTGGCGCGCGGGTCGTCGCTACTGCCGTTCAGTCGGCGCTGCAGGGCGAGAGCGTCGAGCTCGTGCAGCGCTTCGTCAGTGACCGCGATGCCGCCCTCTGGGAGCGATCGGTCTCGACGGCCGCCGATTTCTACGCCGAGAACATCGCGCTCGGGTCATTCTGGGCCGAGACCGCGCGCGGCTATCGCGAGCTGGTTCCCGTCGTGCGTCCGACCGCCGCTGCGATCGAACGAAGACCGGTCCTGGACGGGGATCGAATCCGTGAACGCGACGTCGTCGTCACCGCCAGCCAGCCACGCGGCGTCTGGCTCGTCGACGACGTGCCGCTGGCGGATCTGTTGCACTATATTCAGCATGCTGGACATGCGACGCTGGCCGACGTGGCCAGCGCACTGGATCGCCCCCGGCCCGCGATTGCGGCTGCCGTCCGTTGGCTACATTCCGCCGGAGCGCTGCCATCGCGCGCCGTCGATGGTCTTTGCGCAGGAGGTTGAACTCGTGTCGATCGGTCTACCGAGAATGTTCAGTCTGCATGCCTCCCTGCTGGGGCTATTCCTATTCGGCGCGCCGGCCGCGGGCGCCACTGATGCGCCGAGCGGCCCGACGCTGGTGCGCACCTACTGCTCCGGGTGCCACCTGGAGCATGGCGGCAGCTTCGAGCGGATCAGCTCGATCCGAAAGTCCCCGGAAGGTTGGGTGATGACGCTGTTCCGCATGCACCAGGTGCATGGGCTCGCGTTGCCCGAAGACGCCCACGACGGCATCGTCCGCTACCTTGCCGATACGCAGGGCCTGGCGCCGAGCGAGTCGGCTGCGGGCCGCTTCGCGCTCGAGCGTCGCCCCAATGCCAGGGATCTGGACCTCGGTCCGGACCTGGCCGCCATGTGCGGTCGTTGCCACTCCCTCGCCCGCGTCGCCTTGCAGCGCCGTGACGCCGACGACTGGCTCAAGCACATGCACTTCCACGTCGGCCAGTTCCCGTCCCTGGAATACCAGGCGAGTGCACGCGACCGCCCGTGGTGGACGATCGCGACGACCGAACTGCCGGCCAAGCTCGGCAGCCTGTTCCCACTGAATTCCGCCGCGTGGACGGCCTGGAGCCAGGGGGCCCACCGCGAACTCATGGGCAGTTGGGTCGTCGTTGGCCACGAGCCCGGCGGGCGCGACCTGTATGGGACGGCCGAGATCAACACCGACGGTCACGGCGGGTACACGGCGCGCTATCGCTTGAGCGACACCCGCGGCGGCACTGTCGGGGGTGAGTCGCACGCGATCGTCTACACCGGCTACGAGTGGCGCGGCCGGGGCGAACTCGGCGGCCGCGCGTCCCGAGAGGTCTTCGCCGTGTCGGAGGACGGCTCGCGCATCAGCGGCCGCTGGTTTGATCCGGATCACGAGGAACGGGGCGGCGACTGGACGGCTGTCCGCGCCGACGCCGCGCCGCAGGTGCTGGCCGTCCTGCCACGCTCGATGAAGGCGGGGAGCTCCGGACCGATCACCATCGTCGCGACCGGCCTCCCGGCGGGCCCGGAACTCTCCCTGGGTGCCGGGACGACGGTACGCATCACGAGCGTCGAGGCAGCTTCGGTCCACGCGGCGGTGGAGGTTGCGACCGACGCCGCTGCGGGCGCTCGCGCCGTGACCATCGGTCGTGCGAGCGCGGCAGGACAGTTCGCAATTTATCAACACATCGACAAGGTCGATGTGACACCCGGCTTCGCGATCGCGCGCGTCGGCGGCGGAAAGACCGCTGCCGTGACCGCGCAATTCGAAGCGACCGCATCGACCCACGACGCCGCCGGCAAGCTCGTCGAACTCGGCCCGTTCACGGCCGACTGGTCGACCAAGCCATTCGACGCGGAAGCTGCGAGAACCCACGACGAGACATTCGGCGGCGCCATCGAGCCGGGTGGCCGCTACATGCCCGCTGGCGCCGGTCTCAACCCTGTCCGCGACTACTCCGGCAACAACACCGCCAACCTTAAAGTCCTCGCGCGTGTCCACGACGGCGACGTGGCTGTCGAGGGCGACTCGCACCTGATCGTGACGGTGCAGCGTTGGGTCACGACGCCGATCTACTGATCGCCACCCGGAACACCCATGAATCCCGCAAGTGAAAGCCTCGAGTTCAACGCCTGGAACGGCCATGTCGTCCGGACCGAGACCGATGCGTACCTGCTGCATGTCCCGACGACTGCCGTCTTCGGCGTTGATGCGCTGGGGCTTGCGGTCATCGACGCCTGCACGACCAAGGGCGGGCGCACCGTCGAGCAAGTGGTCACCGAGCTTGCCGGACGGTTTCCCCCGGCGCGCGTCCGCGCGTTCGCCGCGGAGCTGAACAAGCTCGAGGTGCTGCAGGTGTCCGGCTCGCTCACGCCGATCAACCCGACCAGTGCCAAGGTAAGCTCGTTCCCGCTGAGTACGCTGGTACTGAACGTCAACACGGGCTGCAACCTGTCCTGTACGTACTGTTACAAGGAAGACCTGGTCAAGCCGGCGTCCGGCAAGCGCATGGACTTCGTGACGGCCGCCCGCAGCGTCGACATGCTGCTGGCAGCAGGTCACCAGCGCGACAAGATCAACATCGTCTTCTTCGGCGGTGAGCCACTGACCAACGTGCCGCTGATCCGGGAGGTCGTCGATTACGCCGAGACCGTCACCGCACGCGCGGGCAAGCGCGTGGACTTCTCGTTGACCACCAACGCGACGCTGCTGACGCCGGCGCTGGTCGATTACTTCGACTCGCATCGCTTCGGCATCTCGGTCTCGATGGACGGCCCGCAGGCGATTCACGACCGGCACCGCAAGACGGTCGGCGGCCGCGGCACCTACGAGGTGGTGGCTCGCAAGGTCGGAATGCTGCTGGAGCGCTATCGCTCCCGCCCGGTTGGCGCCCGCGTGACGCTCGGCGCCGGCAATACCGGGGTCGAGGCGATCCACGAGCACCTCAAGTTCGGGCTGGGCTTCTACGAGGTCGGCTACGCACCAGTCACCGCGTCCGACACGGCCGGCCACGCGCTCTCCGACGAGGAGATGCTGGAGGTGCATCGGGCTTTCGAGCGACTCGGCGAGGAATACCTGCAGCAGGCGCTCGTCGGTCGCAACAACGGCTTCTCTAACATGCACCAGCTGATGACCGATCTGCACGAGGGGCGACGCAAGTCCGTGCCTTGCGGGGGCGGCGTGGGACTGCTGGCCGTGGACGCGGCCGGGGACCTGAACCTCTGCCATCGCTTCACCGGATCGGCGCTTCCGACCTTCGGAAATGTCGCAACCGGCATCGACGCTGCGCGTCTGGGCGCGTTCATCGACAAGGCCGTGGACCGAACGGGGACGCATTGCCAGAGCTGCCGGATCCGAAACCTGTGTTCCGGCGGCTGCTACCACGAGTCCTATGCGCGCTTCGGCGATCCGCACCACCGAACCTATCATTACTGCAACCTGCTGCGCAGCTGGGTGGACTTTGGCGTACGCGTGTATGCCCAGATTCAGCGCGTGAACCCTGACTTCTTTGTACGCCACCTCGAGCCGAGGAGTGCCAACGCATGAGTGAACTGAAGCCCACCAACAAGAAGGCCGAACTGCTGCTCAAATCAGCAGCCGAGGGGCAGGTCGACGAGGTCGTCGCAATGGACAGCGTCGCCGGCTGCGCGACGACATTCGATCCGGGCTGGGAAGTCGATGCCTTCGGAGGCGTGGCCTCGCTGTGCCAGCCGATGGAGGCTGACCTGTACGGCTGCTCTGACCCTTGCTGGTGGCCAGCACAGGTACCGGACACTTTGAACACCTACCCGAACTGGACCGATGGCAAGCCGTCGGCGCAGAACGACTGGCGCGAACTAGACGCCGTATTCCCGAAGAAGTGAGCAGCGACATGCGCATGACAACCCGGGGCCTGCTGGCCGTTGCCCTCGTCGCGGTCACCACCGCGTTCGCCATCGCTCCGCCTGCCCGCGCGGGCGACCTGCTGCTGACGGCCGCCAAGCCAGATCGGCTGTACGTGATCGACACCGCGACTCGCAGCGTTCGCTCCGAGTTCCGGATCCCGAACGCGGGGGCCCACATCACCACCATCGTGCCATCACCGGACGGCAAGGTCGCCTACGTGCTGGTCAATCGCATGGAGAGCATCTCCGGCATCAACCTAAAGACGGGGCGCGAGGTGTTTCGCGCTGATCTCTCGGTGCCGGGGGAGCGAGTCAAGGACTTCTGTGCCTTTACGATCACGCCCGATGGCAAGGAACTGATCGTCTACGAACTACCGACGAAGCTACTGCCTAACGAGTATCGGGTCGAGGAACCGCGCTTCGCGGTCTTTCGGACCAACGCGGGACTCAAGGCGAAGTCGATTCGCGCCTATTCCGCACCGCGGCGCCTGCACTTGATGCTCATGCGCCCGTCCGGCAAGTCCTTCTATGCGATCGGCGTGGACCTGTACGAGTATGACGTCGCGTCCGGCAAGCTGCTCAACACCCGCGGGATCCAGAAGTGGGACCTCGTCGCGCACAGCCAGCCGGACCTGCTGGCGTTCTGGCCGGTCACGGAGCCCACGGGCGTGTTCACGAGCCCCGTGATCTCGGACGCGACCGCGGGCGGCATCACCGCGATGAAGACGGGGCTAATGTCGCTGGACGTCGTCAGCGGCGCGCTTGATTTCGCCGACTTCGAGGACACCTCGGCGCTGATCTTCTCAACCGTGCTGGCGCCGGACCGGAAATTCGCCTACGGAGTCTATTCGACACTCACCAAGATCGACATCGAGCATCACTCGCTGGCTCAGCGTGTACCGCTCGACCATACGTTCTACTCGGTCAACATCGCCACGGACGGGCACGAGATCTACATGGGCGGCGCGATGTGCGACGTCGCCTTCTACGATCCGCAGACACTGCAGAAGAGAGCCAATCTGAAGCTGCCCGGCTGTGGCGACCAGTCGCTGGCCAGCCTGCGGGTCATCCCTGCACGCTGACCGACGTGGCATCGTGGCGACGCTCTGGCCGCACCTGCGACCAGAGCTCGCCGCGCTGATAGGCTCTCTCGCTCTGGGGCTGACGATCGCGGCGCTGTCTGCAGCGCAGCCACTGCTGACCCGGATGGTCATCGACGATGGATTGATCGGCCGTAATTTCCATGCCCTTTCGCTGGCATGCGGCGGCATGCTGGCCATCGCGGTGGTAGGCACGCTGCTCGGCGGCGTTCACAGGGCGATCTACGTGCGGGCGTCGGGAAACGCGTTGTTCTCGCTGCGACGCTCGTTATACGCCCATCTGATGCGCGTCTCGCCGCGGCGGCTCGCGACGATTCCGGTCGGGGACCTGGTGACGCGGCTCGATGGGGATGTGGCCGAGGTGCAACGCTTTGGCACGGACTCCGCGGCCACCTTCATCAGCAGTCTTCTGACGCTGGTCGTCGTCAGCGCGGTGATGCTGCGCCTGTCGTGGCGGCTGTCGCTGCTGGTGCTCACGCTGCTGCCGCTGCAGCTGCTGGTGCGCCACTATGCCCGCCCCGCGATAGAGAGCTCGACGCGCTCGGTACGGCAGGCCGCGGCGGGTGTGAGTAGCTTTCTGATCGAGACTCTGGGGAGCGCTCGCGCGGTGCAGGCGGCGTCGGCGCAACGCCTGGAGGATGCGCGCCTCGGTGCCCTAGGCGATCACTACCTGTCGCGCGTGATTCGCGCACAACTGGTGGCCTACGGTACCGGTGCCGGCGCCGCGCTGTTGGGCAACCTCGCGACCGCTGCCGTGTTCCTGCTCGGCGGCTGGTACGTGCTGCATGACCACATCAGCATCGGCACGCTGGTCGCCTACGTGAGCTACCTCGGTCGCAGCGCGGGCTCCGCGACGTCGCTAGTGGGCTTGTACACCGGCTATCAGCGGGCAAGAGTCAGCCTGGAGCGCCTCGGCGAGCTGTCTCGGCTTCCGGTGGTCACCGAGGCGGAGGATGCCATGCCCGTGTCCGAAGAGGCCCTTGGCGCGCTGGAGCTGGACGCCGTTACCGTGCGCTTGGCGCGCGACGGAACCACAGTGCTGGATTCGGTAGCGCTTGCGATCGCAGCAGGCACGAAACTCGTGCTCGGCGGTGTGTCCGGGGCCGGCAAATCGACACTTACCGACGTGCTGCGGCGCTTCATCGATCCGGACGACGGGCGTGTGCTGCTCGACGGCATTCCGCTGGAACGCTACAGGCTCGATGACCTGCGCCGGCGCATCGTCGTCGTCGAGCACTCGCCCGCACTTTTTCGTGGCACGATCCTCGACAACCTGCGCTACGGCCATCCGCGTGCCACCGACGCTGCGGTCCAGGAGGCAGCGTCTCGCGCGGGCGTCGATGAATTCGTCAGGGATCTGCCGGCCGGCTACGACACGAGCGTGGGCGAGGGCGGTGCCGGCCTTTCAACGGGCCAGCGGCAGCGGATCGCGCTTGCGCGCGCTGTGCTGGGCGACCCGCTGGTCGTGATTCTCGACGAGGCGACGAGCGGCCTCGACCGCGAGGCCGCAGTCGCGATTCATCAAACACTCGATGCCTGCTTCGCGCACCGCACCCGCATCGTCATCACCCATCAAGGGCAGGACATTCGCAACGTCGATCAGTGGTGGCAATTGCAGGGCGGCCGGCTGGTGCCGGGGACACCCGGTGGCTGATCTACGGCGCTGGCGCGTCGGCGTGGTCGACAGCTGTGGGTTGCGGCACAACGTCCGCGCGGCGGCTAGGTTCGTCACGGCAGGCAACGACGTCGAGGTGACAATGCCCGCGGCGGACCCGACGGGCCACGGCACGCGGCTCTGCGCGCTGCTGGAGCGTGGCAATGACGCGGTCGAGATCGTACTCGGCCAGGTACTCGACGCGGCTGGGCGGACGACCGCCGCGGTGGTCGCCGCGGCCGTGAACTGGTGCGTAGAGCAGGACGTCCACCTGATCCACCTGAGTCTTGGCCTTGCGGCCGACCGAGTGTGCCTCGCGCATGCCATCGAGCAGGCCCTGCGGCGCGGCTGCGTTATCGTTGCGGCCGTTCCGGCGCGCGGGGCGACAACCTATCCTGCGGCTTATCATGGCGTCGTCCGCGGCACCGGCGACGCCCGCTGCCAGCCCGGGGAAATCTCCCGGCTGGACGAGACGACCTTCGGCGGCTGTCCGGCCGGCGCCGGCCGCGGCGGCGGGGCGAGCATCGGCGCGCTGCAGGTCACGCGGGCACTGACGCTTGCGAGCGCGCCATGTCGCACTGAACGCGCCCTACGGGCACTGGAAGCGGCGGCGCTTTATCACGGTCGGGAGCGACGCGGCCGCTCCGCTGGCTAAGCGCGCGGCAGGCTCAATCTCGCCGCGGCGCGGGCACCGGCGAATCGACGTCGATGCCGCTGATCTCGAAACCGCGGCGGAAGTCGCGCACGTGCTTGCCCATCCAGTCGCGCGCGGCGAGTGGATCGTGCGACTCGATCGCAGCGAGCACGCGCTGCTGCGCGACCCCGATGCGTGCCCGCGCGGGCGCCGCACGGTCGATCATCACTTCCAGCGCCGCGACCAGCAGCAGCAGCAGGGGCTCCTGCGTCATCTGCAGCACGCGGTTGCCGGTCGCGGCCGCGACTGCGCGGAAGAAGTCGGCTACACCCGCGACGGCCTGCGGTGCAGCAGTGTGATCGGCCGCATATCGACCCACGGCGCCGCGCAGCCGTTCGATCGCGTCCAGATCCGCCTGCGCCGCGGCCTCCGCGGCGATCGATGGCTCGATCAGCTCCAGCGTCTGCCAGACATCACGCACAGTCACATCGTGCAACGCGAGCGACTGGCCAACCCGGCCGGCGATTTGCGCGGCTGCGGGCCGGGTCACGATCATCCGCTTGGTGCCGCGGCGCCGGGTCACGAGGTCCGCGCTTTCAAGTTCCCGCAGTGCCTCGCGGACCGTCGAGCGGTTGACGGCGAACTGTTCGGCAAGCTCCGCTTCCGGTGGCAGGGGATCGCCCTCGCGCAGGCTGCGGTTCAGAATGCGCGCGGCGATCGCCGTCGCCACGCGCCGGTAGCCAGGCTCGAACCGGATCGGTTCGAAGGATGTCATCCGCCGCTCCCGATCAGCTCGCGGCCGATCAGCATGCGGCGCACTTCATTGGTGCCGGCGCCGATGTCGTACAGCTTCGCGTCGCGCAGCAGTCGCCCGGTCGGATAGTCGTTCGTGTAACCATTGCCGCCAAGCGCCTGGATGGCTTCGAGGGTGACTCGGACGGCCGCCTCGGAGGCCTGCAGGAAGCAGGCTGCGGCAGCCCGGCGCGTCTTCATGCCCGCGTCGCAGGCTCTGGCGGTAGCATGCACGAACGCGCGGCTGGCATGCAGGCTGGTGTACATGTCAGCGATTTTGCCTTGCATCAGCTCAAATGTCCCGATCGGGCGGCCGAACTGCTTGCGCTCGCGAACGTAGGGGAGCGTCACGTCCAACGCCGCGGCCATCAGCCCCAGCGGCCCGCCCGAGATGACGACTCGCTCGTAATCGAGCCCGTTCATCAGCACGGCGACGCCGCCGTTTTCGGCACCGAGTATGTTTTCGGCCGGAATCTCGCAGTCGTCGAAGACGAGTTCGCCAGTGGACGAGCCGCGCATGCCGAGCTTGTCGAGCTTCTGCGCGACGCTGAAGCCGGGCGTGCCGCGCTGGACGATGAATGTGGTGATGCCGCGCGGGCCCGCACTGGGCAGCGTCTTGGCGTAGACGACGATGACATCGGCGTCGGGGCCGTTGGTGATCCACATCTTGCGGCCGTTGAGTACGTAGCGATCGCCCCGTCGGTCGGCGCGCAACGCCATGCCGACGACGTCGGAGCCTGCGCCGGTCTCTGACATCGCCAGCGATCCCACGTGTTCGCCGGATATCAGCCTGGGCAGATGGCGGGCCGCCTGGGCTGGCGTCGCGTTCAGCCGCAGCTGGTTGATGCACAGGTTCGAGTGGGCGGCATAGCTCAACCCCAACGAGCCCGAGGCCCGCGAGATCTCCTCCATCGCGATCACATGGGCGAGGTAGCCCAGTTCAGAGCCGCCCTGCGACTCCGGCACCGTCATGCCCAGAAGGCCCTGCTCGCCAAGGGCCGGCCACAGGTCGCGCGGAAAAATATCCGTCCGGTCGATCTCGGCGGCTCGGGGCGCGATACGCTCCTGAGCAAAGCGGCGCACTGCGTGGCGCAGCGCGCGCAGGTCCTCGCCCAAGCCGATGTCCAAATCGTCGTCGTGGTCTGCGCCGGGGTCCGCCATGCTGGCATCCTTTGTTTTGATCGGATAGTATTATTGTCGGACAATCGGACAGGTGATCGCAAGATGTTTCGGCTCCAGAGTCAGATTGACGTCAAAAGCGCGGATTTCAGTGCGAATGTCGCGTCAATGTCCACGATCGTCGCAGATCTTCGTGAAAAACTGCGACTCGTGGCATTGGGAGGCTCGGCCAAGGCGGTCGACAAGCATCGCGACCGGGGCCGACTGCTCGCCCGGGAACGCATAGACCTGCTGCTCGATCCGGGGGCGCCGCTGCTGGAATTGTCGGCCTTGGCCGCCCACGGCCTGTACGGCAACGAGGTCCCGGCGGCCGGGATCGTGACCGGCATCGGCAGGGTGTCCGGCCGCGAGTGCGTCATCGTCGCCAACGACCCGACCGTCAAGGGCGGCACCTACTACCCGCTGACCGTGAAGAAGCATCTGCGCGCGCAGGAGATCGCCCGCGAGAACCACCTGCCGTGTATCTACCTCGTCGAGAGCGGCGGGGCTTTCCTGCCGGCACAGGACGAGGTGTTCCCGGACCGCGACCACTTCGGTCGGATCTTCTACAACCAGGCGAACCTGTCGGCCGCCGGCATTGCCCAGATCGCGGTCGTGCATGGATCGTGCACCGCCGGCGGCGCCTACGTCCCGGCAATGGCCGACGAGAACGTCATTGTCCGCAACCAGGGCCAGGTGTTCCTCGGCGGGCCGCCACTGGTCAAGGCCGCCACCGGCGAGGAAATCGACGCCGAGTCGCTCGGTGGCGCGGACGTACACTGCCGTGAATCGGGAGTCTGCGACCACTACGCCGAGAATGATGCCCACGCGATCGCGATCGCGCGCGGCATCGTTGCCCGGCTGCGCCCGCCGCTCGACCGCGAACCCCCGGCGGTGCCCCGCGAGCCGCTGTATGACGCCTGCGAACTGTACGGCATCGTACCCTCCAACCTGCGCAAGCCCTACGACGCCCGCGAGGTGATCGCGCGCATCGTCGACGGCTCCGAGCTCTCTGAATTCAAGGCGCTGTACGCCACGACGCTGGTGACGGGATTCGCCCACCTGGGCGGCTATCCGGTCGGCATCATCGCCAACAACGGCATCCTGTTCTCGGAGAGTGCCCTGAAGGGCGCACACTTCGTCGAACTCTGCGCCCGCGAGAAGATCCCGCTGCTATTCCTGCAGAACATCACCGGCTTCATGGTCGGCAGGCGCGCGGAAGCCGGCGGCATCGCGCGCGACGGCGCGAAGATGGTGACGGCGGTTGCCGCGGCGCAGGTACCGAAGCTCACGCTCGTGATCGGCGGCAGCTACGGTGCCGGCAACTACGCAATGTGCGGCCGTGCCTACGGCCCGCGCCTGATGTTCCAGTGGCCGAATGCCCGTACCTCGGTCATGGGCGGCGAACAGGCCGCGACGGTGCTCGCGACGATCCGCCGCGATCAGCTCAAGGCGGCCGGCAAGCAATGGCCGGCTGCGGAGGAAGAGGCGTTCATGGATCCGATTCGGCGTCAGTACGACCTGCAGGGACATCCGTATTACGCCAGCGCCCGGTTGTGGGACGACGGCGTCATCGACCCGATAGATACCCGTCGGGTGCTCACGCTCGCACTCGCGATGGTCCGCAATGCGCCGATAGCGGACACCCGCTACGGCATCTTCAGGATGTAACCGATGGACGCGACCCTCCTCGAATCCGAGCCGCTGCCGGGCATCGTCCAGCTGACGCTGAACCGCCCCGCGCAGCGCAACGCGCTGGACGGTCCGCTGATCGCGGCGCTGCACGCCGCGATCGAAGCGCATGGCAGCCGCAGCGACACCCGGGTCATCATCATCCGCGCCGCCGGCACTGCGTTCTGCGCCGGGGCCGACCTGCGCGCAATGCTCGCTCTGGGCCAGGCTCCGCTCGCTGACAACCTCGCCGATGCCCTGCAGCTGACCTCGCTGCTGCTCGCGCTGCGCCGCTGCCCGAAGCCGACCGTGGCCGCCGTGCAGGGACCCGCCTTCGGCGGAGGGGTCGGGCTCGCCACGGCCTGCGACATCGCGGTCGGCAGCGAGGAGGCGCAGTTCCGACTGCCGGAGGTTCGGCTCGGCATCGTGCCGGCGGTGATCTCGCCGTACGTGATCGAGGCGATCGGCCTGCGCCAGGCGCGGCGCTATTTTCTCAGCGGCGAGAGTATCCCCGCCGCCCGTGCGCGGGAACTTGGCCTGCTGCACGAGGTGGTCGACAGCGCCCGGCTCGGCGCCGAGGCGCTGCGCATCGCAAGCGAGCTGATGGCCGGCGGGCCGATGGCGCTCGCTAACTGCAAGTCGCTGCTGGACCTGGTAGGGCACAGCGCGCCCGGCGCGGAGCTCGCGGCGACGCTCGCCGAGCGCCTCGCGCACCTGCGCGCCAGTCCCGAAGCACAGGATGGACTCGACGCCGCACAGCAGCGGCGCGTACCAGGGTGGGCCCGCTGATGATCCGTCGTCTACTGATCGCCAACCGCGGTGAGATCGCCGTGCGCGTCATCCGCAGCGCTCGCCGGCTCGGCATCCACACGATTGCCGTGTACTCCGACGCCGATGCCAATGCCTGCCACGTCCGCCTCGCCGACGAGGCCTGGCATCTCGGCGGCGCGACCCCGCGAGAAAGCTACCTCGATGCCGTCAAGCTCCTCGATGTCGCCCGCAGAGCCGGCGCCGACGCGGTCCATCCCGGCTACGGCTTCCTCTCGGAACGCGCGGACTTTGCAGCGGCGTGCCGCGGCGCGGGCATCACCTTCGTCGGACCGCCAGTCGCCGCAATCGAGGCAATGGGCTCCAAAAGCGCCGCCAAGGAGGCCATGCACCGGGCTGGCGTGCCCGTGCTGCCGGGATACCACGGGGTCGACCAGAGCCCGACCCGGCTGGCGGCCGAGGCCCTCAAGGTCGGCTTCCCGCTCATCATCAAACCCAGCGGTGGAGGCGGCGGCAAGGGCATGCAGATCGTCCAGACGGCGGCGGACCTCGAGCCTGCGCTTGCGAGCGCACGCCGGCTCGCCGAAAGCGCCTTCGGCGACCCGACCCTGCTGCTTGAGCGCTACCTGCCCGCACCACGCCACGTCGAGGTGCAGCTGCTGGCGGATGCCGCCGGCACAGTTCGCTGCCTTGCGACCCGTGACTGCTCCGTGCAACGCCGCCATCAGAAGCTGATCGAGGAGGCGCCCGCCCCCGAGATCGCCGCCGACGTACGTGCGCGCCTGCACGAGGCAGGGCGGGCGGTCGCCCGGGTGGTCGGCTACCAGAATGCCGGGACGGTGGAGTTCCTGTATTCCGGCGGCGAGTTCTGGTTCATGGAGATGAACACCCGCCTGCAGGTCGAGCACACCGTCACCGAGGAGGTGCTTGGCCTCGACCTCGTCGAATGGCAGCTACGCATCGCCGACGGCGAGTCACTGCCTGCCGAGGGGGACGATCCCGTCCCTTACGGCCATGCGATCGAGGTGCGCGTGTGCGCCGAGGATGCCGCCGCCGGCTTTGTCCCCAGCGCAGGGACGCTGCATTGGGCGCGCTGGCCGGCCGACATGCCCGGCGTGCGCGTTGACTCGGGCTTCGACAGCGGCGACACCGTCTCGTCGCACTACGATTCGTTGCTGGGAAAGGTGATCGCCCGCGGCCGGAACCGTGCCGAGGCCATCGCAACGCTGCGCCGGGCGCTGGCATCGCTGCGCATCGTGGGTGTCGACACGAACGCCGCGTGGCTGGCCGACGCGCTGGCGCTGCCAGCGTTCGCGGAGGCGACACCGACGACACGCTTCGTCGCCGACTGCGGAGAGGCGCTCGCGATCGCGGTGACCCCGATGCCGATGGAGCTGGCGCTTGCGGCGATTGCATTCGTGCTGCGCCACCAGGTCGTGGCCAAGGAGCTCTCGCCATGGGGCGCGAGCGACGCGTTCCGGATCGGGCTACCCGCCACGCAGACGCTCGCGTTGCGCCATGCAGCCGACGAGTACCGCATCGGTGTGGAGCGTGTGCCGGCCGGATGGCGCGTGCGGGCATGCGATATCGATCACGCGATCATCGCGACTCTGGAGCGGCAGACGCTCACCGCCACCGTCGACGGTCAGCGCCTGACCCGGGACCTCTGGCTCCGCGGCGAGCACGTCTCGCTGTGGCGTGGAGCTCATCGGCTGGATTTGGTGCTGCTGGACAGTCGCGACGTCGACGTCAGCACCTCGGCGCACGAGGGTGAGCTGATCGCCCGGCTGCCGGGAACCGTCGTCGCCGTGTTGGTCGCGGTTGGCGACCACGTCGCCCCGGGCACGACACTCATGGTCGTCGAGGCGATGAAGATGGAGCACGCGGTCGTCGCCCCGAAGGAGGGTCGAGTCGTAGCCGTGCACTACGCACGGGGCGACCGTGTCACCGAAGGCGCCGTCCTGGTCGAACTGGCGGCCGTGGACGCGCCGCAGTAGCAACGCCAACTTGGCGGCCCGGCCGGGGCTAGCGGCAGATCCGGCGCAGCCGGTCCCAGTCGGCCGCGTCGAGCACAGGCTCGGTCGGATAGCCGGCGGAGCGCGCGGCGAGCACCTCCCGGTCGTCGCTCGACGGATGGTTCGAAAGCAACGGCGGCGGCGAGGACATTTGACCCAGCCGCGTGAAGAATTGCGCCAGCGCGGTCGGGTCGACGCGTGCCCGTCGTAGTCGCTGCAAGCCGAGCTCATCCGCCTCGGCTTCCTTGTCGCGACCGAACTTCAGCGACAGCAACCTGTACGCTGCGTCCGGTCCGGTCGCCACGCCCGCCCCGTTGCCGGCACCGGCGACCGCGCCCCAGGTGAGCAGCGATGTGATCACCCCCTGCAGGATGTGGCGCCTACGCACATGCTCGATCTCATGCGCGAGTACGCCCGCAAGCTCCTCAGGGGAGCGTGCCTGCTGAATCAGTCCATCAAACAGGTAGATCCGCCCACCGAGCGCCGCGAACGCGTTGACGGCGGAGCCGGGAAGCACCTCGACGCTGATCGGCAGCTGACGATCCTCGGCGTCCAGCGGATAGATCCGCCGTACCAGCTGCGCCACCACCTGCGTCGAGCCGGGCACCTCGCCCTGGCAGGTGCTGGACAACATGGGCGGTGTGGCGAGGCGGGCGATCCAGCGCTCGGCGGCCCAAGGCACGTGCCGCGCCAATGCCGGCAGGCCGATGGCAGTGGCGGCCGCCACCGCGCAGGCGGTGCCGACCCAGAGCAGGCCCTTGCTCTTGGACACCTGGACTACCTCAGAACGAAGATTCTGATCATGTAGAACACGAACACAATGATCATCAGAACGATCGCGACCGGCCCGCCCTGGGTCCGTCGGGAGGATGCGGCGCTGGAGGTGGAGACGTTGATCGCGGAGCGACCAGAATCCGAGGCATCGACGAAGGTCTCGCGGTCCTGCAGTACCGCCTGCGGCGGAAGGCGATCTGAATGCGTCTTCAGTCCCGGCACCTTCTTGACCGCGGTGCCGATAGCGAGAAACTCAATCAGCCCGCCGCCGAGGTCGTAGATGTGAGTCTTGACGCCGACGACCTCGTCGGCCCCACACTGTTCCGCGTCCGCCTCGATGCGTGCCAGCGCCTTCTCGCGGGCCTCGTACAGGATCTCGGTGAGTCCCGCGACCTCCCCGCCGCCGAGCGACTGCAGCGCCGAGAAGATTCCGCCCTTCAGTCCCAACGAGTACACGGACACGCCCATCACCAGTCGCAGCGGCATGAACCCGACGTTGACCATGTTCCACAGTTCTTCGTTGGTCATGTCGCTGGTCACCGGGTTCAGCCCGAGCGACTCCACCTGCGGATGATGGGAGGCTGTTCCCACCATGATCATCTCCTGAGCACCCATCAGCGGCGTGATCGTCGTCTCGATGCCGACCACTGCGTTCGCCTTGCAGCGCTTGGCCTCATCCATGATGCGGCTGAGTGCCAGGTGCCGGGTCTTGTCGAAAATCTCGGTGTACTGCGGGACCTCGCCCCGACCAAGGCTGCGAAAGCCGCCCGCGATGCTGCCGCCGAGGCCGATCGAGTAGGCGACGTTACCGAAGACGAAGCTCAGCGGCTTGAAATCGGCGTCGACCTGACAGTAGAGTTTGGCGACGTCAGCCGACGTCGAAAACTGCAGCGAGTCGCCGGAGGGAGCCTCCGACTCGCCGTCCGACGCAGCGCGGTGGATGGTCGATCCGACCGTGATGAACTCGAGATTGCCCCCGTGGTTGACCATGTCGAACGACACGCCAGTGAGTCCGATGCCACCGTAGGTGGCGGCCTCGGCCTCCATCCGCTCGAACGCCCGCTTGCGACCGTCATGCACCAATTCGGACACTTCGTGGATCTCGCCGCCCCCAAGCGTGGACAGACCCGCGCCCAGTCCGCCAACGACGCCGAGCGCGACGACGCTGTTGCCGACGCACAGCTGCCCAGGGCGGTAGCCCATCCGTTCGAGGAAGAAAATTTCGTTACCCGAAAGTCCGGAAATTCTGCCGTGTGTTCGCGCCATCGCCGGTCTCCTTACGATCGATCGTCGTGCCGTTGCGCTCGTCCATGCCAGGCTGGCAAGGCGTCTAGCAACTTGCGTCCAGCGCCGCCTTCGCCACCGCCGCGGATCGCGGCACCAGGCCTCAGGCGGTCAACACCTCGTCAGTGTCGTGAAAATGTGCATAGTCGTAAAGCGGGATGCCGTCGGCGCCGCGGCTGAGCACATCGCGGAAGCTGTGGTTCCAGCGAATCGCGTCGGATCGGTACTCGGCCCGGCTCATCAGCACCTGCCCCGTGGTTTGATCGGTGCCACTTAAGGTCAGGCTAAACGTCGCATTCGCCGCCTGCAGCGACTCTGGTGTGGCCGACGCGAGCGGGCTCGTCCCGTCAATCACATGCATCAGGCTCCAGCCCAGAACGAACAGCGGCTGCTCGTCGCGCACGAGCTTGAGGTCCACAATCCGGCGCAGTTCGTAACCCTCGGCGGATTTCCAGTCGTACACCATGCGCAGGCGCGCGGTCGCTTCCACGATGACGTTCTGGCGCGCATTCGCCGCCCGCAGCATCAGCGTCAGTGCGCCGTCGAGAGGCCGCACGACCGCGACCGAGGCGAACAGGAATCGCGCCGTCGGGCGCGAAAAGCGCGCGAACACGACGCCGGTCAACAGCGCCAGGTACAGCATGCCGATGAAGATCTGCAGCGCCGCGATCGTGTGGCCGTATACCGTCTGCGGGTGCATGTCGCCGTAGCCGACCGTCGCCAGCGTCTCGACGCTGAAGAAGAAGTCGCCGAGATAGCCGGGCGGATTGATGTTCGCGATCGCGCCCGGCGACAGGTAGTACAGCCAGGCGAACATCAGGTTGAAGGCGACGAAGCACAGCCCGAAGCCGAGGAACAGCACCGGCCAGCGCGCGGTCATCGTCAGGTGGTATAGGTCCTGCCAGAACACGCTTGGCAGCCCGCGGCTGAGCACTTCGTTGTTCCCCAGCACGATGCGCCGGGGCCTGCGCCGGCCATCCCGGGCTCCGCGGCCGGTCATGGCGTGTCTGCGGCCACAGCAGGCGCCGTTGCGCCACCATGAGCAAGCAGTTCGACCGCGGCCTCGTACAGCTTTGCTCGCAGTGCGTAGCGCTCGGAGGCACGCGAGATGTAGCGCAGTGAAATCTCAGTCCCGCCGAGCACGGGTTTCACGTTGATCGCGGGAGCGGCCGAAAGGCCCGTCAGCTTCCGGGAGGGGGCCGCTCGCCGCCATTCCTCCTCGGCGAGCCGCCCGTTTTCGGCAGTCGCCTCCTGTACCTTGAGACTGATCGCGGCGACTACCGCGTAGAGGTCCTGACCCGCGGGCACGATCAACTGCATCTCGTCCCAGAGCCACTGCCCGCTGGTCGAGAAGTTGAAGTAGTAGCCCTGGATCGCGAAGCTGTTAGTGAAAGTGACGCGGCGACCGGTCGGGTGCCCCGAGTCGGTCCAGTTGCCGGTTTCGAGCAGCACGGTATGGAACATGCCAAGCTCGACCACCTCACCTGCGACGCCGTTGATCTCCACCCAGTCGCCGATGCGAATGCCGTTGCGGCCCATCAGCACCAGCCAGCCGATGAACGCCACGATGAAGTCCTTCAGCGCAACAGTCAGACCGGCGCCGGCAAGCCCGAGCATGGTACCGAGCTGGCTCGGCGGGCCGACGATCACCAGCAGGATCACGAAGAGCGCGGCGATTTGCAGCGTGACGGTCGTGACGGTGCGCAGCGTCTCCAGCTGCCGACGATCGACCTTCAGTCGCTCGAACGCCTTGCCTAGCCAGGTGCCAAAGAACAGCAGCAGCAGGCACGCGACCAGGATCGTCGCCACCGCTTGCAGGATCCGATGCAACCAGACGGTCAACTGCTCCGCCACCAGCGCCCGCCACTCGCTATAGATCCGTACGAGCTCGTGGCTGGCGGCGCGATACTCGTCCATGGCACGCAGTTCGCGCTGGTCCAGCGCGAGCTGGCGGGACTCGGCCAGCAGCTCCGGCGAGCCCGCAGCGGCCGACGGCGGGCCGGAGCGCGCACCGACGCGCCGCCCGAGCAGCGCCCGCGCCTCGCCGAGCTTCGCATCCGCCGCCTCGAGCTCGGCCCGCGCTGCATCGATGGCCGCCCCCTTGTGGCGTAGCTCGCGCCAGCGACCCACCATGCGAATGAGTCCCATACCGGGATGGGCGTCCGCCACTGCCGGGCGGGCCGTCGCCGTGGATGTTCGATGCTCCGCGACCAGTGCCTGGATCTTGCCGCGCAGGTCACCACCGGCCTCCAGCAGGCCCTTGCCGGCCTGGTCGAATTCGTACTGGTCGACCTCGAACTGCGACTGCGCGAGGGCGAGCGCCGCGTCCAACTGTCCGGTCCGGTCGGGACGCGCCTTCGCAACCGCCTCGGTCAGGCGCTGGATCTGCAGGTTGTCGTCGACCAGGCGCTGCGCGGCGCTGTCCAGCCGTTGCTGCGCGCCCTGGATGGCTGGAGTGATCGGCGGCGGGTGGTCCGTGGCGGCACGCAGCACCTCGGCGAAGGCGAGGTCCAGCAGGTGATCCGCTGCCGTCACCGCTTCCTGAGCCAGTCGCAGCTCGTCCGGCGACCCCGCCAGCGGCAGCAGTCGCGTCGCGGCATCCAGCGCCCGCCGATCCACCAGCACCTGCGACGCCGCGCCATGGGTGCGCCCGGCTCGGGCCTGAACCGCAACCGGTGTCGTGAACCACCAGCCGTAGGCGATGACCGCAAGTATCGCCCCGAGGGCGAGGCCAGTAAGGATTCGAAGGCGTTTCATGCGCTCCACTCGCTCCAGGGCAGTGCGGACCGAAGCCGGAGGATGGGAGGCTACTTTATCACGCCGCGCAAAGGCGTCCTTAGTGGCCGGCAAGCGCCCGGATCAGCGTCTCCCAGTGCACCAGGCCGCGATAGAACGATTCGACCGGGATACGCTCGTTGACTCCGTGTGCGAACTGCTCACTCTCACGGATGAACGTGCCGCCGACGCCGTAGGTCGGGATGCCGGCGCTGCGAAACGCCGCACCGTCCGTCGCATAGGATGACTGCGTTGGCGCGAGGCGCGCACCGGGGTTGGCCGCGTCGACCGCCCGACCGACGGCCGCCATGACGTCGGCGCGAAGGGGGGAGGCCGCGGAGACGATCACATCCGGCCCGGTCGTCACCGCCACGTCGTTGCCGGCGAGCCGCTGCAGCGTCTGGCGGACCTGCATCGCCGTCATGCCGGGGAAGATCCGGCAGCTGACGGTCGCCTTCGCCGACTGCGGCAGCGCATTCGGCGCATGCCCGCCTTCGAGCATCGTCGCGACGCAGGTCGTACGGACTCTCCCGACGAACACAGACTCCGCCGAGAGCACCTGCGCCGCATGGCGATCATGCGGGTTGCGCGCAAATGCGCGCATCGCGACGCCGAGGGGACCTGCCACGGAGGCCGCTGTCTCACGGAAGTCGCCGCGCGTCCAGTCGTTCCACATGACCGGGAATCGATGGCGCTGGATCGCAGTGAGTGCCTTGGCGAGAGCGTAGATCGCGTTGTCCGAGCGTGGCTGGGAGCTGTGGCCGCCAGTGCCGTGCGTCTCCAGGAAGTAATTCACCGACGCCTTCTCGGCTCCCTGCACCCGAAACAGCCGCGGCCTGCCGTCGAACTCGTCGAGGACACCGCCACCCAGGGTGTCGCTGTTGAGCGCGAACTCGGCATCGACGAGGTCGCGGTGGTGCGCCAGGAGGTCCTCGGCGGTTTCGCCGTCGGTCTCCTCGTCACCGGTGAACACAAGGATGAGGTCGCGGGTTGGCACGAAGCCTCGCGAGCGCAGCTGCATGAGTGTCGTCGTGATCAGCGCCGCTTCCTGCTTTACATCCAGCGTCCCTCTTCCGATGAAGTAGCCGTTCTCCTCGACTAGCGAGTACGGATTGCGCCCCCAGTCCTCGGCCCGGGCAGCCACAACGTCCAGGTGCGCGAGCAGCGCGATCGGGCGACCACCGCTGCCGTCGCCGCGATAGCGTACGACCAGCGAAGACAGGTCCTTGTAGGGTACGACCGTCACGTCGCGCGCCTCGAAGCCTGCCGCAATGAAGCGTGCGGCGAGCAGGGAAGTGAGCAACGGAACACGCCCGGAGCCGGGCGACGTGTCGACCGCGACGAGGTCGCCAAACAGGGTCCGCGCCTCGGCCCGCGCCGAATCCGGGGTGCCTGCGCCGGTCGCGGCACCGGCAAGCAACAGACCCGCGACGAGCAGGGCGGCGATTCGGCACATGCCCGCCGCGACCATGCTTGCGCTCGGCGGCGGGCTCATACCGCGCACAGCCGGCGGGCGCCCTCGACGAGGGTCGCCTCGTCCTTGGCGAAGCTCAGGCGGATCAAGCCGTGGTCGGTGCCATCGCTGTAGAACGCCGACAGCGGGATCGTCGCGACCTTGGCGTCGCGGATCAGCCGCAGCACGAAATCGCTGTCCG
Source organism: Pseudomonadota bacterium (assembly GCA_025356815.1). Classification (GTDB taxonomy): domain Bacteria; phylum Pseudomonadota; class Gammaproteobacteria; order Steroidobacterales; family Steroidobacteraceae; genus CAIKZZ01. The sequence continues at coordinate 67,746 of JANXQL010000007.1, forward strand.
GCTCTTTGGAAATGCGACCGTAGCGGGCGAGCATGAAGAAACTGCCTTCGCTTGGCAGCAGATCGAAGCGCGAGCCGGCCAACGCCTTGGCGAGCAGGTCACGCTTCTGCTGGTAGAACGCCGATAGGCCTAGGTAGGCCTGCTCGTCCGCGAGCATCTGTGCGAGCGCGTACTGCATCGGTGTATCGGCGGCGAACATCATGAACTGGTGGATCTTGCGGATCTCCTCGGTCAACGTCGCAGGCGCGAGGCAGTAGCCGACGCGCCAGCCGGTGACGTGGTAGGACTTGCCGAACGAGGAGACGATCACGCTGCGGCCGGCAAGTTCGGGATGACGGGCGACGCTGTGATGGGTGGCGCCGTCGAACACGACGTGCTCGTAGACCTCGTCGGAGAGAACCACGATGCCCGAGCGGCGGGTAAGCGCTGCGAGCCGCTCGAGGTCGACGGCCGAGAACACCGTCGCCGACGGGTTGTGAGGACTGTTGACGATGATCATCCGCGTGCGGGGCGATACGCTTGCCGTCACCTCGTCCCAGTCGATACGGAAGCCGCGCTGCGGCGACAGCTTGATCGCGACCGGGGTGGCGCCCTGCAGCCGCACGATCGGTGCGTAGCTGTCGAACGCCGGCTCGAAATAGATCACCTCGTCGCCGGGATGCACGAGGCCGCTGATCGCGGCATACAGGCCCTGACTCGCGCTCGCGACGATGGTCACCTCGTCCTCGGCGTCGTAGCGAAGCCCGGTCAGCCGGACGAACTTCTCGGCCACCGCCTCGCGCAGGGCCGGCAGTCCCGTCATCGGCGCATACTGGTTGCGGCCGGCGCGCATCGCATCGACGGCATACTCGACCAGACGCGGATCGCAGGCGAAATTGGGAGCACCCTGGGACAGGTTCAGCGCGTCGTGCTCGGCGGCGAGCTGGCCAATCACCGTGAATATGGTGGTGCCAACGTCAGGGAGCTTGGAACGGGGCGTCGCGTGACTTTTCATCGGGGGCAGCTCTGCGGCGGAACGGACGACCGTCATTCTGACCGGTCAGCCCGGCGTCTGCGCGACCAAACGACGGCTCGTCGGTGAGGGTCGCGGCGAATCCTTCAGGCGGGCCCCGGTGTCGGTGCCGTGTCCTGCCACGCGCAGTGCCCGCGCCGCGGCGTTGAAGAAAATGACCTGCTCGTCGTATGTCTCGGCAGGTGGCTCGGCATCCTTCCACGCCGACCACTGGACCATCACCAGCCGTTGCGCCGGATTGATCGCGATTCCCTGACCGTAGATGCCCTCGGCCCAGAACGTTTGGTGCATGTTCTGGGCATCCTCCACGGACACCTGGACCGACGGGGCGAGGCCCGAGTACCACCACTGATATCCGTACTGGCCATCCGGCGTCGCAGGCGTCACCGACCCACGTGCATGGGTCCAGGTGATCGAGCGCTTCATCCAGTCGGAGGGCAGCAGCGCCTCGCCGGATGGCAGCCGACCGTCCTGAGCGACGAACAGCGCGAACCGACCCCAGTCCCGCAGCGTCGCATTGAACCCGTGGCCGCCCATGTCAACCTCGCCGCGCACCAGTGCCTGCCAGACGCCATCGCGCTCCATCGGGTAGCGGCTCCACAGGCGGGTCTCGAGGTAACGGGCAAGCGGCATGCCGGTCGCCTTCTCCAGCACCCGTCCCACCAGCCACGCGCCGCCGGTGTTGTACGACCACACTTTCCCCGGCTGCACGCCGGGCTTACGGCTGACTGCGCGAATCAGCTCGAATACGCATGGATAGGGGTCCGGCAGCGCCTCGCAGCGGGTCAGGTGCGCGAAGTCGGAGTCGGGATCGGCGTAGTTCTCGTTCCAGGCCGTCCCGGAGCTGTGCTGCAACAGCTCGTGCAGGGTCACGCCGTCCCATGCGGTGCCCTGAAGCTCCGGCAGGTAACGGGTGATGGGATCTGAAACGTCGTGGATCAGCCCCTCGTGAATCGCCACCCCCACCAGCACCGAGACGACCGATTTCGCGACGGACCGCGAGGTCCACAGCGTACGGTCGGTGTTCCCCTGTCCGTAGTACTCGTACGCAATCCGGCCGTCCTTGAGGATCAGCAGCCCCGTGACGCGCTGGCGCCGGATGTAGTCGTTGATGCCCGATGCCTGACCGCCGACCTCGTAGCGAATGGGCGGCACGACACCCCTGAGGCGAAGCAGCGGGCGTGCCTTGCCGCGCGGCGCGTGAAAGACATCGCCTCGATACAGCCGGTAGGTGTTCCTAAAGCCGACGATCCGGGTGTCCGGATCCCAGCTCAGCATCTCCGCGGGCGACGGCAACACGGGGTCGTAGGGCGACGGGCATTCCGATAGGCCCTGCTCGTGGCAATTGACCGGCGACTCGCCCGCCACTGTGGGCGACTGCGCAGCGCTGGCCAAGGCGCCCGCGCAGAACAAGGCGGTGAAGCAGGCGACCCCCGCCCGCAGCCATGGGATCCAGGACGCCGCACTTCGTGACATTGTCATCTCCGTTTGGACCGGCACCACATCGCTGGGTCGGCACGACACTATCAGAACCCGACCGAGGGCTCGCTGGCGGGGGAGTCTCACGGCCGTACGGCTTGGCTCATCCTGGCGAGCCCCCCGGCTTCGCGCTGCTGCGCAGGGCCTGAACACCCGAACCGACCGGCGCTACACATTGCACGTTAATCGACGCAGGTGGACTTCGGCTCCGAGCAGTCCGGGCAATCGTGGCATGTCCCGCAGTCGAATGGCGCCGAGGGCGACCTCCGATCGCAGGGCGCTGGAGGCTGCGCCAGTTCGCGCGGGTGATGATCCCCGGGTTTGGCTCAGGTACCGTCCCGCGCGAGAGTCCGCGTAAGGCGCTCCTGGGCCGAGAGATACTCGCGCTCAAGCCGGTCCACTTCGCCACGCACCGACCGCCGCGCCGACACCGCGCCGATTCCCTGTCCCGATCCCCAGATGTCGCGCCAGGCCTTGGTCGCGGTGCTGCCGCCGGAGCCGAAGTCCATTCGCGTCGGGTCGCTTTTTGGCAGGTTGTCGGGGTCGAGGCCGGCCGCCTCGATCGAGCGGCGGAGGTAGTTGCCGTGGACACCGGTGAACAGGTTCGTGTAGACGATGTCGGCGGCACGTCCAGCTACAAGCGCGTCCTTGTAGGCCTCCGCGGCATTCGACTCGTCGGTCGCGATGAACATGGACCCGATGTACGCGAGATCTGCGCCCATCGCCTGTGCCGCAAGTATCGCCGCGCCATTGGCGATGCTGCCGGACAGCGCCAGTGGACCGTCGAACCACTGGCGGATCTCCTGCACGAGCGCGAACGGCGACTGTGTGCCGGCATGGCCACCGGCCCCGGCGGCGACCGCGATCAGCCCGTCGGCACCTTTTTCAATCGCCTTGCGCGCGAATCGGTCATTGATGATGTCGTGCAGCACCACGCCACCCCACTGGTGAACCGCGACGTTGAGATCCTCGCGTGCGCCGAGGGAGGTGATCACGATCGGCACGCGCCACTTCGCGCAGGTCGCGAGATCCGCCTCGAGCCGGTCGTTGGACTTGTGGACGATCTGGTTGACCGCGAATGGCGCGGCCGGCCGGCCCGGGTTTGCCAGGGTCCAGGCGGCCCGCGACTCGGTAATCTGCGCCAGCCACTCGTCCAGCTGCGACTGCGGCCGCGCATTGAGGGATGGAAACGAACCGACGATGCCAGCCTGGCACTGCGCGATCACGAGCTCGGGCCCCGACACGATGAACATCGGTGCGGCAATGACTGGCAGGCGCAGGGTATCGAACAGAAGTGCGGGCAGTGACATTCTTCTTCGGGTCCGTCGGGGCGGGCGGCGGTTTGCGTCCGTCGCAGGCAGGGGTCAGACGTTGGGGTGGCGGGCTCGGTCAGGCCGGGCTTGACTATTCTATACGCCGATCGAGCCGGGCGTTCGGCCTGCGCGGCGAGCGTCGAGGTGTCGCTCACGATTCCTGCCCGCGCCCCCAACAAGGCTGTATCTTCCGTCGACGGAAGCTGGGGGGACCGACCACACGCCATGACCGGATCGACTGCCATCACGACGCAGTGCCTCGACCGGGCGGCGCTCGAGCGCGACGCGAGGCGACTTGCGACTGCCCTTGCCGGGCGCAGCATCAGCGCCGATGCGATCGTCGCCGTGCTGATGCGCAACGATACCCGCTATTTCACCATCACCGAGGCCTGCCGATACGTCGGTGCGCGTTTCGTCGTGCTCAATTGGCATGCTGCCGGTGCCGAGATCCGCGCCATCTTGGACGACAGCGGCGCACGGCTGCTGTTTGCGCACGACGACCTGCTCGCCGCCGTTGCATCGGCGCTACCCGATGCGCTCGAGCTGTGCGTGGTCCGTACCGCGCCGGCGCGGGCAGGCGAGGCGGATGTGGACCTTGCGACGCTGCTCGACGCAGCTCCCTTCGCAGGCCCGCCGGCCAAGCTGCGCGGCATCTTTCCGTACACTTCCGGCAGCACAGGGCGCCCCAAGGGAATCCTGCGCGGCTTCAATAGCGTGGCGGGGGATGTCTGGGACATCTACCGTGATCTGTCGCACAGCTTCCTTGACCTGGGTCCCGGGGATCGCCTGTACGTCTGCGCGCCGCTGTACCACACCGCGCCCAATGGGATCTGCCAGTTCGCCCTGGCGGGTGGCGAGGCGGACCTGCTGATCGGCTCGCACTTCGATGCGGATGACTTCCTCGCTACCGTCACCCGCGAACGGATCACCCATGCCTACCTGGTGCCGACCATGATGGTGCGACTTCTGAAGCTGCCGCAGGCCTCACGCCGTCGGCACGATGTTTCATCGCTGCGCTTCGCCGTCTCGACCGGCGCCCCGTGCCCGCGCGAGGTCAAGGAGGCGATCAACGACTGGTTCGGCCCGATTCTGCGCGAGTCGTACGGCGCAAGCGAGCTGAGCTTCATGACCTACGTCACGGCCGATGAATCGCGCCGCAAGCCGGGCTCCGTGGGTCGGCCGATCAGCGGGGTCGTGCTGCGGATCCTGGACGATCAGTTGCGCGACTGCCCGGCCGGCGAGACCGGCTCGATCTACATCCGCCAATCGCGCTTCGGCCCGTTCGCCTATACCAACAGCGAAGGCGCGCTGACGCAACATGCGGTTGAGGGCTTCGTGACCGTCGGTGACATGGGCCGTCTCGACGCCGACGGATACCTGTACATCAGCGATCGCAAGAAGGACATGATCATCTCCGGCGGCGTCAACATCTTTCCAGCCGAGATCGAAGCGGAGCTGCTGAAGCTCGCAGAAGTCGCAGACTGCGCGGTGTTCGGAATTCCGGACGAGGAGTTCGGCGAGGCGGTCTGCGCCTTCATTCAGCCGATGCCGGGCGTGCAGGGCGACGAGGCGTCTATACGCTCGCAGCTGCGCGGGACGATCGCGCACTTCAAGGTTCCGCGGCGCATCGAGTTTCGTGCGCAGCTGCCGCGAGAGGATTCCGGCAAGATTTTCAAGCGTGGCTTGCGGGAGCCGTTCTGGGAAGGCCGGATCCGACGCATCTGATTGCACGGGATGTCGATGCGCTACGGGCGCAATCCCTTCGCGATCAGCTCGACCGAAACGACCGACAACGCGACCTGCAGGAACAGGTAGTAGGCGCGCTCGGGAATGACCCGCACCAGCCGCATGCCGACCTGCGTGCCGATGAACGCCGGCAGCAGCATGTAAATTGACAACGTAAGGTTCGGCGCCGAAAACTGCCCAAGCGCCCAGTACGGCACCAGCTTCACCGCATTGGCGGCCGCGAACACGATCGCGCTGGTGCCGGCATAGACGAGCTTCGGCAGACGCTGCGGGAAGACATACACCTGGAAGGGTGGTGCGCCGGCGTGGCTGACGAAGCTTGCGAATCCCAGCAGGCCGCCCCAAAAGATGCCGCGCGGAACATCAGCCGGCCGCGGCGTCGGCGGATGACGGCGAATCCGCCAGTTGTTGACGCAGAAGCCGAGGCCGATGACGCCGACGAGGATGGCAACGCCGGCGTCCGAAACCCTCGAGGCCATCAGCCAGCCGAAACAGATGCCCACGCAGGCCGCCGGAATCAGGATGCGCAGGTTGCGCGCACTGAAGTGACGACGGTACATCCACAGCGCGAACACGTCGCTGAACACGAACACCGGCAGAAGGATCGCAGCGGCGCGGATCGGCGACATCGACAACGCCATCAGCGGCACGCCGAACGTGCCCATCGCCGCAAGTCCGCCCTTGCCGAGCCCGACCAGAAATGCCGCGGTACAGGAGACCGCGAGAGTCCAAGCATCGATGTGCATATGCAACATAGACTACCAAATCCAGTGACTCGCCCTGACATCCTTCGCGACCAATGGCCGCGCACCTGCGGGTTCGATATATTCGAGTCACCGGGACAGTGCAGGAGAGACGCATGAAGCGCGGGATATGTGCGGTATGCCTGGGGCTTGCGGGCTGGGTACTTGTCGCTTCTGCCCTGAATCGCCTGCTGCGTCTCATGCTGCCCGGCTATGCAGCAGCGGAGCCGTTGATGCAGTTCACGCTCGGCATGCTGGCCGCTCGGCTCATGCTCGGCGCGCTCGCATCCATTGCCGCCGGCACCATCGCGATCCGCCTCGCACCGGATTCGCCGTGGCCAACCAGGACCCTCGGAATCGTACTGCTGGTCCTTTTCAGCCCGCTGCATGCCCGCCTGTGGTCGGTCTTTCCGGCCTGGTATCACCTGACCTTCCTGCTCGGCCTTGTTCCGTGCGTGCTGCTCGGGGCGCGTTGGACGGACCCGCTACGCTTGCACCATACCTAACGCCGACCCGAAACGTCCCGATCCACCCTTCGGAGAATTCCATGTCGACGCGCAACACGATGCCCGGCCAACGCAGCCTCCGCTGGAACCTGCTGCTGGCGCTGTCCGCCGCGGCGCTGGCGGCGATCTGGTTCATCGACCAGAACGTGTTGCACTTCAGGAACTACGACCTCGCAACCTACACCGACTACTACTGGCAGCGTCGACAGGGACTGATTCCGCACATTCTCGGCGGCTCGGTGGCGATCCTGAGCGGCCTTGTGCAGCTTTGGCTGGGGCTCACCGGCCGCATCGGCGCGCTGCACCGCGTGTTGGGCAAGGTGTACGTCAGCGCCATCGCCGTGGCCAGCTGCGGCGCAATCTACCTTGCCGTCACGATCCCGTCCCTGCATTTCGCCTACGGGGCGGGTCTGCTTTTCCTCGCGATGGCATGGATCATCACCACCGGGATGGCGGTCATCTCGATCAAGAAGCGCGCGCTGGAGCAGCACCGCGAATGGATGACCCGCAGCTACATCGTGACCTTTGCTTTCGTGACCATCCGGCTGGTCGAGAAATACCTGCTGAGGATGCATCTGGCGCCAGATACAGAAATCGACTCGTTCATGGCCTTCGCGAGCTGGGCGGTCCCGCTGCTGCTCGCGGAGCCTCTCATTCAGTGGCGCCGCCTGGCGCGCGGCTAGGACAGGACTACTTGCCGAGCCGGCGGGCTAGGGTGCGAAAGCGCTGCAGGTTGAAGCGATCGTCGCTCGCGAGACTCGCGAACAGCTCCTCGATCGCCGGCGACTGCGTCGTCTGGCCGCTGTGCGCGAGCAGCACGACGATGCCCATCGCAACCTGCTCGGCACCAGCATAGTCCGGGTACTCGCCTCGACCCGCAGCGGCGGCGAGTCGCTCGGCTAGCCGACGGGCTTCTGCGGTCGACAGCACCGGCGGCGCCCCTGCGATCCGCTCAAGAGTCGCATCCAATGCCTTGGCCGCGGCACGAACCGCTTCCCAGTCCCGCCCGGGCGCGAGCTGCAGTTCGTGCACCTGGCGCAGCAACACGACCGCGTCGGCGGATGCGCGAACCGCGACGCTCGCGGCGATCAGTCTGAGCGCAGCGTCGTCGAAGTGCAGCTCGCCGACACCGCCACTGGGCGTCGGCCGCCGCTCGGCCCAGCGGGCGAGACCCATGCCTCGGTGGCAGGAGTAGCAGTTGAACAGGGTGAACTCCGGCAGCAGTGCGTTGCCGCGGGCGCCTTCCGGTGTCAGTAGCAGCAGCTGGCGTCGCGTCTGCGCGATGAGCCCGACAAGCCAGACATCGGCCGGCGGCGCCACGGTCTTGCGCTCGCGGTAAGCCGCATCCTGCGGGTAGTGCTCGCGGCCGCCGCTGGTCCTCCAGATTTCCGTGTAGGTATCCAGCTCGAACACCAGTCGCGGGTGGCCGGCCGCCATCATGCGATGGTTGGCGAGTCGGTCGGCGGCCCCGACATGGCAGTCGAGGCAGACCTGTGCGCGCACAGCGGGGTCGTTCTGCGCCCGCATGCCGGCAGACAGATTGTCCGTATGCTTGACGCGCGGCGTGTCGTAGTGACTCGCGATCCAGTGCTCCGACGCCCCGTGGCAGCTCTCGCAACCGACGCCGTCGTCTGCCTGGAACAAAGGTCCGCGCGTGCGCGCCTGTGGCGCCTCGCTGTGGCAGGCGAGGCACTCCCGGGCGGACGTCGCCTCGTCGATCTCGAGGCGGCGCGCGATCTGGCGCCCGCGCGGTCCGTCGAGCGCGGCGTAGGCTCCGGCGTGCGGATCGAAATGCTGCCAGTTGACGTATTCGTTCTGTGCCACGGGCGTCGCGGTGCGCGCCTTCGCCGAGCCATGGCAGGTCGTGCTGGCGCAGCTGGCAACGCCCAGATGCCGCGGCTCCGCGGTGCCGGGCCCCGCCATCGCGAGCGCCACCCAGCCGAACGCCGCGATCGGCAGCAGCCGGCCGAACGGGTGAGTGAGCCGCTTCACCTTTGCTCCTTGTGCGGCGGCTCGTCGACGACGAACCACGGCGTCCTGCGCCCATCCAGGTACATGCGCTGCATTTCCTCGAGCGTCAACGGACGCGATCCGCGGCGGCCGAAAACCGCGACCTGCCCACCGCTCTCATCCACCGCCCGGTCACGCTCCAGCGGTCGCGACAGCGACAGTGCCGGGGATGCCGTCGGGTAGGTCGCGATCCACTGCGGATGGGGATCAGGCGCAAACCCGTAAAAATCGGGCTGCGTGTCGGGAGCGATCAGTTGCAGCACCTTCAGTCCACCCGCCCCGTCGGCGACGTAAGCAAACAAGGACGCGTTGGTCGCGGCGACGACGACGTCACGCGTGTCGGCGAGCCGGCCGTCAGCGTTGAAGATCGACTGCAGCCGCGGACGCTCCGGCACTGTCACGTCGACCACCGCGAGGCCGTCACGCCCGTCGGCGACCCAGGCGTAGGTGCGAGATACGAACAGCTTGTGCGCATCCGTCAGCGAGACGCGTGCGCCCGGTACGAGCAGGGGACTCTCCGGGTCGGTCACGTCAATGACCGCAAGGCCGGCCCGATCAGTCACAAACAGGTACCGGAACTGCAGCATTGCGGCGCGCGCGTCGTCCAGCGGAATGGTGGCGAGCACCCGCGGCGCCTTCGCGTCAGTGAAGTCCGCGACCACCAGTCCCACGTCCGCCAGGATGTACACGTAGCGGCCGCCGATCACCACGGAGCGGGCGCCCCTGAGCAGCCCATCCGGGTTCCAGGTCAGCGCCCGGGTTAGGCGGTTATTCCTGAAGTCCCCATCCAGGAGCGTGTCGATGTCGACTAGCACCAGCCCCTCGACGCGGTCGGTCACGAACGCGTAACGGTACACGTCAAGGAACGGCTGCTCGAGGTTGTCATGGCGCATCAGCTCGCCCTGATTACGCGATGGACGCACCGGTTGGGTCGTCGCAAGCACCACGCAGCTCGCGTCGCGGGTCGACACATGCGTGTCGTGCCCGAGTGGCGAGAATGGGCCGGTGAGGATCCGCTCGCTGACGCCCTTGTTGGCGATGCTCGCCACGTCGTAGACGCGCAGACCCTTGGCGCCCTCGGCGACGTACAGGTACTCGCCGCGCTGCTGCACGCAGCTGGCCGGTCCTGATGAGTGCCCGGAGGCGGACGCAAGCTTGCGGCCACGCGCCAGGTGCAGGGCGTAGTAGTCGGGGTAGGCATAGCGATGCAGGTAGCTGCCGATGACGGCCTGCGGCTCCTCCCACTCGGTGACCTGCACCGCGTCGATCGCACGCTCCGTGCCCACATAGGCATTCAGTCCCAGGAAGTTGATGTACTGCGTCCCTTGGCCGAGCGTCTGGGCCATCACCGCGTTGTTGTCGCCCGCGGCGGCGAGGTGGCAGTCGGTGCAGGTCTTGGTCTCGGTCTTGCGCTCGGTGTGCGGGTAATGCGGATTCATCGCCTGCGAGCTGTAGCCGGATGCCGCGATCGGCGGCTGCTGCACGTAGATATGCTCGCGGTTGGCGTTGGTGGAGGAGAGCACGAGCGCCGAGGAGGAGCGCACCGGGGCGATCTTGCCGTTCTCGACCGGCCCGCGGCGACCGAGCAGGAACACGTCATCGCGCGCGACCTGCGGGTTGTAGGTCGCGTAGTTGCGTGCCGACCCGCCCTCGAAGCGATGCTTGTCAGTCTTCCAGTTGGCTTCGATTGGCAGGTGGCAGCCGCCGCAGCTGGTCGTCCACGACGTATGGCACGTGTAGCACTCCATGCTGTCGTCGCTGTGCGCGAGTTCTGGCCAGCGTACGTCGGTTCCCCAGTGCTGGGCGGCAGGGTCCCGCGCCATCAGCTTGGCTCGCGCCGCGCGCTCGTTGTAGCGGGGGTTCCCCGGCGTCACGGAATCCTTCACCAGCGAAACCACCCATTCCCTGGACGGCTCGACTGCCGAGCGCTGAATCAGCTGTCCGCCGCGCCACTCGAACCGCAGCCGGCCATCGGGATTGCGGATGGTCGCGAGGTCCGTGCCATTGGGACTCGCCGCGGGACCCGACGTACGCAGCGTTGGATAGGACCGCACTGTGCCGTGACAGTCCTTGCAGTCGATCTCGACCGCCTGCGCCACCTCGCCCTGCAGGTGCCCGGTCCCGTGCGCGTCCTGGGCGTAGTGGCAGTCCACGCAGTGCATGCCGACGTCGACGTGCACCGAGGCCATGTGCACTGTCTTCGCCCACTTGTCCGGGTCGTCGTTCGCGACGATCGCGCCGGCCTTGTCGAGCAGGTGCCCCTTGCGATCGCGCTTGTATACGCCGCGAAAGTTCCAGCCGTGGCCGTGATAGTCGGCGAACTGGGTGTCATGCAGTCCGGGATTGAGGTCCGCGACCTTGCGGGTGAAATCCAGATCAGCCCAGTTGCCGCGCGGCGCCGCTCCTTCGGGATTGCGGTCGAGGACGCGTCGCGCCTCTTCCGCCGTCGGATAGCGCTGCTTGGCCGGCCACATGGCCGGCGCGTCGGCTTCGTAGTCCCACATCGTGTAGCCGTAGAACGTGTTCATGAACATGTTCGGCTGGTGCATGTGGCAGATCATGCACTGGCTGGACGGGATGCTGCGGGTGAACGCGTGGCGCAGCGGATGGCCGGGTTCATTTCGCGGAATCACCGGATCGATCTGCTGGGAAGTGCCGTCGTGCCCGAAGCGTGCGTACGGACCTGAATGCGCCTCGTCGCGGTCGTTCGCATACACGACGTGGCAGCCGCTGCAGCCCGAGGACCGGTAGTCGCCAGGCTGGTCGTTGGTGCCAAGAAACCAGCCGAGTGGGTCGTTCAGGCGGGTCTTGTGGATATTGAGGACAGGCACCGCAATACGCGCGCCGGTCCCGGGACCCCGCGACGACTGGTGAAAATCAGGGCGGCCGGGCTCCTCCAGCCGCTGTAGCGACCCTGCGACGTTCGGCAGGCCCGTCTCCGCAAACACGTTGGATACGTTGCGCCCACCGTCCTCGAAGACGCGGAAGATGTCGGCCGGCGCCAGTGTCTCGTAGGCAGGTAGCGGATAGAGGCGTGGTATGACGCCGTGCCGCTCCGCCTCGGCAGCGGCGAGCGGCGGGCCGTCGATGACCGCGGGCTTGCCCTCGCGCGTATAGCCTTCGCCGACCAGGTAGTGCTTGAACGGCAGGATTCCGTTGTTGTAGGCGGCACCGCCCCAGAACATCGCATTGGTAGACATCAGGCTGCGCTCTGCCGCCTCGATGACCCTGACGTGACAGGCACCGCAGGCCTCGCGAGCGATGCGGAAGTCCCCGGGGTTGCGAAAGCGGATGTATTCCGGCGCTTCGTGGTTGAGCAGCGTGTAGCTGCGCTGTGGGTTCGCGCTCGACGGAAAGCCCCAGCGGCCCGGAAAGCGTGGCAGCACATGCGCCCGGTCACGCACCTCGCCATAGTGAGCGTCGTGAGCATCGTTCGCACCGATCCAGCGCACGCTGGCGTCGCCACCGTGACAGTCGATGCAACCGAGCACGACGGACGCGGACACGTGCATGGATGCCGCATCGCTGGCCGTATGGCATGACAGGCAGCCAAGGCTCTTGGCGTCGGCCTGCTGCTGCGCCTGGCTGTAAGGCGCCGGCGGTGCCGTGACCCAGTGACGCTCGACAGGCCGCTCCTCGTCACTGCCGGGAGTCACCGCGTGGGCGATGGCGACCAGGGCGAGGAGACCGACCGGCAGTCGCCGGCCGATGCTGCGTCCAAACATGCGAAGGGCTGAGGTCTGGGGGCGAGGATGCATGGGTCTTAGTAGGTCAGCACGAGGTTGGCGAGGACGACCCAGCCGGCGCGGTTGCCGTAGAGCGCCTTCCAGCCGGCACCGGGCACAAGGTAAGCCGCCGACATCCGCGCTACGATATTCTGGGTCGCGAGTGGCCGCCACGAGGCCGCGAGCGACAGGTCGAGCCCGATCCGCCGCGGGATGGGCGCCTGCGCACGCGCAATTTCGAGCGAGGCAGTATTGCCGAAGCGCAGGTCGTTCGCGTTCGCGCTGACCCGCAGCTTCGGCGTGAGGTCTGCGTCTGCCCCGACGCCGGCCAGCACGAGGCCGGGATTGGTGAAATTCGACTGACCTGATTCCTTCGACGTGCGCAGCGAGGTGAGCAGGCCATTGCGCCCGGAAAGTGAAACACGACCGCCCGCGACCAGCGGCACCGGCTCGCGAATCCAGAAGCTCGTATCGGCACCCGCGAACAGCGGGTTCTCGAGGATCGCGTCGAAACCCGTCGCCGTGCCGTCAAGCGGGTTGCGATCGGCGCTTTGCACAGCAAGGGACGCGCGCACCCGCAGCCAGCTGAAGTCGCGCGACATCTCGGCCGCCCCGAAGTACGCGCGCACCCGGTCCGATGCATTGGTGAAGGTGCCGCGCGATTCCCGACCGACCACCCCATAAGTCGAGATGCTCAGGTTCAGCGGGCCAATGTGCCCGTCGCCGTTGTAGCCAAAATAGGTCACGTCGTAGTCGCGCCCACGACCATCGCCGAGGGATGCGGGTCGCTCGAGAACTCCATTGATGTCATAGGCGCGCTGCGCACCCTCGCGATTGCGATTGTGGACGATGACCCCCTGCGAGGTGAACCCCGGTCGCGGCAGGTCCTGCACGTAGAGATTCGCCAGCAGCACCTCGTCGTGACGGATCGCCGCGCCGCCATGACGGAATACGTCATTGAGCCCGGAATTGACGTCCTTATCGAGCCTGCGGAACCAGCCGAGATTGTACTGGTAGCGGTTATTGTCGCGGATGCCGAACAGCCGCACGCCCAGCGGCGCATCGTTGAACAGGAAGCCGCGAAAGTCCGCCGTCATCGGCTGGATACCGACCCGGAGGCTGTCGAAGTCGTAACGGCTGGAGACGTTGCGCAGGTGCCGGTCCACGAATGCGGCCTGCAGGCCGAGCGTCGACCGTGTACGTGTGAGCGGCGCGGCCGCCACCGCGCCGAGAAACCCGCGCTCGGCCACTTCCACGTGGTTGACGCTCACCACCGGCTCCAGGCGAAACTCCCACTCGGGCGGCTTGAATACCGTGTCGCCCTTGTAGAGCACCGCCTCGAACGCAAGCGTCTGCGCATAGAGCTGGCTCGCGCCGTGGCCGAGCAGGTCGAGGCTCCCTGGACGCTGCGTGACCGCGATGCCCACCGGCAAGGGGAAGCTGCGCGGCTCCGCGACCGTGTCCGACACCGCGGTCAGGCTCGTGAACCAGTCCTCGCCGAATACCGGCCGGTCGCCCTTGAGCCAGTTGTTGCCGTGGTACGGATCACGCAGGTTTTCCGGATAACCGAGCGTCGAGACGATCCGCCACCGGTCGGGCAGGCCGAGGAACCGGCCCGGCTCGGCCGCCCGTGGTGGCAACAGCGCGCCGGGATCGCAGGGCGTTGCCGCGAATGTCGGCAGCTCGTGCGCCTCCGGTGACTGCCGGCCGGGTTCCGCCGGTTGCTGCGGCGGACAGGGCCCGACCGGCGCCGGGTCGTCGGCCCGTGCGAACTGGGAACACAGCGCGAGCGACGCAACCGCGAGCAGGCAGGCGGCACGACGCGCGCTAGCGGCCATTGCACGCGTCCTGCACGGTTGAGTCCAGGAACGGGGCCTGTGGGCAGCCGACATAGCGCAGGCGGGCCCCCTGGGGAGACAATAGGTCACTACGCAGCGCGACAGGCGCGTTACCGAAGCCGCCGAGACGCCGGGCAGCCCCGTCGACGCCCAGTAGCGCGATCATGTCATCCTGGTCGACGCCGTCGCCGGAGACGCCGATCGCACCCACCAGCGTCTGGCCGCGATAGATCGGCACGCCGCCGGGGAACACCTGCGCGCCATTGGCGAGTCCCGCGATCGGCGCCTGCGTCGCAAAGCCAGCGTCGAAGCCACTGACACCCGTGCAGTTCCGGCCCACGTCGGGCGCCGCGCCAAGCACGAAGCCGACATGCTGGATCAGCGCGTTGTAGACGAGGTCAAGCCCAAAGCCGGTGTTGAACGGGCTCCAGGCGGCGATCGGCGTCGACAGCGGCCCCGGAGGCGCCGCATCCGTTCCATCGGGATAGAAAGGCCGCGACAGGTTGCCGATCGCGCGCGAACTCCATGCGATCCCGCCATCACCTAGCGCGGCCGGAAGTCCGAGGAATGAGCGCGTCGCCGTCACGTAGTCGCCGAGCGGCACGTGCCGCAGCGCCGTAAGCCCACCGGCCAGGTGCACCGCGTCGGGCAAGGCCGTGAGCGCGGCGGCCGCGGCGCTGGAACTCATGAACGCGCTGGTACGGGCCTTCTGCACCGCCACGTCGATGCCAAACAGGGGAGGGTCGCGCGTCCCCGCGACACCAAGGATCACGCCCTGGCTGTCGACGATGCTGATCGTCACGCGAGCCTGGGAGCCCAGCGGCCGGCGTATCTGCGCGCGCGTGCGATTGGCGACACTCAGCGCCTCGCGGAGCATTTCGCGAACCTCGTTGGCGTCCAGCGCACCGATGAGCTCGGTGCCCGCCCGCGGCGGGTAGCGAGGCGTGTCGGTCGCATCGACCAGCACGTACGCATCCAGTCCCGGGTAGTCGCTCGCGTCCGCTCGCAGGCCGGACGCCGACGTGCCGAACGCAAGTCCGCCGCGCGTCGCCGCCGGCGCATAGCCAGTCACCGCGACGAGCTGGCCCGCGACGCCGTCGATGCTGGCGAACGCGGGGGCGCTTGTTGGCAACGTGAGCAGGGACGCCGCGGTCGCGTCGGCGAAGCGCAGCGTCTTCCCGTCGACCGTGAGGTGATCGGCGCGCCGATCCTCGGGCGCGGCAAGTCCGTAGGTTGCCGCCGTTGCGATCTGCTCGTCCGGGTCGTGGTCGACATCGAAGATGTTGCGATCGATCCCGTAGATTCCGTCGGCGACGACGCCAACGCCGCCCACCGGCGTGCCGCCCACGTACAGAGGCAGGCCGCCCGGATCGGCGGCAAGACCCAGCGGCGAGCGGCCGGGCCCCGGTCCGGGGAGAGCAGCGGCACGGCCGTTAACGTCCGAGCAAGGCAACTGGCTGAACTGCACGCCATACAGAGGCCCGCTCGGCGTGGAGGATTCTCCGGGGTTGAAGTGCTCCTGCACGATCTGGCCCGCGGTGCGAGTCGAGAACGCATTGCCTTCGGTCGACAGGTACGCCGCCGTCAGCGCCTTGGCGACGGCGGCGAGCGCGTCGGGGACGATCACGACGTTCTCGAGCCCACCGCTGGCAAGCCTGGAGCGGATCGTGGTGGTCGTGGCGGCGCCGTTCATGCGGAACACGCCGAGCACGTTGCCAACACGGTCGACGACCGCGACCGTCGCCGGCAGGTGCCGCGCCTGTGCCTCGGCAACCGCCTGCGCGATGACCCGCTCGACGTCAGCCTGCGTGAGCGATGTGAATGCCGAGGCGCACTGTCCGGTGCAGACGGCGCCGGAGGGTGATGGGGTCGACGGTACGCCGGAGGACATCGGGTTGCCGCCACCGCAGGCCGTCACCACCAGGGCCATCGTCGCCGCGAGCACGCCTGCTGGTGGTAGATGCGTCACGGCGCCCGTCCCGGCGCCGCGGGCGGCACGACCCAGCGGCCGCGCCGACTGTCGTGAAAGACGTGGCAGGCGGGGCAGCCGCTCGCCACCTTGCCGCTCGTGCTCGACGCAGAGCCTGCGTGGCAGCGCTGGCACGACTCGATGCCCGGCATCAGTACATCATCGGCCTGCGTCGAGCGCTGCGCTGCGTGGCAGCGGGTGCAGGCCGTCAGGGTCGTGCCGTGGCGGGAATGATCGAAGCTCGCCGCCGGGAACCAGGCCTGCGCGAGGTGCACCGGCGTCACTTCCCACGGAACGACGGCGTCCGGCGTCTGGCGCACCTCATGGCAGACGCTGCAGGCGCGACGTGCGAACAGGTCGCGTGCGACGATCTGGGTCCTCGCCTTCGCGATGCCGAGCCTGCGCTCACGCTCCGCGGCAGCCAGCGCCGGTCCCGGCGTGGCCGTGAAACGCACGCCCGGACCGCGCGCGGCGGGGTCCGGCCAGCCCTCCAGGTAACGTGCGCTGTAGTACTCGAGCAGCGTGTTCAGCACGCCTGCCACGTCACCGTGTGGCAGCTGGCGGTCGGGGAACGCCGGATCGAAGTCGAGCCGGTGACAACCCTGGCAGTGCTCGGTCATCACGATCGGCTGCATCCGGGCACCCCCAGGCTGCGGCCGATGGCAGTCGCCACAGCCGAGCACGCGCGTCCCATCCTGTGTCTTCAGTCCGCGTGGGTCGAGGTGCTGCGCGTGCCCGAACTTCAGGTGAGACTTCTCGCGCAGCGTCGGCGAGTCGACCGGGACGCGCCGCAGCCTGTCGGCGTCGCCAGAGGCGCCTTCGACCTGCAGCGTCACGCGGAACTGCGGATGGCGCGTGCCGAAATCGGTCGCATCGCCCGTCGTGGAGCGTCCGGCCGTCACCGCTTTGAGGTCCGCATGGCACGGCGTGCACAACGCATCGTCGCGCCGGGTCAACAGAGCCGGCTCGTGACTTGAATGGCAACGCTCGCATCGCGCGCTGTCCGGATCAGCACCGACCGCGATCCCGGGCGACGCGTGGCGGTGCAGAGCCGGGCCATGGCAGGCGAGGCATGCCTGATTCTCGACTCGCACGAACGGTCGCTGGTGACAGGCGTCGCAGCGCCCGCCGATCGTCCGGTGCGCCTCGTGCAGCGCGCCGGTCGACCACGCATGGTCGCACGGCAGCGGCCCGGCACGTAGCCCTTCGAGGCTGGCCTTGCCCGACAGCATCACGAACGGCACGACCAGGAACGCCGCGAGGATCCCAAGGAACAGCAGCCACGACCAGCCACGCTTGCCCAACCGAACCGACCGCAGCCGCAGGCGCGGATCGACCGCCTCGACATCGCTGCCGGCCACGGAGGGATCGAGCTCGAAGGTCAACGCGACGTCGATGCCCGCGGGCGGGGCGACGATCGTGAGGATGTTGGCGCCGAGCCGGAGGACGTCGCCGAGGCTGAGTTCCACGTCGCGGACCAGCGCCTCGTTGATGACAATCGTCGCGGGCGAGCGGCAACTGAGGACGATGCGCTCGTCGCGCCGGTAGACGCGCGCGTGCTGGAACGCTACCCGCCGATCCTTGAACTGCAGCACCTGGTCGGTTGCGCGGCCGAGCGTGAGGGCATCGCCCTCGAACACGCGCTCGCGCGTCTCGATCGCGCCACCGGGCGCGCGCGTCAGAAACCGAATGAGGGCGCGCATCGCTAGCCCCTCACCAGTAGATGAACACGCTCGCGACGTGCGCGAGCAGGGCAGCGAGCAGGCCGAAGGACAGCGGCACGTGCAGGTATAACCAGGCGTCGAGCCACGCCTGGAAGCGCAGGTCGCGCTTGAGCCGCTCGAGCGCTCCGCGCTTGGCGCTGGTCAGTGTCAGCAGCTCCTGCACGCGCGCGGACAGCTCGCCGTCCTCGCTGCGCGCGAGTCGGTCGCCGAGCCAGGCGAGCAGCGTCGCCTGGTAGGGGTTGGACAGCGGGCCGCTGCTTCCGCCGGCGCGCGGCAGCACGACGCTCGAGCCGTCCCGGCCCGCCAGCAGGTCAAACGCGCTGCCACCGAGTATCAGCCGGTCGCGCGCACTGCGCATGGCGTCGTCGAACTCAGCCGGAAGCGCCTGCGCCACGCGCACGGCGCGCGCGTCGAGGTCGGCGATCTCCTCGACCAGCTGTTGGCGCGTGCGTCCCTGCCGGTTGGCGCTCATCCGTTCCGGGTAGCGGGCATAGAGCACGACGCCGACGATGCCAAGGACCACGACGGCGCAGGTGAGCGCATACGCGAGCGTATGGACGTTCCAGCCGAAGCGGAAGCCCGCGTGAAGCGTCGCCACCGGCACGACGGCAAGCCCCAGATAGACGTGCGCCGACACCCAGCCGCGTACGGTTCCCAGCTTCGACGCGTAGCTGCGCTTGCGGGCGCCTAGTGCCAGCAGCCACAGGATCAGCAGTGCTGCGAGGGTGCCGAGCGTGTAGCCCAGCCAGGTTCCACCGCCCGGCAGGCCGGTCGGAGCCTGCCAGCCGTACAGGCCGAACATGGCCACCACCACGCCCACCGCCAGCCAAAGGTAGCGGCGCCCCATCTGACCAAGCACGGACTCGTGGACGCTACTCATCGCTGCTCCGGGCGAGGTCCACGAAGCGATCCGGACTGATCCTGATCGCCGCCCCGGTGGGACAGGCACGCACGCAGGCGGGGCCACCCCCGAGGTCCTTGCACATGTCGCACTTGACGGCCTTCTTGGTAGCCCCCGATAGCGGCGCCTGCTGCTCCGCGGCACCCGGCCCCGGCCCGCGGCCGAGCAACAGCCAGGACAGCAGGCCGGGCTTGGCTTGCTGCGGCTGCGCCATCTGGATCACGCCGTAGGGGCAGTTGCGCTCGCAGTTGCCGCAGCCGATGCAGTTGTCGCCGATGTAGACCTCGCCGCCCGCCGTGCGCCTGATCGCATCGGGCGGACAGTCGGTCATGCAGTGGGGGTCCTCGCAGTGGCGGCACGAGGTTGGCACGTGCAGGCGCGCGAACGTCGGCCCGGCCTCCCGGTCGAGGCGCGACGTGCCATCGTGGGTCTCGGCGCAGGCCTTCTCGCAGTTGTCGCAGCCAATGCACAGCGCCTCGTCGATCAGCAGCACATCCGTGGCTTCACCCAGGCCCTGCTGCATCAGGAACGAAATCACATCACCCGCGCGGGTCTGACCTTGCATCCGCGCGTTTGACGCCAGACGGTCGCGCATCGTTGCCTGGATCTGGTCGCGCAGGGCGGCATTACGGGCCAGCAGCGTGGCGAATGCCGCGGCGTCGATACTGACAGTCTCGGTCGCGACATTGGCGCGGACCGTCGCCGAGCGTCCGGTCCGACCGATGAGTCCCATCTCGCCGACGTAGTTGCCGGCCGCGACGTAGGAGGTGACCACGTCGCGCCCGCCGAGGCGGCGCAGCACTGCAACCGAGCCGCTGCGCAACAGATGCAGGCAGTCGGCCGCGTCGCCTTCGACGAACAGCGCGTCATTCGGTCGGTAACGGTTGAGTTTTGCACCCGCGGCCACCGGCCGCAGCTCCTCGAAGCTTGCTTCCGGCGCGAAGCTGGACTGGATAGCGCGGATGATGAACAGCTCGTCGATGCCGCGCTTGACGGCGCTCACCGAGCTCATCAGCTTCAGGATCTCCCGCCGCGGCGACTCAAGCACGACACAGCCGGGTCCCGCGATGGCCGTGCCCGAGCGGCGACGCCCGGACAGCAGGCTCATCTCGCCGAAGAACTGGCCTTCACCCAGCGTGATGCGATGGCGGCCGCCGTCACCGAGCTCCATGCCGACGCTGCCTGCGATGATCGAGTAGAACGAGTTCGTGTAATCGTTCTTGCTGAACAGCACCGTGCCTACGGGCGAAGCGTGCAGCGCGCTGCCAAGCACAAGTTCGCGCAGCACCAGCGGATTGACCTCGGCAAATAGCGGTACACGGCGCCTGATCAATGCCAGCGTGTCGGTCACCGGCAGCCCGAACGGCAGCGCCGAGAAGCTCTGCTCAAGGAGCGGCTCGTCGGCCGGTGCGACGGCGTGACCGAGGATAGTCTCGACCACCTCGTAGCCCTGGTTCATCGCCTGCTTGATCAGCGGGTAGCCCGCGAGCGCGCCGATGACGTACAGGCCTGGTACGCTCGACTCATAGCGCTCGCTGAGCGTCGGCAGCGCTCCGGGCTCGGCGTTCGGGAAGCGTATCCCGGCCTCCTCGACGAACCGGCGCGGGGCAATTGCGCCAAGGCGGGCGATGATCCGGTCGGCGTCCACCTGCGCCTTGCCGGATTCGGTGGTGAGCGTCAGTCGGTAGGGCCGGCTGCCGCCCGGCGTCGCCTCGATGCGCTCGCAGGAGCTCTTGTAGAAGCAGTTGAGGGTGCCGGCCTCGATTGCCTTGACGACCTGGGTGAGGTTGCCTTCCTTGGCGCGCGAGAACTCCGCCGCCCGGTTGACGAGGTGCACTTGGTTGCGGCGGGTCAGCGCGAGCGCATTCTCGATCGCAGCGTCACCCGCGCCCACTACGACGATCGATTCGCCGCGGTACTCGTCCGGATCGTCCAGCTGATACTGGATACACGGCAAGTCGTCGCCAGCAACCCCGAGCCTGCGTGGATTGCCCTGCACTCCGATGGCGAGCACGACGTGCTCGGCACGCACCACTTCGCCATCGGCGAGGGTGATCTCGAACTCCGGGCGATTGCCACGAATCGCACTGACCTCGGCGCCGTAGCGAACATTGACTCGGTGCTTGCCAAGCCCCTCGTGCCAACGCTCGAGCACGACCTCGCGGGTGGCTGCCTCGAAGGGCAGCGGGCTGCGCAGGGGCAGCACGGCGGGCTCCGCCATGACGTGCTTGCCCTTCTGGTATCGCTGGATCGTTGTCGCGTGCGCCGGACCCGATTCGAGCAGCACGTGTGGGACACCGAGCGCGGCGGCGTGGGTCGCGGCCGACAGGCCGGCGGGCCCTGCGCCAATCACCGCGATCGTGTAGCGCCCGCTCACCGCCACGCGTACCTCACCGGCCGACCAGTGCCGCGGCGCCGGACACCACGCCCGCACCCGGGGCTGCGAGGAAGTAAGTCATGCCGACGCCGCCAGGCGCGCCACTGATCTGGCCGGGGAGGTTAGTGAAGAAGCCGTTGAACTGGCCACTACCCGCGGCCTGCGCCACACCGCCGATCGTCAGCGCGTTGAAGGCCCCCGCAAACTGCTGCGCGGGTAGGTTGCCGGACGCGCCGATGGAGCCCGTGCCCTGCGCGAGCCACGCGGTGTTCGAAATCGTCAGCGCTACATCCGCGGTGACGCTGTTCTTGGAGAAGTCGGCCGCGAGCGTAAGGCTGCCGAGGGTGCCCACGTTACCCACCGCATCCGTGGGCTGCGTGCCCCCGATCACATCGTAGGTCCGCGAGCCTGTGATCGGCATCACCGGCGGTGCCGCGCCGAAGTCGCCGGGCAGTATCCAATGCAGGCTGCGGTTGGCAAGGTCCACGTTCGTGACGCCAGCGGCGGCCGAGGAGATCTGTACCGTGCCGCCGCTCCACCGCCCCCAGCGAAGCATTGTCGCCGGATCGGTGCCGGCCTCGGCAACGCTTGCGGTGCCAATCGAGACGGTCGCGCCGACGCTGCCGAACTGCACCGGATCGACGCCGACGCCGGCGGGGCCCTGCAGCTTGAACTGGCCCGCGGCGCTGGTCGCGACGCCGACCTGACCAGCTTCGCCGTTGCCGAGATCGTTGCTGAATGCGAGTGCAATGTCGCGTGCGCCAAGTGGTGGCGGCGAGGGTGGTAGGGCGGCGGCATTGGGCGCAAGGGCGACGACGCCCTCGACGCGATTCGCAGCGCTGCCAACGGCAAGTGCATAGCTCATCGCGATCACCGGCAGCGCCGCGGTGGCGTCGGCGGAGGGCGTGAACACCAGGCTAAACGGGCCGTACGTCAACGGCGCGACGTTCGCGACCGAGCCCAGGAACGTGCCCTGGACGGCGAGGTTGGCCTGGATGGGCTGGCTGGTCGCTGTGCCGTACCAGTCAAGATTTCCGATCTGCAGCGCGATGACCGCGTCAATGGTGCGCGCGGTGAAGTTCGCATTCAGCCACGCACCGCCGAACTTGCCAACCAGGCCAGCCGAGTCGGTCGGCGAGGTCGCGCCCACGACGCCGTAGCTGGCACTCCCGGAGATCGGCAGCACCGGCGGCTGCGACGCGAGATAGCCCGCGCCCGCTATCCAATGGACGCTGCTGGCGCCGAGCGGCAGCGCGACCACGCTGCCGGCAGTGTCGACCAGATCGACGCTGCCGCCGCTCCAGCGACCCCAGCTGAGGCCGGTCCTGGCGTCGACGCCGGTATCGCTTGCAAGCGCGGTGCCGATGCGCAGCGACTCGCTGCCGAGGTCGCCTGTGACCGGGAACAGGCTGGCGCTGCCGCCGGCCGTACTAAATCCGTAACGGGTGTCCGAGGCCGCGGTCGCGCCTGGACTGATCATCGTGCGCAACGGCGGTCCGACGTAGGCTGATCCACGCCCCTTGGGCAGGCGGCCCGGCGTGAGGTCAACCGGCCGGCCGTTGGCGTCACCCCCGACCGGCAGCACCGTGTTGGTCGCCGGCGGCGCCGTGCCCGGCGCCGGGGCGGCCGGTACGCTCACCTCGCGGGTAATGGCGCCCTTGCTTGCGGCGCCGCCCTGACTGCCCGGCGATACGCCGCGCAAGGTCAGTGGACCCGCACCGTCGCCTTGCGTCGGCAGCGGCGGCTCGCGCTGTGGCTCCGGCTTGAGAGTCGGGACCGGGATGAAGAGGAACTCGCCCGCCGCCAGCGCAAGGTCCAGACCACTGCCGCGGAACACGATGCTGCCACTGTAGACGCCCAGATACAGTCCATCGCGCACCGGTTCGCCCGGCTTGAGGCCCGGTGCATCGCTGCAGTCACCTCGACAGAACACCGCCACGTAGTCGGTACCGCGGATGCCAAGCGTGCCGATCGGCACGCGAACCTCATACGCCGCCGGATCGCCCTTGCCGACGCTACCGGATGTCGTGTGGAAGCCCCCCTTGAGCAGGGTGCTGATGCTGCGCCCGGTGGAGGCGGCCACGGCGGCGCTGCCAGGGTCGCGCACGCCGGCGCCAAGCTCGAAGGACTCCACCCGAAAGCGCGAACCGGCTCGCAACGCTACACGCGCGCCGTCACCCATCAGCAGCTGGGCGCGCGACGCTGCACCGGTCACGACGGTATCACCGACGTTGACCGGATCGCCGGCTCGCAGCGGCCGGCTGCTGGCCTCGATGGTGACAGTACCGGACACGAAGATAGCCTTGCCGGCCTGCGCCGCGACCGCGAGCGGGCTTGCGAGCGAGAGCACCAGCCCGAGCAGCAGTGCCAGGCTGTGCCGGCTCTGGAGGTACCGAAGAGGGATGTGCATAAATTCTCCCGGTCCGCTGGCTAGCGGAAGTTCCGATGCAGAAACAGACCGGCTTCCCAACGGTCGTACGCGTACAGCGCTACGTTGGTCGAATTCTTGACGTAGCGCAGCCGCGGCTCGAGGCGCCAGCCCGGCGCCGGCGCGTCGTCAAAATCGAGTAGTGCCACCGCGTAGTACTGAGTATCCCGACGGTCGAGGCCAAAGAAACCACTGCCCCCGGAGTAATTGCTGCGCATTGCGCCTATGTCGATCATGGCGCGGCTCGCGTGACCCGCGCGCCAGCCAAAGGACGTGCGCGCGCCGATCCGGTCGTTGCCATACGGCGAACCGACCCGACAGGCATCATCACCGCCGCCGATCAAGGCGAAGGAAAAAGCGCCTTCCGCAGGCAGGCCGGTTCGATCGACGCGCAGGCTCGCGAGCAGCCGGTTGACCTCGAGCAGGTCCAGATGCGCATCGACGTAGCGCATGGGCCCGTAGCTTACATCCACGCTCGCCTGCCACGGCCCGCTGAGCGCGTGGGTGGCGCGCAATTCAAGCGCGCCGCTCGTGTCGTGGGAAGCGCCCGACAGGGCGCTCCAGCCGCCGTTAACACCGATCGAGGTCCGCCATCCGCCGAGCCTTGCCGCGAGCCCCACGGCAGCCGATACCAGCGACTGGTCGACGAAGTGCGCCTCGGGGTTCCAGCGCTGCGTGGCGCGACCGCTGACGGTCCACGCAACGTTGGCGCCCGATGGATGAATGTAGTCCGCCGCCAGCGCCGCTTCGACAAACGCGGTGGCGGTGGCGACATTGCGCGTATTGAGGTTGAAGCCCAGGAATTGCTTGTCCGACGTCGAGCCGTTGGCGTTGGAATCATAGCCGGCGCCGAGGTCAAACCCTGCGACAAACCTCGGCCGCACATCGGCGACGCGGCTGTCGATCGCGACGAGGTAACGGTCGATCAACTGGCGGGTAGCGGTCGGTGGATCGCGCCCGCGCAGGTATTCGAACTGCACGCGGGCTGACTCGAGGTCACCGCTGTCGTAGTAGGCCCGTGCCAGGTCCATGCGTGCGCCATCGAAGCCCGGCTCCACCGCCACGACCCGTTGCAGCGCGAATGCGGCGTCCGCCGGGCGGCCCGTGTCGAGCGCCGCGAGTCCATACGCATAATCGAAGGCAGCCGTGCCGCCGAAGTCGGCCTCACGTCGAGAGAGGACGTCGTAGGCTTCGCCGGCCTTGCCCGCCGCGATGAGCGGCCGCACGGCATCCAGCAGCACCGCGAGCGAGTCGGCGTCCGCGGCCGTGGCGACGACGGATTGGCCCGCGACGATCGCGACCGCGGCGATTACCGCGCCAAGACGCGCAAAACGCGACGGCCGCATCGAGCCCCCTTCATGGTCCATTCCGAAGCGTTACAGCGGCTCACTACGGAACAACCGCATTGATTCCGCTGGCATTTTGCGCATCTTGCGCCAGCGAATGCGGCACCGCAACCGGCTCCGGTGCTTTGACGGTACGCGCGGCTACTTTGTCGTGAAAGTGTAGACCCCGTCCCAATCCACGGGCGGGGGCGAGACCAGGTATGCCTCGATACGACTCTCATAGAGCGCGTAGAGCCGATCATCATGGGCGGCGCGCAGCGGCGCGAGGAGGCGTTGGGCGGACGCGAAGTCCCGCGCCCGGTAGGCGGTGAGCACTGCCGCAAAGGTGTCACGCTCCGTCGCGACCTCAGGCGCGAGCGATGGAAGGGAACCCAGTGGCTCGTAGATCGCAATCGGCTCGAGCTTGCCTTTGACCCGCACGAGGTCGAGTTCGCGGTAGGCGAAACCGGGCGCTGCCAGCGTAGTCGGCGCGCTGACGATCACCGACACGCCGTACTCCTTGGTCAGGCCCTCCAGGCGCGAGCCGAGGTTCACCGTGTCACCGAGGACCGTATAGGCCATGCGAAAGCGCGAGCCCATATTGCCGACGTTCATCGGCCCGGAACTCACACCGACGCCGATGTGAATTTCCGGCCAGCCCCGCGACCTGCAGTTGGCGTTCACCTCGCCGAGACAGTCGACCAAGTCGAGCGCCGCCTGCACCGCGTGGCGCGCATGCTCGCGGTCGGCGAGTGGCGCGCCCCAGAACGCCATCACGGCATCGCCCATGTATTTGTCGATCGTGCCCCGGTGACCCTGGATCACCGCCGTGATCGGCGTCAGGAACTCGTTCATGAACTGCGCCAGCGCGCGTGGATCGAGCCCCTCGGAGATCGTCGTGAAGCCTCGCACATCCGAAAAAAGCACGCTCATTACGCGGTTCTCGCCGGCGAGGGAGATCTCGGTCTCGCTGGTCTCGAGTTCCTGCACGACCTCGGGAGGCACGTACTGTCCGAACAGCCGCCCCAGTCGCTGCTTGCGGCGCGCCTCGAAGAAATACCCGTAGCTGAGGTGCAGCAGTGTCGCGATCAACAGATAAGCGATGCCACTGGCCAGCGGCAGCACGATTCCAAGGTGCTGCCAGGCGAATACATTGATGCTGCCGAGCGTCGCGAGCGCGCCGAGCACGGTGACCGCGACCACCCAGGGCGAGCGCGATAGCAGCAGCGCCGCCAGAAGGGCGAGCGCCACGAGCATCGCCGCCTCGATGCGCGGGGCGGTCGTTGGTACGTAGCGAATTGTACCGTCGAGCAGACCCGAGATCACGTTGGCGTGGGCCTCGACGCCGATGTACTCCTTGCCGACCGGCGTCGCGCGCAGGTCAAGGAGGCCAGGAGCGCTCGTGCCGATCAGAATGATCGCGCCCTTGAGAACCTCCGGCGCCGCAGTGCCCCGCAACACCCTAGTGGCCGAGACATAGGGGAACGAGCCGACCGAACCCCGGAACGGCAGCAGTATCGCGGAGGCGGCATCGACAGGCACGACGGTCGTCCCGAAGCGCACCTCCTGCAGTGCGCCACGCCCCGCGGCGATGCCCAGCGACAACGGCGGCGAGCCGAGGGCCAGGCGGGTCACCGCGAGTGCGAGCGACTCGTAGACATGCCCGTCGTAGTACTGCAGCAGCGGCATGCGTCGGACGAGTCCGTCCTCATCGACCAGTGGGGTGTCGAAGAAGCCGCCGGCGGCGGCATTGGTCTGTAGGCCGGCGAGGTTCGCGACAAAGCCCTTGGGGTGCAGCAGCCTCGCGCCCGGCGGAGGCTGCAGCCGTGGGGCCATCGGCAGCAGTCCCTTTTCGGCGCGATCTCCCCGCTGCAGTGCCTGCTTGAACACGTACCCGAGCACGACGTCCCGGGCAATCAGCGATTCGCCGAACACGCGGTCGGTCTCGAAGTGCCGGCGAAGCCGGGCCAATTGCTCGTCCAAGGCCGGCGGCATGTCGCGCCGAAGCTCGTCGATCACCTGCAGGGCGCCCGGTTGCTGCGGGTCGGCGAAGAACACGTCGAACCCAACTACCCGCGCGCCATAGCGATCGAAGAGCGCGTCGAGCAGGGCGGCGAACCGGTCGCGGGGCCAGGGCCACTCGCCCTCGGTCGTCAGACTCAGCTCGTCGATGTCGACGATGACGATTCGTGGGTCCGGTGAGTTTGGCAGCATTGCCCGCACACGCACATCGTACAAGTAGCTCTCGAACCGCTGCAGAAACCCGATCTGGGTATAGCCGAGCGCGTGCGGCAGCAGGATCGCCAGCGGCAGTAGCGACAGCAGCACTCGCGTAACAAGTCGCCGAGCGGGAAAGAATCGTCGCAGCATGTTCCTCGCGCCAGCCTCGGACGGGTCCGGGCGCGCAACCGTGCCGCGCCGCTTGCGACGCCCCCAGCCGACGTCCGGACGACGCCAAACGGAGCGCAGCCCGGCGAACCTTAACCCAGAGCCGGGGCGCCGGGAAGGCGAAGCCCATCGGTGAGGGCCGCGAGCGGTCGGCGACGCCGCCCGGAAAGCGTGTGCTCGGCCTCCTTCAACGAGTCCGTCCGCTCGCCCGGAACCGCATCAGCGCTGCGCCGACTGCTACAACGAGCGCCCGCGGATGACGCGCAGCAGGATCAGCACCACCGCGACGACCAGCAGTATGTGGACGAAGCCGCCGAGCGTATAGGAGCTCACGAGCCCCAGGATCCAGAGGATGATCAGAACGACTGCGATGGATTCAAGCATGGGATTTCCTTAGCTCTCGGGTGCCCGCGGGATTGACGAGACGACGGCGAGGACGACTGCCCGCGCGCGGAGCGCTCAATCGATGCTCCTGATGCGAATGTGGTTCTGCACTTGCGTGACGCCCTCGGTGTCTCGCGCCAGAACGTCGGCGCGGGTGGACGCTTCATGACTCCTTACTCTGCCGCGGAGAGAGACCACGCCGTGCCGATCCGTGGAGACTTCGACCTGCCGCAGGCTTCTGACGTATTCGGCCGAGAACTTTGCCTTGATGGCGGCAGTGATCGCGACACGCCCTTGCGGGCTTCCCGAGGATCTTTCATCCTGGGCTTGTGCGTGCGCGAGCGGCAAGCAGACCAGCGCCATCATCAGCGCACAGCTGGAAAGACCATAAACCTCCACAGGCATTCTCCGTAAAACCGGACGCCAGCAAGCGTGGCACGCGCTGCGAACGGTCACTGTTCGGTGTCGTACCCAGGCTTCCAATTCTGTGATGGGAGCGATTACCGCCCTCGGTACGCTACCAGACAGTCCGGCGACAGCATGAAGCGCACTGTGCCCGGGTACAAAAACTGGAGTTAGTCGCCATGAGGATACCGTCCCTCGCCATCTGCCTCATTGCTGGGTCCCTGCTTGCACCTGGGTTCGCCCTTGCCGAAGCGCCAGGTTCTAGTGATCGCGATCACCCGAAGGAATTCGTTAAGGATTCCGCCATCACGACGAAGATCAAGGCGAAGCTCGCGACCGAGCAGCTGTCGAGTCTCGCCAAGATCCACGTCGATACCGACAAGTCGGGCGTGGTTTGGCTGTCGGGTACGACGCGAACCGAAGAAGCGGCCGAGCGGGCCGTCGCGATCGCCAAGGCAACCGAACATGTCACCTCGGTGCACAGCGACATTCGCGTGACGAAGGAAGACTGACCTTCCGGGTCGGTCTCCCGCAACAGCGCCCGCAGGACGTCGCAGACGTCCTGCGAAAGGCCTGGAGCCGGCCAGTACTGCGACTATGTGGCTCGCCCGACGCGCGGCCAACACCTGATGCGTCCAAATTGGCTTGCCGGCCTTCAAAGCTCGCCGGCGACTGGCAGAGTTGCCAGAAATCCCACCAGCCATCGCCGGCACGCGCCGACGTCGGGGTCTCGATGGAACTCCAGCGGTTCGCCTCGTTCCTCCGTCACCCAACGCAGCCCAGGCGCGGACGGGTCGGCAGCGGTCCCCGTCGCGAGAGCGTAGGCGTTCCCCGTCTGGACCATATTCTGGAAGCGGCCGAGGACCTGCGCGGACAGCTCAGCGCTGTCGATGATTACGCCGACCTCGGTGTTGATTCGCTTCGATCGCTGGTCGAAGTTCATCGACCCTGCAAAGACGTTCTGCCTGTCGAACACCCATAGCTTCGCGTGCAGACCATAGTTCCCGA
Source organism: Pseudomonadota bacterium (assembly GCA_025356815.1). GTDB lineage: Bacteria > Pseudomonadota > Gammaproteobacteria > Steroidobacterales > Steroidobacteraceae > CAIKZZ01. Next base: position 97,027 of record JANXQL010000007.1, read on the forward strand.
ACGCCGACATCCGCGCCGTTTGGCCGCTGCCTCGCGAGCTGCCGAGCTGCGCGCGGGCTTCGTAGAGCTCCACCCCCTCTCGCAGCAGCCCCGTCCGATAGCGCGTACCTGTGCTGGCGCGACGCGCCCCCGCGCGATGGCGGCGGCCGGAATCGAGAGCTCGCTTTTCCAGAATTCATCGAAAATGGACGACAGTTCACGTACTGCGGGCCCGGCAACAAGGACATCGTTGTCTGCAAACTGTGTATCGGGATTGACCTGGAAGTACTGGTCCCCCACATTTCGTCCGCCGACAAGGGCGACGGAGTTGTCGGCGACCATGAGCTTGTTGTGCATCCGGTAATCGAGCCGTGGGGCGTTGAATGCGAACTCCAGAGCGCGCGGCAAGTTGCCCGCTCCGCGGTACCTGAACGGGTTGTATACGCGAACCTCGATCGCATGGTAGCGGTCGAGCAGCAGCAACTGCTCATCCCCGCTGACCTTATCGCCGTCTTCTACCAGCACGCGAACGCGAACGCCACGGTTGGCCGCCGAGATCAAGGCGCTCATCAGCAGGCGGCCGGTCTCGTCGCCACGAAAGATGTAGTACTGCAGGTCGAGCGTCTTCTCGGCAGCTTCCGCCATGCGCACGCGAGTCACGAATCCGTCGACGCCGACCGACAGGATTCGGAACGCGGACTTGCCGGGATGCTCGCTGGCTGGCCCGAGGAATCGAATTCCGAGCGCAGTCTCGGCATGGGTCTGGAGGGTGGCGGACTCGGCCTTGGGGAAGTGCGCGCCGGGAGGCAGCGCGCTGCAAGCGACGAGCAGACCCAGCGCCGTGACTGCGAGCCACGTGCGTAGGCACGAACCGACGGATCGCAGCACCGCGGCCGAGTGCTTTGAAGGCAGACGTTGACTACTCATCCGCTCATTATCTTCACCAGCGCGCACGGCAGCGTGCGCTGGATGACATAGACCCGGTGTCGGCGCTAGACGCATTTCGGCGCCGAGCGGATGGTGTCGTGGCGTACAGACGACCGCCACGCCATCGGCTAGCCTCCCTGATGCTCACCTGACGCGTCGCGGACGCTCACGCCAACAGACCCGCAAAAGCGGCCCGCGGCCCAGCGCTTTGGATTCTGTCGGCCGCAGCGCAGCCCGGCTCCAGGCCCCCAGACCGTACGGGCAGGTGACGTTCTGCTCTCATAGTTCGATCGGAGATAGACCCATGCGCATCCGAATCGCGGTCGCCTGCCTGCTTCTTGCGACATCCGTCCCTGCCATCGCAGACATCTCCATCGGCCTCGGTCTGCCCAGTGTCCGGATCGGCATCAATCTCCCGATGTATCCCGACCTCGAGCTTGTCCCGGGCTACCCGGTCTACTATGCGCCGGGCCAAGGCTCGAACCTCTTCTTCTATGACGGGCTCTACTGGGTCTATTCGAATGACCAGTGGTACTCAAGCGATTGGTACAACGGGCCGTGGGACTCGGTGGGACCAGAGGATGTACCGCTGTTCATTCTGCGAGTCCCTGTCCAGTACTATCGGCAGCCACCGCAGTTCTTCTTCGGATGGAGCTCGGCGGCCTCCCCGCGGTGGGGTGAACACTGGGGGCGGGACTGGGAACATCGTCGTTCGGGTTGGGACCAGTGGGATCACCGTTCGATGCCGCGTGCGGCGCCAGCGCCGAGCTATCAGCGCAACTTCTCCGGCAATCGCTATCCGAGCCCGGATCAACAGCATCGCGTGCGTAGCGAAAACTACGGCTACACGCCGCAGGATGCCGCCGCCCGGCGCCAGTTCGAGCAGCCGGCACGGCCGGCACAACCCCAGCAGGGCGCAGGCCGAGACGGGGGCGATCGGCGCGATGCCGCTGCGGATCGCGCAGGCAACGCAAGGCAGGGCGCGCCCGCCGATCGTGCAAGTAGCGAATCGCGCGATCAATCGCGACCTAGTCCGGCGAGCCAGTCCAAGCCGCCCGCTGATCACGCGAAAGCCCGGCCTGCGCAGTCAGCGCCGGCGGCGGTAGAGCGCCGCGGCACCCAGCCGGATCCCTCGTCGCAGCGGCGCCAGACGTCCCCGACGCAACGCGAGGCGCCGCAGGAGCAGCAGAAAGCGCCACAGCGCGATCCGCCACAGGCACGCCCGCAACAGTCGCATGAGTCCGGTGCCGCCGACGGACAGCGGCATGAGCGCAAGCGCGAAGCGGACCAACCGCGCGAGCACTAGGCGCGCATCGGCCTCCGCCGCCAGGGAGCAACCCCCTGGCGACGTGGAGGAGCGCACGTCACATCCAAAACTACTGTGCAGGCGACTCCGTTCGTTCGCGCACAGACCTTCGCGGCAATTACGCCTACCTTTAACCGGCTCCGCAGATATCTGCGGAGCGCATCTCTAGCGCATCACGGACCGGCTTGATCCGGACCGTCAGATTCGCCACAAAGTTTATCAGGAGATTATCGTGAAGCTATTCCAAAGGTTGACCTTGCTCATCGCAGCCCTTGGCTTCGCCGTCGCGGCCCAGGCCTCATCAGACGCCGCTGCCACAAACCTGTTCCGTCATGCGGGCGAAAGTGCCTCGTACTTCTCAAACAGCTATGGCTATGCCATCTTCCCGACGATCGGCAAGGCTGGCCTTGGCATCGGCGGCGCGCACGGTGATGGTCACGTCTATGCACAGGGGCGCAAGATCGGCCGGACGTCGATGACGCAGCTGAGCGTCGGACTGCAGGCCGGCGGCGAGGCGTATAGCCAAATCATCTTCTTCGAGAACAAGGCTGCGCTGGACACCTTCACATCCGGGAACTTTGAGTTCAGTGCAGGCGTGAATGCCGTCGCGATCACCGCTGCGGCATCTGCGACCGCCGGCACGGAAGGCGCGCGCGCTGGCGCGAGCGGCGGCCGGAAGGATGCGACCACGGAGGGCGGTTATCATGAGGGGATGGCGGTCTTCACGATCGCGAAGGGCGGCCTGATGTACCAGGCGGTTCTCGCCGGTCAGAAGTACTCCTATCACGCCGGCGACTCGAAGTAGTACCACCCCCGAAAGCGGACAACCGACGTGGCCAATTCGGGCCACGTCGGGAACCGCCGACAGGACAACACGCGATACCGCACGCGCATCCGCGGTACGCTCATACCACATGAATGGACAGTGCTGCGAAGCATGACGCCACCAGTTCGGGTGGCGCGAAGCCAGGACAGGCGTTCAATCGGCAGACTCCTGCTGACAGCCTGGCTTTTCGCGCTGGTAGGCGCCTGCGGAGGCGGCACCGGCGGTGGCGCGATCTTGCCACCCAGCACACCTGCCCGCGGCGACCTGCTCCGAAATCCCCCTGAACTGCTTGCGACAGTGCCGTCCGGCGTCGCGTTGGCGTTGCTTAGCGACGCTGTACGGCTGCAGATTGGCTCGGCGCCGGCACCTATCTGCGACATCTCGGTCTACCGGGTTCGTTACCAGACGGTCGGCGGCGCTGGCGAACCAACCACGGCTTCGGCCGCCTTGATGGTGCCTATCGGTACCGCCGCAACCTGCAACGGCTCGCGACCGATGATGCTGTACGCCCACGGCACCACGACGGACCGCAATTACAACATCGGCGATCTGAACGCCAATAATCTCGAAGGTCTGCTGCTGGCCGTCTTCTTTGCGACACAGGGCTACATCGTCATCGCGCCGAACTACGCTGGCTACGACACCTCGATGCTCGGCTATCATCCTTATCTCGTCGCCGACCAGCAGTCAAAGGACATGATCGACGCGCTGCGTGCGTCGCGAACCGCACTGCCGGTCGCCTCGCTCGCGACAGTGAGCGACAGCGGCAAGCTGTTCATTACTGGGTATTCGCAGGGCGGCTATGTCGCCATGGCAACCCATCGAGCGATGCAGGACGCGGGCATGGCGGTGACTGCGTCGGCGCCGATGTCCGGTCCATACAGCATGAACGCCTTTGTGGATGCGGTCGTGCTCGGGGAGGTCAACGCGAGCGCGCCACTGTCGTTTGCTCTGCTTGCCACCAGCTACCAGCGCACGTACGCCGACATCTACAGCAACCCGGCCGAGGTATACGAGCCTGAATATGCACCTGAAATCGGCTCACTGTTGCCAAGCACAATTCCGCGTGCCGAGCTTTACACACGTGGGCTGCTTCCCGAGTTGGCATTGTTCAGTGCGACGCCGCCGGATGCAGCGTCTGCTGACACCACGCCCGCCACGGCGCCCGCCGAGTTCGCGGCCACCTACGCACGTGGCTTTGGCAGTGGCAACCTGGTCACGAACGCTTACCGGCTTACCTATATCCAGGACGCTCGCGCCCATCCTGATGGCGGCTGGCCGTTCGCGACCAGCGAGCTTCCGAGCAGCTCGGCGGCGCTGCCGCTGCGCCGTGCGCTCGCGAGAAATGACCTGCGCAGCTGGGTGCCGACCCGGCCGGTGCTATTGTGCGGCGGCCACCTCGATCCGACCGTATTCTGGCTGAACACGCAGCTAATGAGTGGCTATTGGGGCACGCACGTGCCGACGATCGGGCTCGTCCAGACGCTTGACGTGGATTCCACGGCGGCCGCGGGCGACCCGTACGCCAGTGAGAAGTCCGCGTTCAGCAGTGCGAAGGACGCGGTCGCCATCGCAGCAATCTTGCAGGGAGCCACGGACGGCGGCGCGAGCGCGGTGGCAGCGACCTATCATGCGGGTCTTGTCGCGCCGGCGTGCCTGACGGCGGTCCGCCACTACTTCGATTCGTTCTAGTCGCCGCCGACCGGCTTTCGCATGGCGCGCTCGCCGCTAGAAAATGCGACCGCGATCGAAAGCTGGCCGAAGTAATAGGAGCCCCAGATCAGCCAGTCCCTAAACGGCAAATGCACCTTGAAGCGGTCGATTGCGAGCAGCGCGTCCGACATCAGGAAGAGCAACGCGCCGACAGCAACGCCGCCGCCGATCCTAAGGCTAGCGAGCGTCATGATCGTGATCGCCGCGAAGTAGCAAAGTACCGCAGACCGCATGCCGCCCAGCCACGGCCAAAGCCAGAGCAGGAATGTCACCGCGCACGACGCAACCAGGAGCTGCGCGACGACAGCCCGGCGGGCGGCTGGGTGACGGAAGAAGCACGTGGCGTAGGTGATGTGTCCCAGCAGAAACGCCACCAGGCCGCATATGAAAAGCCCTGGCCCGAGGTCCAGAAGTGCATCGCCAACCGCACCGAATCCAAGGGCCAGCGCCAGCAGCGCACTACGCCGGCTGGCAAGTGCGAGCAGTCCGACCGCAGCGGACTTCACGAGCCAGGATCCCGGGTAGGGACCCACGACAAACGACACGGTATAACCCGCGCTGAGCACCAGCGAGGCGGGAACGGCGAACCTGTGGATAGGGTCTTTGGATTGCATCGGGACTCGAGCGTATACCTAACAGCATTTTCCAGGGCATGAGAGTAGCGTTGACCGCGTAGATGCGCATCCCAGTGTGCGTATAGCTGCGTTTTGCTTCCGCTCCCGTGGATCATCCGCTCGGTGTATCGTCGCTCGTGTCAGATCAACCCGCATTCCCAATTGCTCAACCCTAGGCTTCTCGCTATGCAAGACCGCGGCATGCTCCTGCTCCTGGCGATGGCATTTGGAACCAGCTTCGCTGCTGAACCTGAAGCGCGGGTGAATGGCGGCAGGATCGAGGCGCACCTGCAGGCCCTCGCGCAATACGGCAAGAATCCGCAGGGCGGCGTCAGCCGGGTCGCCTACAGCGATGCCGATCGCGCGGGACGCGAGTACGTGCTCGGCCTGATGAGGGACGCCGGCCTCACCGTCAGCATCGACACGGCGGGCAACCTCGTCGGCGTACGCGCCGGCGCCGACCCTGCGCTCAAGGCCATCGTGCTCGGCTCCCACATCGACTCCGTGCCGGAGGGGGGCAACTATGACGGTGACGTCGGCTCGCTGTCGGCGATCGAGGTCGCGCACGTTCTCAACGAGCACGACATCCGCCTGCGCCATCCGCTGCAGGTAATCGTCTTCGAGAACGAGGAAGGCATCATGCTCGGCAGTACGGCGATCGGACACGGTGTCGATGCGGCGCGCCTCGCCGGAATCTCACAGAGCGGCAAGGTCGTCCGCGATGGCCTGAAGTTTATCGGCGGAAATCCTGAGCGGATCGGCGAAGCGCGACGTGCGAGCGGCAGCATCGATGCGTACCTCGAACTACACATCGAGCAGGGTGGGGTGCTGGAACAGGAAAAGATCCCGATCGGCGTCGTCGAGGGCATCGTCGGCATCGTCGACTGCGAAGTCACCGTCGAGGGCTTCGCGAACCACGCGGGAACCACACCGATGAACCAGCGACGCGATGCGTTGCTCGCCGCGGCGCGCTTCGTCGACGCGCTCAACCGGATCGTCACCGCCGAGCCGGGTCAGCAGGTCGGCACCGTCGGCTGGATCCGCGCGCAGCCTGGCGCGTACAACGTCGTGCCTGGAAAGGTCTCCCTTGGCTTGGAGCTGCGCGACCTGGATGCCTCGAAGATCCAGGCGCTCTATTCTCGGGTCGTCAAGGCAGCACAGGACATCGGTGACAAGACCGGCACGGTGTTCCATTTTGACCGTCACGCCGCAAGCGAGCCTGCGCTCACCGACAAGCACCTGCAGTCGGTCATCACCGAGAGCGCGCGGGCGCTCGGACTTTCGTCGCGGCGCATGCCCAGCGGCGCAGGACACGATGCCCAGGAGATGGCCGCCCTCGGCCCGATCGGCATGATCTTCGTGCCGAGCGTCGGCGGCATAAGTCATTCGCCAAAGGAATACTCGCGTCCCGGCGACATCGAAAATGGCGCAAACGTCCTACTCGAGACGCTGCTGCGGCTGGACCGACAGCCAACAGCTCGCTAGCCCGCGACCGCAGGAGCACGGCGACAACCGGTCACGTCAATCCGCTACCGGCCTCAGGCTCCCTGACCAAGCTCGCCGGCCGAGGCGAGGCTGTGGGTGGGATCGCGGCGTACCTCGAGCTGGTGCAGCAGCGCATGCAGCCGCTGCTGGGCGCCCGCGATGCTCCGCGCATCGACCGTGCCGGACGATGCCAACTGGTTGAGGTACCGCGCTGTCGGTGCGACCAGTTGCATCCACAGGGACTCCGCTGACGCGCCCTGGTTGCTCAGCACCTGCACGTACTCGGACGCCACCATGGCGTCATGCACAATCAGCAGGCGGGCGAGTTCGAGAACGTCGTCCGAGGTGGGGTCACAGTCGCCGGAACTGGCGCGCCCAGGAGGCGCACTCGGGGAACCCGTGGCGATGACCAGGCGTGGCAGGATCTGCCCCTCGATCACCGACAACAGCCGCGCATGACGCTGCGCGGAGCGTCGGTGCCCCCAAACGCCCGTTAGCCCGTCGAGGACCTTGCGCAGCCTTGCCAACACTTCAGGCTTCCCCTCGAAATCGTTGCGGATTTAGGCCCTTGCAGGCTCCGCTTGGTGCGCCCCATCAGATGTTAGACAGATTTAAGTACCACGACTACCGGAAGTCAACGTCTTGAATACCGATAAATGGGTACGTAGCTACCGAAGTTGCGATTTTGCGGTGCGGTGGGCAGCGGTCGCCCTCCTGAATCGCGCACCGGTTTAGGAAGCCCGGCCCCCACATGGCGCCTCGCGCCCCGGAACCGTGATCCAGAACCCGAAGCAACGCTGGGGGTCGTCGGGCACCGCTACGACGGTCACGTCGACCGCATGCGGGGCCAGTTTCGGGTTCAAGGGCTGGAATGACGTGTGCATCGAAGTCACGGCCTCGCGCGCCTGCATCTGCGTACCAAGGGCAGTAAGGTCGTCCTGCGAGAACGCAAGCCAACGCGTCAGTGACTTTCCAGTCGCCTCGGTCGCACTCTTTAGCCCCGCCAGTTCCGCAAACGCCCGGTTCGCATACAGGATCCGTAGCCCCGGATCCGCCACCGCAAATCCGTCGGCGACGCGCCCCAGCATCGCCATCGACACCAGTCCCGGATCGGACAGCGGCGCCATCACCGGCCCACCGTTCGCCACGGTCAGGTGGCACAGGAGATACTCGATGGATGCGGCGCGCACGAGGGACAGCGAGACGTCGACTTCACGTTGTGAATCGCGAACCTCAGCCCGGATCGGGTCTGCGCGACCCACCGAGCGCGTAATCGCGTCGAGCTTGGACAGACAAATCGCGCTGGCGCCGGAAAACAGACCGAGCCAGGGCAGGTTGGTCAGCCGCTCGCGCGATCGACCGAAAAGTTCGGCTGCCGCCGAATTCGCTTCGAGCACAGTGCCGTGGGCCGCGTCAACAATCAGCGTTGCCTCGAGCGAGGCATCGAACAGTTCGACGACAGACAGGCGTAGCCCGGCGGGAGTTCCCACCACCCGCCGCACGAGGCGCAGGCTCTGCAGCAGTGTCGTGAGGCGCTTCATGCGTGGCTTAACCATGCAAGTCAAAGCCCCAGGAGCAGTTCGGAGCAACCGCGGCACGGCCGAAAATGAACAATGACCGCATCATTATGGCGGATCCACGGCTCGCGCCCTAAACCCGCAAGACTCCCTAGGCGCCTGTCGAACTCAGCAAACACGCGCGGCCCCGCGCCGGCCGCCGACTCTTCATCAAAGCGGCACGATACCCTCTCGCACCGCGTATTTGGTCAGTTCCGCGATCGTGCGCAGCCCAAGCTTGCGCATGATGTTGCGCCTGTGCACCTCGATGGTCGCCACCGTCACGTGCAACTGCTGTGCGATCGCCGCCGAGCGACCGCCCTCGGCGATCAACCGCAGCACCTCGAGTTCGCGCGGCGCAAGCCGGGGCGCATCATCGGCCGCGGCTCCGTCGCGCATGTCGGCGGCGAGGGCGCCCGCAATTTCCGGCGAGAAGTACCCATGGCCCGCGGCCACGGCTCGAATGGCAAGCACAAGCTCAGTGCCGGCCGCAGCCTTGGTGACGTAGGCGAGCGCGCCGGCGCGCACCATCGCCGTGATGAACCGCTTGTCGGAAAATGCCGAAAGTGCCACGATTTTCGCCGGATGGCCTTCCTCATGCAGCCGCGTTGCGACCTCGATGCCGTTCTGGTCCGGCAGACCGATATCGAGCACGAGCACATCCGGCCAGAGCCGCGCCGTCATTTCGAGCGCCTCTGCTGCCGTCCCCGCCTCGCCGACGACCTCAATGTCCTCGACCCGAGTCAGAACCTCGCACAGCGCCTCTCGAACCATCCGGTGGTCATCCGCAAGCACGACTCGGGTAGTCATCGGCGGCGCTCCGCGGGAGGGGGGTCGCTCGCCGCCAGCGGGGCGGTCAGCAGCGTTACGGTACCGGTCCCCGGCACGGTCTGCACCTCGATCTTGCCACCGACCAGCGACAGGCGCTCGCGCAGCGTGACCAGTCCCTGGCCGCGACGGGCACTGCTGACGACCGTAGACGGATCATAGCCGACGCCGGCATCGGAGACGCGGATCCGCACGGCGCCTGCTCGCGCGACCGAATCGACCCGCGCGACATCGGTCTTGGCATGCTTCGCGACGTTGATCAGCAGTTCCCGTACCGCCCGATAGAGAATGGAGCGCATCTCGTGCGACAGAGGCTTCGCCAGCCCATCGTCCGTGACCGTAACGCGCAGCGCGAAGGTGCGGCCGATCTCCTCGCCGAGCACGTCCAGCGCCGGTGCGAGCCCCAGTTCATGGAGGACAGCCGGCGCGAGCTGGGTTGCGAGCGAACGGGTTGACTGGGTCGCCCGGTCGATCAGCACCCCCACGGCATCGGCCATCCCGCGAACATCGGCCCGTTCACTACCGCACAGCGCGGCAAGCCGGATGCGCGCCGCGGCAAGGGTCTGGCCGAGGTCGTCGTGCAGGTCGCTCGCAATCTGACGCCGTTCACGCTCCTCGGCCGCTTCCAGGTCCGTGGCCAGCCTACGCAGCTGCTCGGTTCGCTGCTCGACGCGATGCTCAAGCTCATCGGCCATCGCCCGCGTCTCCTCGAAGGCCTGCTCGCGGCGCGCAAGGTCGACCATACGCAGCAAGCATTCAAGCAACACCACGCGCAGTGCTTCGGCGGCCTCGAGGTCGACCAACGACCACGCGGCGGACGTGAGTCTTGTTACCTCGAGCCATTCCTTGAACGAGCCGCGGGGGGTGAGGCGGGAACCGAGTGGACCCGTCTTGATCGACGACGAGGGGTCGCCCGCCCAGCGGACGGTCTGGCCAATTTCCGGGCGGAACCACAATACATAGTCGCGCGGGTCGCGCGACAGGCCGACCGCCAGCAGACCGCTCGCAATCGCGGGGTACGCGGCCGCGGGCTCATACTCGGAGGCCAGCCGATCGGTGGCGAACAGGGGTCGATTGACGCTGTTGAGCCACGTCGCCAACGTGCGAACCTCGGCGGCAGGCGGAGTCACACCGATGCAGTGCATCGCTCCGTCCAGCATCACCGCGGCGCCTGTCGCGCCCACATACGACAGGACATCCCAGTCGGCGATGACCGCGCCAATGTCGACCACACCATTGAGCCGGCCGACGAGTTCTTCACGTACGCGGCGGGCCTCGAGTCGGAGCACCGAAGTCTCCGCCTGCATCTTCGCCTCGACGTGCAGGGAGAATACTTGCGCGAACGTCTCGCAGGCGACGCGCAAGTCGGCCGAGACATGCCGCGGCGAGTAGTTGTGCATGACGAGCATGCCCCAGAGGCGATCCTGGCAAATGATCGAAGCCGACAGGGAGGCGCTGACACCCATGTTGCGCAGGTATTCGACATGGATTGGCGAGACGCTGCGCAGCGAGCAGTGACTCATGTCGATCGGCTTAGCCAGACGGGGGTTGATCGATGGAATGAGCGGTGCCGGGACGTAAGCGATGTCCGGAATCACGCGCAGCCAGTTGCGGCGATACAGCTCACGAGCCTGCGCCGGGATGTCCGAGGCGGGGTAGTGCAGGCCCAGATAGGACTCGAGTCCCGGCTTCGCGTTCTCGGCGACGATGACGCCGCTGTCGTCCGGGAGGAAGCGATAGACCATCGCGCGGTCGAATCCGGTCGCCGCGCGAAAGGCCGAGGCCGCAGCGGCGCAGGACTCGTCGACGCTTGCGGTCGCCTGCACGGCCGCGAGCAGCGACTTCAGAAGCGAGATCGGGTCGCCGGCGCTCGTGGCGGTCCGCCTGGCGGGCTCCAATTCGATCACCGCCGTGCTCTGGTCGGCATGGACGGTGATATCGAGCGGGAGCGCGCCGCTGCGGGAGCGCACGCCGAGGCGTACGGACGGCGCGACCACCGCGGCGCCGACGCCCAGGCGCTCATCGACAAACGCCACAGCCTCCGGCTCGAGCACAGACGCTAGTGAAAATCCGAGCAGACGTGACGAATCGACACCGAGCAGGAAACGCGGGTCGCCGGCCGTCTGTTCCACGACTCCCGTGCGGCGGTCGAGCACCAGCAGGATGCCGTGTGGCTGGATGGAGCCTGGGATGTGGATCGGTTCACGATCGCAGGTGGTGAGGTCCGCCTCTCCGAAACGGATGCTGGTCGCCGTCATGCGGGCACCCGGCACAACCAGCGCTCGAGGGCCTCGAAGGTCGCGACCGCGGCGTTCTCCGCGGACTTGCGTCGTACGCCGTCATGGCACCAGGCGTCCACCGCCGCACCGAAGCGCACCCACATGGAACTCACCGCATCGCCATAGCTGGCAAGGAATGCTGCACCGCGCAGCGGTACCAGGCCGAGGCGCGACTCAACGACTGGGAGCAGCGTCCTTCCACCGAGGCTCGCGCCTTCGAGCACATAGATGCAGCCAAACGCCGCAGCGGTTGTCGATAGATCGGGCAGATCGGGACAGCGCGGCAGGTCCGAGATGGCGGCAGCGGAGAGTCCGAGGGCCTCCAGGTCCTGCGCCAGCAGCGAGAGCTTACGGCGAGACGCGTAGTCCGGCAGCGCTTCGCCGAAAGTGTCGACGGTAAGATACGACTCGATCGCCGCGCAGAAGCCCCAAAGGTTCTCCATGTGCGCCCGATAGCCGATCAGTGTCGTGAAGCGGGACTTCACATCGATTCGCTTTTCCAGTCGCTGGTGGCTCGGCCAGGTGGCGGCACGCAGTGAAAGCACCGCGCTCGGCAAGGCCACAGGCTCTGTGGGCATCACGGTTGCGGTTCGGTCGGGGGTCATTCGGCAGAACTTCCAAGCAGTCCGGGCGCTCGCACAGCCCGCATACGGATCGAGCTCGACCAACCGCGGACGATATGCCACGGCCGCTTTGAGTCTACTTGAATCCAACGAACCCGCCGCGGCCTCGATGTCGGTGCCTGCAGCCGAACCGTCGATTGGATCATCGAGGCGGCGATGACAACACCGCGAATACCCGCGGCAAGCGACTCAGCGCTTGACTTCAAATCTTAGGTAAGATATTCCTTACATGTGAAAGACGCAATAGCTACCCGCGGTGATCGACTGCTCGCGATGCTCGCGGCGCTCGCCAATCCGCATCGCCTGCGAATCATCGCGGCGTTGCAGTCCGATGGCCGCAACTACGTCAGTCAGCTGGCGCGCGAGATTGGAATCAGTCGACCGCTGTTGCATCTGCACCTCCAAAAGCTGGAAGAAGCGGGACTGGTCACCAGCCAGCTAGAACTGTCTCGGGACGGAAGGGCGCTAAATTTCTTCGACGTCAGCGACTTCTTCATTGAGCTAACTCCGGAAGCGATCGCACAAGCGGCGCAGTCCCTAACCGGCAAACCCGAGAAGTAGCGGATTTCCATGTCCGAACACGGTTAGCCGCCCACGCTATCCTTGCCGCTCGCGACGATCCTCGGAGTCTTCGGCCTGCGTCGCTTGTCTGATGTCCAGCGGGCGAGGGCACGCGCGGCCTCCGGCGAGGCTTACCGACAGGTCGCCGACAAGGCGACCTCCGCCCAACTGGAAACGGCAGCCGTCCTCGCGTCCCTGCTAGGCGCGAGTTCGGATATCGGCAACCGAGTAGTCGAGGTCGAGCAAATACTCAAGGCGATCGGGTAACGGCGCGTTCGACACCCCCCTATCAATTGCGCGGACGGCGATGCCGGCACGAAGGCAGTTTGCGTGCCGCCGTCCAACGTAGCACCGTGTTCCGGGATCAAGACATTCACACTAACTGCCCGTGAGCCGTCGGGCAGGGGACGCTCGGTGCGCCCGCCTCGGCGACGATAGCAATTGACGAAAATGATACGGCCTCAGCCGCCGGCTCTGCGCCGTTCTCAAGCGTGCTGCTCAATTGGTCAGGCTGCAACGACCACTGCTGTCTCGCTGAATCGTGCCGACGACACAATCGGCGCCGTAGCTGCCAGATATTTCACGGCAGTCGCGCGATGAAGCGCGCGGTCGGTCCGTCAGATGCTCAGCGCCTTGTCCGCGAATTCGACCGCGTCGAGGTAGGTCTCCATATCGAAATCCTGCGCCGCGGATCCAGCCGCAGAAGCCTCAACCCATGCGCCGGATCCAAATGCGATGGCGCACCGCAATACTTCGCCAAGAGCATCGCTGGACCGGCCGCAAAGGGCTTCCTTGAGCGAAGACGCGAGCGGGAGATCTACGACAACGGAGTCCATCGGCCGATCGAAGAGTGCGTCCAGCACCGACAATAGGCCGGCGGTGAATAACTCCTGGGGGTCAAGGTGTCGATGAGCCGCGCCGAGGGTCTGGCATAGACGCGCTCGAGTCACAGCGACCTTGAGCAATTCCGATGGCTTGTGAACGCTCAGGCGCGAGAGCAGCAACAGTGACGCCCATTGACGGATGACGTTGTGTCCCAACATGACAATGGCTTCCAGGATCGATATGACTGAGCGCTCGCGGTAGTAGGTGCCACTGTTGGCAATCGTCAGGATCTGATGTGCGAGCGCAACATCGACGCTTATGGTCGCCGCGAGCCCGCTGGAACTGACCTCGGGATTCTGCAGTCTCGCTATCAACGTCAACACTCCCAGTTCAATGGGGGCGACGCTGCGCTTTGCCATCGGCTCCGGTCGCGCGAAGAAGTACCCTTGGAAGTAATGAAAGCCAAGCGACTTGCAGTGCGCGAACTGCTCGTGGGTCTCGACGTTTTCCGCAAGCAGCTTCAGTCGATACTCTGAAAGTCGCCGCACGATGGCATCAAGATCGTCGCCCGCCTGCAGGATATCGATCTTCACGTAGTCGGCATACGGCAGAAAGGGCAGCAGATTGGGCTGGAAGACAAAATCATCGACGGCGATGCCGATACCGCGCTTCCTCAACAGCTCGAGCGTCGCGAAGATCTGTGGTCGCGGATCGACGTTCTCAAGAATTTCCACGACCGACCGACCTGGGATGAGAATGGTTGGCAGATCCGTCTCCAGCAGCTCCTGATCGAAGTTCAGGAACACCCGCGCATCGCCGGCAAGTCGGTCCAGCCCGATAGCGCCGAGCGTCTCGCAGATAACCCGTGCGCTTCTCATCGAAGCGCTTTCCTCTGTATCGCCAGGGCGACCGCGGTGCAGTAACTCGTAGGCGAACAGGCTGCCGTCGGCTGCCAGGATTGGCTGTCGAGCGAGCGCGATTGGCGATTCGTTCATATCGATCCGGCACTTCTATTCACTCTGATCTACAACTTAAGCTTATGAAGACTTCGCGCTAAGCGGGAGTGCTTTGCGAATGAGCGTATGACGCGGCTTGCCAGTTACACGCGAGCGAGTCCCCGGCATTGAAGTGGGCACTGATCATCGAGCCTTTGCAATCCGCGGAATGCTGGCGAGTGATGCGCATTCATCCACCGCCGTAATTCGGCAACATGCACTACCGCGGACTGCATCCGAAGCATCGGTCGTCGGTCCATGGCGCGGCGAACACCTCCGAGCTTGAAGCCTTCCCGTGCTTGTCGGCCATCGGCCTATTCCCATTGACCGTACAGATGAAGACGTGCCTCGGCCAGTCAAGTAAAGCGAGCACCTGCACCATTTTGCCCCCGTCGAGCGAGTGCCGGCAGCGGGATCTCAAGGCTCGCGGCAACAAGGCAAGCAGAAGTGCGTCGAAGCCCACGAGGGCAGGCAACGCAACCCTGAACCTATTCGACTCTGGCAAGTCGCGACTCTCCCGCGCAAGCAGAGCCACCATCTCGTCGAAGCGCCGCTTGGTCCCGAGCCGCCCCAAGATTTCAGACCAACACCCGCGTCCCAGCGGGACAGCCATGCCCGTGACCGTCTCCATCCGGCCCCCTCCATTGCGACGGTTCGACGAGTGGTCCGTGCGCATCCTCGACCAATTAGCAGGGTCGCCTAGTTTCGACTTGCGGGGACGTCCCGATCTTGTTTCGGCGTTGTCGCGATGGCGGGATGGTCTGAGTCGGCCCCGCTTGATGTCGTCGATGTCGGGGGTGCGCTGCCGAGTGCGATCTGCGGTGCGTCCGTGGCCAGCGCTGCTTCCTCAGCATGTTTGGTCATGACGATGATGCTGATGCGTCGGTTGATGGGGTTGAGCGGCTCGGCCCTGACGAACGGTACCGATGCGGCAAGGCCAACGACACGGGCGATCTTGGGCTCGGAAAGGCCGCCGCTGATCAGTGCCCGTCGCGCCGCGTTGGCCCGGTCGCTCGACAGTTCCCAGTTCGTAAAGCCGTTTGTGCCTGCGAAGGGCTTGTTATCGGTATGGCCACTCAGGCTGATGCGGTTGGGGACGCTATTGATGTACTTCGCCAGTTCCACCAGGATCTCAGTGGTGTAGTCCTTGAGAGAGGAACTGCCGCTCTCGAACATCGTCCGGTTCAGCTTGTCGACAATCTGGATGCGAAGTCCCTCAGGAGTAATGTCGAGCAGCAGCTGGTCTTTGAACGGCGCCAGAGCTTGACTCTTATCAATGGCCTCGCGCAGCTGCTGCTCCAGTGACTCCAATTGCTTCTTTTCATCGGCCTCCGCGAGCTTGCGAGCTTCATCGACACTGTTCGCTGTGCCCAGGCCCTGGTCCTGCTTGGCGGCAGCAGACTTCGGCGCATCCAGGCCGCCTCCCAGATTGATCACGCTTGTACTGGCCCCGCCGGGTCCGGCTTGACCAGGTGCGGGCTTGGCGCTCGTTCCCTGTTCCATGCTCGGGTTCTTGAAGTAATCGAATAGCGCCGCGCGCTGCTCCTTGGACACTGACGCGACCAGCCACATGACCATGAAGAACGCCATCATCGCCGTCACGAAGTCGGCGTAAGCCACCTTCCACGCGCCGCCGTGATGGGGCGCGGTGCGAAGCTTGCGCTTGACGACGATTATCGGGCGCTTGTCGTTGTTGGACATCCCGGTTTACCCGGTCTTCTTGCCGCGAAGTTCCTGCTCGAGATCCTTGAAGTTGGGACGCACGGCGCTAAAGAGCAGCTTGCGCGCAAACTCCACGGCAACAGGCGGTGCGTAGCCGCGCACGCTCGCAACGAGCGCCATCTTGACCACCTCGAACGCCTTGGCCTCGTCGTTGGCCCTGGCCTCCATGGCGGCCGAGATCGGTCCGACGAAGCCGTAGGCCACCAGAATGCCGAGGAAGGTTCCCACCAGGGCGGCGCCAACGTGATGGCCAATCTCTGCGGTGCTGGCACCGTCGATGCTCGCCATCGTAGTCACGATGCCAAGCACCGCGGCTACGATACCGAACCCCGGCAGCGCGTCGGCGACCTTTTGCACCGCATGGGCAGGTTCGGCGGCCTCGTGGTGGTGCGTCTCGAGCTCGTACTCCAGCAGGCTCTCCAACTCGTGCGGGTCGAGGTTGCCGCCGGCGATCAGCCGCAGGCAGTCGGTGATGAACTCCATCATGTGGTGGTCAGTCGTGACAATGGGGTATTTCTTGAAGATGTCGCTGCCGTCGGGGTTTTCGATGTGCCGTTCAATGCCGAGCACGCCTTCCCTGCGGGCCAGCACGAGAATGTCGTAGAGGAGCTTCAGCAGCTGAACGTACTCTTCCCGGCCGTAACGGTTTCCCTTGACCAGCCCCAGTGCGCCCTTGAAAGCATCCTTCACCACCTTGAGCGGATTGCTGATGATGAAGGCGCCGAGCGCAGCGCCGCAGATGATTACGACCTCCAGGGGGTGCCACAGCAGCAGGGGACTGCTTCCCCCCATCAGGAACCCGCCCAGCACACTGAGCAGGACGATCAACGAGCCAATAATTGGGAGCACGATTGCGCCTCTGGCAAAGTTCCGAAACGCCGACCACGGGCAGATCGAAGCGCCGCGCCCTCGGTAACCAGCACGGAGCCGGCGTGATCGACCATCTCACCGGAGTCGCAGGTCGCTTGTTTACGTGCTGGGCCCGGCCGGCAGATTTCCGGATGCACACGCAGAATTCGCAGCGCTTGCTCGATCGACGTCGACAAGCGAA
Source organism: Pseudomonadota bacterium (assembly GCA_025356815.1). Classification (GTDB taxonomy): domain Bacteria; phylum Pseudomonadota; class Gammaproteobacteria; order Steroidobacterales; family Steroidobacteraceae; genus CAIKZZ01. The sequence continues at coordinate 114,317 of JANXQL010000007.1, forward strand.
CAGCGGAGTTGCTGCCGTTCAAGTGTTCGGGCTGCAACCCTGCCGACGGCTCCGGCCACGCACCACTCCTGATCGCGTTAGCCAGGAATCGAACTCGCCGTTCCGCCTTCCCTCGCCCATCACAACCAAGGAGCGCCTGCTTCTTCATTCTTAACGCTTGTACGACCTCGAAAACTGATCAGGACACTGGCGGAAAACGCAGATTCCAAAGCGATTCGCGCTGCTCCCCGGGAGCCAGTCAAGCCCGTCAGGACGTTGCATCCGGCATGCGAAGACTGTCTCCGGACAACCCACTTGAACGCGACGGAATCTCGCCAACCTTTTCCCGTCATCGATGAGTTCATAATTGCCCAAAGCCTCGACAAGCGCCGTCTGCAGCTACCGCTGCTGATGGAGCCGCTGGGCGTGTTAAGCCTTGGCCATGCGGACCGACCAGCATTCCTACGTGGGGTCTGCACATTGGGTATCGGCCACGCCGTCCGATCCTTAACTCACAAACCGTCAATTGTTCGACTGGGTCGCAGTTTTGAAGCGCGAGTAGAGCAACGGGCTCACCCAGCCGATAAGCCCCCGTAGCCTCGCGGCAAGAATGATGCGGTCGCGACCCTGAATCGCGACCTGGGCATGCTGATTGGACGGCCTCGCTTACCGCTCGCGGGATCAGGCGCTGAGCGCTCTGTCCGCGAATTCGACCGCATCGAGGTAGGTCTCCAAGCTGAAGCCCTCTCCTGACGGTCCCGTAGCTGATTCCTCGACCCAGGCGCCGGAGCCGTAGTCGATAGCGCGCCGCAATATCGCGCCGAGCGTCCCGCTGGGTCGCCCACACAATGCATCCTTGAGCGACGGCGCGAGGGGGAGGTCGGCCAATACGATGTCCATGGGGCAGTCTAGGAGAGCGTCGAGCACCGAGAGCAGGCCGGTTGTAAATAGCTCGTGTGGGCTAAGATCGCGATGAGACTTGCCGAGGGTCTGGCACAGCCGGGCTCGCGTGACGGCAACCTTGAGTAATTCGGATGGCTTGTTAAGGCCCTGACGCGACAGCAACAGCAAGGACGCCCACTGCCGAATGACGTTGTGTCCCAGCATGACCACGGCTTCAAGAATCGAAGTGACCGCGCGACCGCGATAGAGGGCACCACTGTTAGCGATGGTCAGCAGCTGGTGCGCGAGCGCGACATCAATACCGATCGCGTCTGCGAGTTCCATGGAGCCCACATCGGGGTTCTGGAGTCTCGCGACGACCGTCAGCACGCTGAGCTCCAGCGGGGCGAGACTGCGCTTCGATATCGGCTCCGGACAGGCGAAGAACTGTCCTTGGAAGTACTGGAAGCCCAGTTCCTTGCAGCGCGCGAACTGCTCGTGAGTTTCTACCTTCTGTGCCAGCAGTTTAAGTCGGTACTCGGCTAGTCGACGTACGATCGATTCGAGATCGTCGGCCGCTGCCTCAATATCGACCTTCACATAGTCTGCATGCGCCAGAAACGGGACCAAGTTCGATTGAAATAGGAATTCGTCGATCGCAATGCCGATACCGAGCTGTCGCATCTTCTCGAGCGTCGCGAAAACATTTGGCCGAGGCACGACGGTTTCGAGAATCTCGACCACCGACCGGTCCGGAATGAGAAGAGTCGGAAGGTCTGCCTCCAGCAGTTGCTGATCGAATTTCAGGAACACTCGAGCATCGCCTGCGAGCCGATCCAGGCCGATGGCGCCAAGCGTCTCGCAAACGACCCGCGCACTTCGCGTCGCGGCATCGCCTGCGACATCACGCGGGTTAGCACGGTGAAGCAGTTCGTACGCGTAGAGACTGCCATCGGCGGTCAAAATCGGCTGCCGGGCTAACGCAACATCCGTATCAGCCATTTGTTCCCAGCTCTATTGGTTACCGAGCTCGCAAGGGCATGAAACCAGAGCGATAAGTTGGGTCGATTGACATGATCATAGTATCTGTCGATGCAATAATGCGCCATCCGGTAACATCTCCTGACGACCTTTTGTAAGCGAAGCTACTGCCCGCGAATTGGCGAAGGCGATGACAGAAACTTGCGAGCACGGGTTCCCTTGATTTTGGTGCCAAAATTGCCGGTAGGATCTCTCGGGTATTCTAGCGGATAGGCCGGGATTTCCGAGTCAGATCAGACGGTTGCTGTTCCATGAACGACTGGCACACGACCTGCCTCGGGCTTAAGCGCCTGCCGCGCGAGCTGACCGCCTTCGAGATCGAGGCGTTTTTCAACTTCTCGCCTGCTGAACGCCGCGTGATTGAGGAACGTCGTGGCCCTGAGCTCATGCTCGGGCTCGCGCTGCAGATTGGATTCCTGCGCATGAGCGGGCGGCTGCTGGATGCCATCCGCGTCGTGCCGCCAGCGCTGCGGCGCCACCTCGGCCATCAGTTCAACGTCGCCGCCCCGGATTTGGCGTCGCTGCGCGCGATGTACCGGCGTCGGCGGACTTTGTTCGAGCACCAGGACGTCGCCTGCACCGTACTCGAGTTCCACCCGCTCACCGAGGCGCAACGCCGCGCTCTCGTGCGTGTGTTGCGCGATGAGTTGTCGCGCACGACTGATCGGCAGCGACTGCTCGGCTTTGCACGCCGGTGGTTATACGAGCACAGATTGCTGGTCCCTCGCGAGCGCGAGCGAGCGTCGCTTCGCGAGGCGCGCGATGGCCCGATCGAGTTCCTCGCGAGTTTCGAGCGACATGGGGAGATTGTTTCCGACTCGGCTGCGGATCGGGCTTGCGGTCAGTGCTGGGCGATGGCGCAGCAGTGCTTGAACTTTCGGCCGCTGCCGCAGGGGCACGGATCATTGCGACCCACTTTTGGGCCCGTCCTCCGGACGCTGGGTGGCGTCGGCGAGTCGGGCCCCGCGGAGCGGCGCTGTTCTTTGAAATGTCGATAGGCGCGTCCGAGGCTGGCGCCCATCCACGACAGGAGCTGCTCGGCGGTCTCGGGCGATACGGGGGACGTGGGGAACCTCGGATCGAGGATGCCGGCGACCATCGGGATCGCGCCCAGTTGTGCTTCGTTCTCGTCGGCAAACAGGCCGGCCCAGGAGCGTCTGCGCATTGCGACGCCGCGCATGAAGCCGAGCGCCCAGGCACGTCCGATCAGGCCGTGCTCGTCCGGGTCGCCGGTCAACATGACGTAGACCTGGTGCTCTTCGAGTTCGGCGATGATGGCGTTCCAGTGCCGCATCATCAGCGTGATGATCTCGTTGGCGGCCTCGACGCTCTCGAACGCGTTCTCGTCCGGCAACTCGCCGCCCCAGATGGCGGGCAGGTACTCGCTGGGCATGACGAGCTCGGGGCCTGCGATCAGTGCGCAGAAGAGGCCATCCATGCCTTCGAGCGACAACGCGTTGTCGTTGTTAATCCGCTCGAGAAACTCCCGAAGCCGGCCGAGCTCCTGGGCGTTCAGGGGTCCCTGGGTGAGCGTGGTGCCGCGCGTCATGCGAGCGACCAGCGGACTCGAGCGCGAGCGATTTTGAGTGGCATCCGACGTTGCCTCACCGAATCAGGCTCGGGTTGCTGGCGTTGCGCGAGGCCGGCGTCTCGACATTCGGGGCATCCGTTGCCGTGAACCCAGCTGGCGCTACGGCCGCTTGGCGACGACCTTGCCGTTTTCCCACACGTAGATGGGCGTTCCGAAACGCCGCGCGGTCTGGCGTGCCGTGGCACCGGCTCGCACGAGCGCGCGCTCGACACGTTTGGCAAACTTTGGGTCGCGAGGAGTCTTGGCCATGGCGTCAGGGACCCTGTTCGAGGAGGACGGGCTTCACACCTGAATTCTCGTACACCGCCCAGGCATCCGCCAGTGGCCGGTAGACGGAATCGAAGTTCCGCCGGCCGCGGTCGAAGCGGCGCAGCACATCGGCCTTGGGGACGGCGTGGCCGCCCTGCTTGGGGTCCCTTTGTTTTCCGTGCAATAAGTGACGGTAGAAAATGCCTTCAATTCTAGAGGGTAGTTGCGTCAACTTATTGATAAAAAATGAATTCCTGTTGCCGCTTTTCGGCTCAGAGCTCTCTTTAGGAATCAGGGAGTTACGAGTTTCAGGACAGCCGCAAATCCGCGGGTTTTGTAAATCCTAACCAATTGAATCGTAAGGCTTTGGTGCGCCGCAACATCTCGAACAGAAAGCCACATAACATCATGCAGTTGCGATAGCGGCACTCTACAAAACCAGGCAAATCCTACCGTCAGTCTTGGCAGCGAAAACAAGCCTAGGCCGACCCGGGGACCCGCTGCCCCTCTTGAAATCGGACAGCTCCCAAATCTCTTCGCCGACCGTGTCGGCCGCTTCGGGTACTCTTGTCGCGACGCGAGGTTGATCACCGGAGAATCCCGCCGCGATGGCTGCGAGCAGAATCGGCAGCCTGTGACCCCGTCTCCGCGGGACAGGGAACGCTTCCCGGGCACAGGTATCCTTTGATCGTGGTGTCGCTCTGCATGCGCTGGCCGTACCGAGGATCCGAGAAGCGCCCGTCGACCCATGAGGATTGGAACGCGATCGGGCGCAGGATCCGCATCAAGATCCACCAGATTCCCGTTGCTCCGTTGGAGGAAATGCCATGACCGTACGGGCTGGCCGATTCCCTGGCTCGATTGCCCTGCTCATCGGGCTGATCCTCGGCGGTAGCCTCGCGGGCGGGGCATCGGCCGAGCCGTCGGTGGCGGACCGGAGCATCGCCTACCCGTCCGCGAGACGCGGCGACCAGGTCGATCGGTATCACGGCATCGCCGTTTCCGATCCGTACCGCTGGATGGAAGACGTCGACTCGCCGGAAACGCGTGCGTGGGTCGAGGCCGAGGCGAAGTTGACGAGCGACTACCTCGCGGCGATTCTGGGGCGCGACCGGATCGCGCAACGGCTGACGGAGCTTTGGAACTACGAACGGTGGAGTGCGCCGGAAAAGCGCGGCACGCGGTGGTTTTACACGCACAACGACGGCCTGCAGAACCAGTCGGTGCTGTTCACGGCCGCAGACCCCGGGCAGCCGGCGCGTGCACTGCTCGACCCCAACACGCTGTCCAAGGACGGGACCGTGGCGTTCAAAGGTGCCGGCTACAGCGACGACGGCCGGCTGATGGCCTACGGCCTTTCCGAGGCTGGCTCCGATTGGGAGGTCTGGCGGATTCGGGACATCGCGACGGGCCAGGACCTGCCGGACCAGGTCCGGCACGCCAAGTCCATCGGTGCGTCCTGGCTCAAGGACGGTAGCGGCTTCTTCTACTCGGGATTCGACGAGTCCGCGGAAGGTGAGTCGCTAAAGACCCAGAACAAGTACCACACGCTCTTCCTCCACCGGCTGGGAAGGCCGCAGGCCGAGGACGTGATGGTCTACCGGCGGACGGACGACACGGACTGGTACGTCGGCGGTCAGGTCACCGACGACGGGAAGTACCTGGTCGTCACGGCACAGCACGGCACCGACGTCAGGAATACCTTGCAGGTTGCGACCCCGGCGAGCGGCGTTGCCTTGAAGGCCGTCATTGCGGAGCCCCGTGCGAGCTACCAGTTCATCGGCAATATCGGCTCTACCCTGTACGTGCAGACCGACGACGACGCGCCGCGCTACCGAGTTGTCGCGATCGAACTGCAAAGGCCCGACCGCAAGCACTGGAGAACGGTCGTTCCGGAGTCACGCGATACGCTCAACGGCACGACGCTCGTCGGCCACCAGCTGATCGCTCAGTACCTGAGGGACGCGCACAGCGTCGTCCGGCGATACGCCCCGGACGGCAAGCGGCTCGGCGACGTCACGCTGCCCGGGCTCGGCACCGCGTCCGGATTCAGCGGACGGATCGACGATGCGGTGACCTACTACGAATATACCGACTACACGACGCCCGTCTCCGTCTATGGCCTCGACCTCAAGACCGGAAGGACGTCGCTCTGGCGCGCCCCGCGGCTGGCCGGCTTCCGGTCGTCCGACTACCAGACGACGCAGGTCTTCTATACGAGCAAGGATGGCACGCGCGTCCCGATGTTCGTCACCGCGCGCAAGGGAACGCACCTCGACGGGCGCAATCCGACGATCCTGTACGGCTACGGCGGGTTCAATATCTCCGAGCTACCCGAGTTCTCGGCGGGCGTCGCCGCATGGCTCGAGATCGGGGGCGTCTTCGCGGTGGCGAACCTCCGCGGCGGCGGCGAATACGGGCGTGCCTGGCACGAAGCGGGCATGAAGACCCACAAGCAGATCGTGTTCGACGACTTCGTCGCCGCCGGCGCATACCTCATCGCAAACCACTGGACGAGCCGTGACCGGCTCGCCATCCGCGGCGGTTCGAACGGGGGGCTCCTGGTCGGCGCGGTGGAGGAGCAACGACCGGACCTCTTCGGCGCGGTCATCGCCCACGTCGGCGTGATGGACATGTTGCGGTTCCGCGAGTTCACCGTCGGGAAGGGCTGGGAGGCGGACTACGGCTCGGTCGACGATCTGGATGAGTTCACCGCGATGCACGCGTACTCGCCGTACCACAACGTCCGCACGAACGTCGATTACCCGCCGACCCTGATCCTGACCGGCGATCACGACGATCGCGTCTTCCCGGCACACAGCTTCAAGTTCGCGGCAGCGATGCAGCATGCCGACCCCGATGGCAGACCGATCCTGATTCGCATCGACCTGCGGGCCGGCCATGGAGCAGGGAAGCCGCTGTCCAAACGGGTCGACGAGCTGGCCGACGTCTACGCGTTCGTACTGCACGCGATGGGGCTCGCTCGGTAGCGCCGACCGCTCTGCAGCATCCCGCAATCGGCACATTCTGCGGCCTCAGAGGCCACGGCGTAGGCTCCCTCTCCACGGACACGGGTAAATAATGATCCGTGCATTACATAGTGCTTGACGTGCCGTGCCGAATGCGGCAATCAGTTCTGCCTCCAATCGGACAGCCTGATCCTCTGTCAGTCCATCTACTAGGCGGCTGACAAGCACATCTCTTCCTGACGCTTGGATTTCGGAGATCCGCACGCCTTTGCGCGAACTATCGAGTCGGACCAAATGATCAAGTGCGCGCGTGCCTGGAGTTGACCCGTTTTTGTGGACACCTCATCGTTGGATTTGGAGGTGTTCATCATGGCGGAGAAGACAGTCCGGTACACGCCGGAGTTTAAGCGACAGATGGTCGATTTGGTGCGTAGCGGCAGGACGCCGGCGTTGCT
>JANXQL010000071.1 GCA_025356815.1 Pseudomonadota bacterium
CGCGACGGTCGCGCCGAACGTCGCGAAGATCGATTCTGCGCCGCCGGCCACAAAGACCGCGACCGCGACCGCGCCGGGATCGACCGCGAAACCCGCCGCGGCCGCCGCCGCGCCGCTCGCGGCCAGCAGCGTGACGTTGCCGGCGCCGCAAGCAAAGGTGCAGGCGAAGGCGCCTGCGCCGGCCGTGTCGAGCGCAACCGGCGCGACCCCGACCACTGCGCAGATCGTGTTACGCGTCCGCAGCGACTGCTGGGTCGAGGTGCGCGGTGCCGGTGGCGTGCGGCTGTACTACGGCCTGCTAAAGGCCGGCCAGACCCAGGTCATCGACGGGCCCGCGCCATGGTTCGTGTTCCTCGGCTATGCCTACGGCGTCGACCTGACTGTCGCCGGCAAGCAGGTCGAGGTGCCGGAGTCGCGCCGCGACGGCGTCAAGGCGCGCTTCGGCCTGAACGCCGACGGCACGGTCCGTTAATCCCCGAGTTGAAGGACGCCGTGACTTGAGCGAGATCATCGAGCCGCTGCGCGGCATGAACGACATGCTGCCCGACGAGGCGCGCTGGTGGAACCGGCTCGAGTCGGTCGCGCGCGATGTGTTCTCGCAGTACGGATACCGTGAGGTCCGCGTGCCGCTGCTGGAGCGCACGCAGCTGTTCAAGCGCGCCATCGGTGAATACACGGATATCGTCGAGAAGGAGATGTTCACCTTCCTGGATCGCGACGGGCAGAGCCTGACGCTGCGTCCGGAGGCCACTGCGAGCATCGTACGGGCGGCCATTTCCAACGGCATGCTGCACAACCAGCGCCATCGCCTGTTCACGATCGGCCCCATGTTCCGTGGCGAGCGGCCGCAGAAAGGGCGCTATCGCCAGTTCACTCAGATCGACGCGGAGGCGTTCGGCTACGAAGGTCCGGACGTCGACGCCGAACTTATACTGATCGCGGCGCGCATGTGGCGCCTGCTGGGCATCCCTCGCGATCGCGTCTGGCTTGAGCTCAACTCGCTCGGCACGCCCGAGTCGCGTGCAGACTACCGTGAGGCGCTGCGCAGCTACTTTGCCGCGAACGAGGGCGCCCTCGATGCCGACAGCCGGCGGCGGCTGGCCGGCAACCCGCTGCGCATCCTAGACAGCAAGAACCCGGCGCTGGCGGAGCTGATCGCGGCGGCGCCGCTACTGACCGACTACCTCGATCCGGCCTCGCGCGAGCACTTCGACGGGCTCTGCCGCCGGCTTGATGCTGCCGGTGTCGCCTACCGGATCAACCCGCGTTTGGTGCGCGGGCTCGACTACTACAGCCGCACGGTATTCGAGTGGGTCACCGACGCGCTCGGCTCCCAGAACGCCGTCTGCTCGGGTGGTCGCTACGACGGCCTCGTCACCCAGTTGGGCGGCGAGGCAACCGCGGCGATCGGCTGGGCGCTCGGCATGGAGCGCATCGTGCTGCTGATGCAGGAACTTAGCCTCGCGGCGCCTGCCGAAGTACCGCAGGTGTACTTCGTGATGGCCGGTGCCGGTGTTGCCGCCCGCGGACTGCAGTTGGCCGAGGTGGTGCGCGACGCGCAGCCGGGCCTGCGGCTGGAGACGGACCTCAGCGGCGGCGGCATCAAGGCGCAGTTCAAGCGGGCCGACAAGAGCGGGGCCACGATCGCGGTCGTGCTCGGCGAGGATGAAATCGCCCGTGGCGTGGCGGCGGTAAAGCCGCTGCGCGGCGGCGGCGAACAGCAGGAATGTCCGTTCGCGGACCTGGCGGGGCGCCTTGCGCACCTGCTGGGGACCGCGGCGGTGGACGGTGACGGCGCGGCTCGGCAAGATCGCTGCCGCTGAACGAAGCATCAGGCGGGAGAAGCTCGTGGAAGACAATCTGACCGAACGGGAGCAGATCGAACAGGTTCGAGGCTGGCTCAGGGAGAACGCGCCCTGGGCGGTGGCCGGCATCCTGCTCGGCGTCGGTAGCCTGGTCGGGGTGCAGCAGTGGCACGCTTGGCAGGAGCGCCAGGCGCTCGGCGCGGCCGCGAAGTACACCGCGACCGTCGCTGCGCTTGGCAACAACAATGCCGAAGGCGCCGGCAAGTTGGTCGCGGAACTGCGCGACAGCTATTCGCGCACCCCCTACCCGGACATGGCGGCGCTCGCGCTTGCGCACTTCGACGTCGATACCGGCAAGCTCGCGGAGGCCGCGACGCTGCTCGCCGAGGTCGCCAAGAACGCCCGCGACCCCGATCTGCAGACGGTCGCCCGCCTGCGCCTCGCCCGCGTGCAACGCGCGCTCGGCAAGCCCGACGAGGCGCTGGCCACGCTCGGTGGCGCGGCGCCGAACGAACTGCCCGCGTATGCAGACGTGCGCGGTGACCTGCTCGCCGACAAGGGGGACCAGGCCGGCGCGATCAGTGCCTGGCGCAAGGCGCTCGCCGGCCCCGGCCTCGATCCGGGCGCGCGGGAACTCATCGAACTGAAGATCACCGCCGCCGGCGGCGACCCATCCGCCCCCGCGACTGCCGCGACCGGCGCCACGCCGTGATCGCCCACATGAACCCGCGCTCACTCGCCGCGCTGCTGCTGCTTGGCCTGGCCCTGGTTGCCTGCGACAAGGACAAGGACATCGCGCCGCCGAAGGCGCTGGTGGCATTCAACGCCAAGCTCGCGGTCGAGCGGGTCTGGAGCGCGAGCGTCGGCGGCAAGGACCGGGCGTTGCGGCTTGCGCTCGTGCCCGCGGTCGATGCCGGACATGTCTACGCCGCCGGCGAGCAGGGCGCCGTGATGGCGTTCGACGCCGTCTCCGGCCGCAGCCTGTGGCGCTCGCAGAACAAGCTCGCGCTGTCCGGCGGCCCCGCCGCCGGCCATGGCCTGGTGGTGGTCGGCACCAGCGACGGGCAGGTGCTCGCGCTGAACGAAGCCACCGGCGCCCGCCGCTGGCTCGTGCGGGTCAGTGGCGAGGTGCTGGCCGCGCCGTCGATCGCGCCGCAGGCGGTGATCGTCCGCACGGTGGACGGCCGCGTCCACGGCCTGTCGCCGGACACCGGTGCGGAGCTGTGGAGCAACGAGCAGCCGGTGCCGCGCCTGACGCTGCGTGGCACGTCCCGCCCCATCGTCGCCGGTGACACGGTCGTCTGCGGCTTCGACAACGGCAAGGTCGCCGCCTACGGCACCGCCAAGGGCGAGGTGCTGTGGGAATCGGCGGTGAGCCCGCCGCACGGCCGCACCGAGCTTGAGCGCATGGTCGACATCGACGGTGAGCTTGCGGTGTCCGGTCACGACGTGCTGGTCGCCGGATTCCAGGGCCGCATCGCGATGCTCGGACTCGACTCGGGCCAGGTCTGGTGGTCGCGCGACGCATCCAGCTACCGCGGGCTCGCGCTCGCGCCTGAGACGCTGTTCGTCACCACCGCCGACAGCCACGTGATTGCGCTGCGCCGGCGCGACGGGACACCGGTGTGGGACCAGGACGCGATGGCGCGTCGCGGGCTCACCTCGCCGGTAGTCGACGGCGACGCGGTGGTGGTGGCTGACTTCCAGGGCCACGTGCATTGGCTCGATGCCACCACCGGCGCGCTGCTCGGCCGGGTCGCCACCGCGAAGTCGCGCGTGACCAACGCGCCGGTGGCTGCCGATGGCATGGTCTACCTGCAGACCGATGCGGGCCACCTGTACGCATTGCGCGCCCGCCCGAGGAAATGACGGGCAGGGGATTCAAATGCTGCCGGTCATCGCCATCGTTGGACGCCCGAATGTCGGCAAGTCGACCCTGTTCAACGTACTTACCGGCACGCGCGACGCGCTCGTCGCCGACCTGCCCGGGCTGACCCGCGACCGTCAGTACGGCTTTGGACGGCGCGGCGGCCGCTACCTGGTGGTCGACACCGGTGGGCTCGTCGTCAGCCCGTCCGGTGTCGAGACCCTGATGGTCGCCCAGACCGAGCGCGCGGTCGTCGAGGCGGATCGCGTGCTGTTCATCGTCGACCAGCGCGCAGGCCCGACGCCCGAGGACTCGGCGGTCGCTGCGCGGCTGCGTCGCTCGGGCAAGCCGGTGATCCTGGTCGCGAACAAGAGCGAGGGCGTCGAGTCGGAGCTCGCGGGTCTCGAGTTCCACTCATTCGGGCTCGGCGTGCCGCTGCCGATCTCCGCCGCGCATGGCGAGGGCATGGACGCGCTGGTGAAGCGCTTCATGGAAGGCCTGCCACCCGACAACGCCGCCGACATCGCGGCCGAACTCGAGATCGACCGCGACGCGATTCGCATCGCGGTCGTCGGCCGGCCGAACGTCGGCAAGTCGACGCTGATCAATCGCCTGATCGGTGAGGAACGCGTGGTGGCGTTCGACGAGCCGGGGACCACCCGCGACAGCGTGCACGTGCCGTTCGAGCGCGATGGCCGGCGCTACGTGCTGATCGACACCGCCGGCGTGCGCCGCCGCTCGAAGGTCGAGGACGCCGTCGAGAAGTTCAGCGTCGTCAAGGCGATGCAGGCCATCGACGAGGCGCACGTCGTGATCGGCGTGCTCGACGGCCACGAGACGATCGCCGACCAGGACGCGACGCTGCTGGGCCATGTCGCCGAGCGCGGTCGTGCGCTCCTGCTGGCGATCAACAAATGGGACCACATCCCCGAGGACCAGCGCGACCACATCCGCAACCAGCTTGAGCTGAAGCTGCCGTTCCTCGACTTCGCGCAGCGCCACTTCATCTCGGCGCTGCACGGCACGGGGGTAGGCAACCTGCTGGCGGAGTGCGGCCGTGCCGCCAAGGCGGCCTTCAAGGAGCTGCCGACGCCGGAACTGACGCGGGTGCTGGAGGCCGCGCTCGAGGCGCACCAGCCGCCGCTGGTGCGGGGCCGGCGCATCAAGCTGCGCTACGCCCACCAGGGCGGGCGCAATCCGCCGGTGATTGTCGTCCACGGCAACCAGGTCTCGCACGTGCCCGAGGCGTACCGCCGCTACCTGGTGAACACGTTCCGCGAGGCGTTCCGCCTTCAGGGCACGCCGGTGCGCGTCGAACTGCGCGCCGACGCCAACCCGTTCGCCGGGCGGCGCAATGAACTGACGGAACGGCAGGTCAAGAAGCGCCGCCGCCTGATCAAGCACTCCAAGGGCCGCTAGCAAGGAGCAGGCGTTGCGTCTGCTGCTCACCGAAGATGACCCGGAAGCGGCGAGACTGCTCGCCGATGGGCTGGTGGCGTCCGGCCACGAGGTGGTGCTCGCGTCCTCCGCGGAGCAGGCGCTCGAGCTGTACGCACAGGCGCCACCCGACGCGCTCATCGTCGATCGCATGCTGCCAGGCCAGGACGGCCTGTGGCTGATCGCGCAGCTTCGCTCCCGCGGCGTGCGCCGGCCGGTGCTTATCCTCAGTGCGCTCGGCCAGGTCGACGACCGCGTCGAGGGCCTGCGCGCGGGCGGCGACGACTACCTCGTCAAGCCTTTCCATCTCAGCGAGGTGCTCGCGCGGCTCGAGGCCATGCTGCGCCGCTCGGCGGACAGCGTCCTCAGCTCGCGCCTCGCGGTCGGCGACCTGGAGATTGACCTTGTGACTCGCGAGGCGCGCCGCGGCGGACGACGCATCGACCTCACGCCGCGGGAGTTCCGGCTGCTGGAGTGCCTGATGCGCGCTGCCGGCCAGGTGGTCACGCGACGCATGCTGCTCGAGCAGGTCTGGGGTTACCAATTCGATCCGCAGACGAACGTCATCGACGTGCACATCAGCCGCCTGCGCCAGGCGATTGGCGACGATCGGCTGGCGCCGCTGGTGACCACCGTTCGCGGCGCCGGCTATGTGCTCGCCCCCGGCCTGGTGCCGCGTGTTCCATAGAACCACTGGCGCGCGTATCGCCAGCATCCTGCTCGCCTACGCGCTGCTCGCGCTGCTTGGCAGTCTCGTCGCCTATCTCGGTGCGCGCCCGGTCGTGGAGTCCCAGGTGCGCGAGGCGATCGCGCGGGACGCCGCGGCCTTCGCCGCGATCCAGGCGCGCGTCGACCCGCACGTCTTTGCGACGCTGATCGCCGACCGCAGCAGCGTCGACGCAGGACGCGACGTCGAGTACGCCCTGCGATTGCCGGGCGGCGAGACCGTCGCCGGCCACCTTCCCGATCGCCTGTGGCGCTATCCGCTGCGTGACGGTGTGCTGCGATTCGACCTGCCCGACCCCGCGCGCGGGCCGCAGGCGACGCGCCGCATGATTGGCCGGCCGCTCGGCCTGCGCGATGGCGCGCGGCTGATGATCGCCTACGACGTGGACGTGCGCGTCGCGGCGGCGCTGCGGCTGCTGTGGCCATTGACCCTCGCCATCGTGCTGACCGCCCTTGCCGGTGTCGCGGCCGCACTGGTGTTCGCGCGCCGCGGCGAGCAGCAACTGCGGGACGTCTCGGCGGTCGTCGGCCGGATCCTGATGGGCGACCTGTCGCAGCGCCTGCCGATGGTTACCGGCACGGGGCTGACCTCCCTGACGCGCGAGATCAACGTGGCGCTCGATCGGATCGAGCAGTTGACCGTAGCGATGCGCGCCGTCGCCGACAGTACCGCACATGACCTGCGGGCCCCGCTGAACCGGCTGCGCGCGACGCTCGAATACGCGCTGGTCGGCGATTCCGGTGCGGCCGGGCTGCGCTCTGCCGTCGAGCGCGCGCTGGAGGAGGTCGAACGGGTCGAGATGACGCTGGAGGCGCTGCTGCGCATCGCGCTGGCCGAAGCCGGCGCGGTGAGCCTCGCGCCGGTGGACCTGAGCGGCCTGGTCATGGATGTCGTCGACCTGTACCGGCCGCTCGCCGAGGAGAAGGGCCAGTCGCTGCAGAGCGAGGTGGAGTCGGGACTGCAGTTGAATTGCAATGCGCAGCTCCTGGCGCAGGCGTTCGCGAATCTGATCGACAACGCGATCAAGTACACGCCACGTACCGGGCGGATCAAGGTTGTGGCGGCGCAGTCGTTGCAGGGCCTGTCGGTGGCGGTCATGGATACCGGCCCCGGGATCGCGCCGGAGGATCGCGCGCGGGCGCTGGAGCGCTCGCGGCGGCTCGCCAACGCCGCCGGCACGCCGGGCAGCGGACTGGGCCTTGCGCTGGTCGCCGCGGTGATGCGCCTGCATGGCGGAACGATTGAACTGGACGATCAGCGGCCCGGCCTGCGGGTAGGGCTGTGGCTGCGACGCAGCTGATCAGTCGTCGCGCCCGGTGACCGTCGCTCGAAAGCGGCCGTCGGCGGTCCGCGCCTCGATCGCATCGCCGACCGCGACGTCGGCTGCGCGCCGCACCAGCCGCCCCGCCGGACCGACGACGATCGTGTATCCGCGCTCGAGCGTCGCGAGCGGGCTGACCGCGTGCAGGGTGCGGGCTGCCGCGGCTAGGCGTGTGCGGGCGGTGGCGAGCTCCCGCCGCAGGGCCCGCGCGAGGCGGCCCTCGAGCTCGTCCAGCCGCTGCGCCCGCGCCGCCAGCCGGGTCCGCGGGTGGGTCAGGTCCAGCCTGCGCCCGAGCCAGGCGAGCCGCTGGCGGCGGGCGCTCGCGCCGCGTCCCCAGCCGCCGGCGAGGCGTTCGCGAACGCCGGTCAGTGCGCGCAGCCACTCGCGGCGGTCCGGCACGGCGAGCTCTGCGGCGCCGGACGGGGTCGGGGCGCGCATGTCGGCGGCGAAGTCCGCGATCGTGGTGTCGACCTCGTGGCCGACGCCGGTGATGACCGGGATGCGGCTCGAGCGGATCGCCCGGGCGACGACCTCCTCGTTGAATGCCCACAGGTCCTCGAGCGAGCCGCCGCCACGCGCGAGGATCAGCACGTCGGCATCGCCACGGGCCGATGCCAGGCGCAGCGCTGCGGCGATGTCGGCGCCGGCGCCCGTGCCCTGCACCGGCACCGGGTAGATCAGCACCGGCACTGCCGGGAATCGCCGCGCGAGCACGTGCAGAATGTCGCGGATCGCAGCCCCGGTGGGCGAGGTGATCACGCCAATCCGGCGCGGCAGGCGCGGCAACGGGCGCTTCGCCGCGGCGTCGAATAGCCCTTCCGCCTGCAGGCGTGCCTTCAGCTCCTCGAAGCGGCGCCGCAAGGCGCCTTCGCCGGCCTCCTCGAGGTGCTCGACCACCAGCTGGTATTCGCCGCGCGGCTCGTACAGGCCGACGCGGGCCCGCACCAGCACGTGCATGCCGTCCCTGGGCACCACCCGCACGCGGCTGTTGGCGCCGCGGAACATCGCACAGCGGACCTGCGCGGCCTCGTCCTTCAGCGAAAAGTACCAGTGCCCCGAGGAGGGGCGGGCGTAGTTGGACAGCTCCCCCTCCAGCCACAGCGCGGGCAGGCCGGTTTCCAGCAGCAGGCGCGCCTCGCGGTTGAGGCGGGAGACGGTGTAGACGTCGCGCCCGACGGGGCTTCCGGTGGATCGGTTCATGACCTGCAGTCTAGCCGGGACGCCTGCTCGCACGCGGCGGTTTACGGGCGGGGTCGGAATCTGTACGATGCCCGGCTTTACCAAAGGCTCCCCGGCGGAGCCGTGCGCGCCGCATAGGCCCCGCCGCTTTCCGCGGCACAGGTCTGCCCTATGCGAATCGATCAAGAAGCGCTTACCTTCGACGACGTGTTGCTCGTTCCGGCCTACTCGGACGTGCTGCCCCGTGACGTCGACCTCTCCACCCAGCTGACGCGCAACATCCGCCTGAACCTGCCGACCGTGTCGGCGGCGATGGATACGGTGACCGAAGCGCGCCTGGCGATCACGATCGCCCAGGAGGGGGGCATCGGCATCGTGCACAAGAACATGAGCGCCGCCGACCAGGCGCGCGAAGTGCTGCGCGTCAAGAAGTACGAAAGCGGCGTCATCTCCGACCCGATCACGGTGACGCCCGACAAGACCATCCGCGAGGTCATTGACCTGACGCGGGCGAAGGGCATCTCCGGCGTGCCGGTGGTGACCAGCGCAGGCGAAGTCGTCGGCATCGTCACCCATCGCGACCTGCGCTTCGAGCGCAGCTTCGACTCGCCGGTCACGACCGTGATGACGCCGAAGGAGCGGCTGATCACCGTGCGCGAGAACGCGCCGAAAGACGAGGTGCTGCGACTGCTGCACCGCCACCGCATCGAGAAGGTGCTGGTAGTCGACGCCGCCGGCCTGCTCAAGGGCATGATCACGGTCAAGGATTTCCAGAAGGCGACCGAGTTCCCGCGTGCCTGCAAGGATGCCAGCGGCCGACTGCGCGTCGGCGCCGCGGTTGGCACCAACCCCGACACGCTCGATCGCGTCGCGCAGCTCGCCGAGTCGGGTGTTGACGTGGTGGTCGTCGATACCTCGCACGGCCACTCGCGCGGCGTGCTGGAGATGGTCACCCGCATCAAGAAGGCGTTCCCGTCGGTCGACGTGATCGGCGGCAACATCGTCACCGCCGAGGCGGCTCTCGCGCTGGTCGAGGCCGGCGCGGACGGTGTCAAGGTGGGCATCGGGCCGGGCTCGATCTGCACCACTCGGATCGTTGCGGGTGTCGGCGTGCCGCAGATCTCGGCGGTCGCGAACGTGGCCGCGGCGCTCGCCGACAGCGGCGTGCCGCTGATTGCCGATGGGGGCATCCGCTTCTCCGGTGACATCGCCAAGGCCCTCGCCGCCGGCGCCCACACCGTGATGCTCGGCGGCATGTTCGCCGGCACCGAGGAGTCACCGGGCGAGGTCGAGCTGTACCAGGGCGCCTCGTACAAGTCGTACCGCGGCATGGGATCGCTCGGCGCCATGTCGCAGCGGCACGGCTCCGCCGATCGCTATTTCCAGGACACCAAGACGGAGCTCGAGAAGCTCGTGCCGGAGGGTATCGAAGGGCGTGTGCCGTACAAGGGTAGCCTGGTCGCGATCCTGCACCAGCTCGCAGGTGGCCTGCGCGCCGCGATGGGCTACACCGGCAGCCGCAACATCGAGGAGCTGCGTACCAAGCCGCGGTTCGTGCGCATCACGAACGCAGGCGTGCGCGAGAGTCACGTCCACGACGTGAAGATCACGAAGGAAGCACCGAACTACCGGGTGAGCTGATCGATGACCGACACTGCCGCGACCCCAGCCGACATTCATGCCCACCGGATTCTGATCCTCGACTTCGGGTCGCAGTACACGCAGTTGATCGCGCGCCGGGTGCGCGAGCTCGGGGTCTACTGCGAGCTGCACCCGTGGGACATGGCCGATGCCGAGCTGCGCGCGTTCGCGCCGATGGGCGTGATCCTCTCCGGCGGGCCCGAAAGCGTCACGGTCGAAGGTACACCGCGAGCACCCGCGGCCGTCTGGGAGCTCGGGGTGCCGGTGCTCGGCATCTGCTACGGGCTGCAGACGATGGCCAAGCAGCTCGGCGGCCGGGTCGAGCCGCATGATGCCAAGGAGTTCGGCTATGCCGAAGTCCGCGCCCGCGGCCACTCGGTATTGCTGCGAGACATCGAGGATCGGGTCAACGAGGAGGGGCAGGGGCTCCTCGATGTGTGGATGAGCCACGGCGACCGTGTGGTCGAGGTGCCGGCGGGCTTCAAGGTCATCGCCTCCACCGCCGAGGTGCCGATCGCTGGCATGGCGGATGAAGCGCGCGGCTACTACGCGCTGCAGTTCCACCCTGAGGTCACCCATACGACCCAGGGCGAGCGGATCTACTCGCGCTTCGTGCACGAGATCTGCGGCTGCGGCAACTCGTGGAGCCCAGGCAACATCATCGCCGATGCGATCGCGCGAGTGCGTGCGCAGGTGTGTTCGGCCAACGTGTTGCTCGGGCTGTCCGGCGGCGTCGATTCGAGCGTCGTCGCCGCGCTGCTCCACAAGGCTATCGGCGAGCAGCTGACGTGCGTGTTCGTCGACCATGGCCTGCTGCGCCACCACGAGGGCGATCAGGTCATGCAGGTGTTCGCCAAGAACCTGGGCGTCAAGGTCGTGCGCGTCGACGCGGAGGCGCGCTTCCTCGGCGAGCTCGCGGGCATCAAGGACCCCGAAGCCAAGCGAAAGGTGATCGGCCGGCTGTTCGTCGAGGTATTCAATGAGGAGGCGCAGAAGATCACCGACGCCGCGAGTGCGCGGGTCGAGTTCCTGGCCCAGGGCACGATCTACCCGGACGTGATCGAGTCGGCCGGCGCCAAGACCGGCAAGGCGCACCTGATCAAAAGCCATCACAACGTCGGCGGGTTGCCGGCGCACATGAAACTCAAGCTGGTGGAACCACTGCGGGAGCTGTTCAAGGACGAGGTGCGCCGGCTCGGCGTCGAGCTCGGCTTGCCGCGTGAGATGGTCTATCGCCACCCGTTCCCGGGTCCGGGGCTGGGCGTTCGCATTCTCGGCGAGGTCACCAAGGCCGCGGCGGATACGCTGCGCGAGGCTGACCACATCTTCATCGAGGAACTACGCCGCGCCGGCTGGTACGACAGGACCAGCCAGGCGTTCGCGGTATTCCTGCCGGTCAACTCGGTCGGCGTCACGGGAGATGGTCGCCGCTATGCGCCGGTAATCGCGATCCGTGCGGTGGAGACGGTCGACTTTATGACCGCGCGCTGGGCGCCGTTGCCGTATGAACTGCTGGAGAAGGTCAGCCTGCGGATCGTCAACGAGATCGAGGGAGTCTCGCGCGTCGTGTACGACATTTCCGGCAAGCCGCCCGCTACCATTGAGTGGGAGTGACAAGGGCGCTGCCTACAGAGTTTGCCACGTTTGGGAGTAAATCCGTGAGGCTGGAAACTAGGGCAAAACTGGCAAAAACTCGATTTGTATCTGGGCGAACGACCCGTATCCGGGCAGGGCGCTACCGCCGTTTTCGGCCAACGGCGGCCAGCGGCGTGTCGAGATTGATTTCCCGTTAGCCGACATTCACGCCCTGCGCTAGTATGCGGAAAAATCGCAGACTAGAAGGCCACAAGAATGCACAGAGTTCTACCCCGCGTGACCGCAGCGCTTTTTGTTTTGCTTAGTTCGTTCGTCGCCAGTGTTGCACCCGCCTCACCTGCAACTCAGTCCCCCGGGCCACTTCGACTTTACGTTTTAGACTGTGGAGCAATCCACGTCGCAGATACCGCTAGATACCAGTTGCGACGCGAGGAGGTCGAGACCTCTGAGCTCTCGGTGGCTTGTTTCTTGGTTGTTCATCCGAAAGGGGCCCTCATCTGGGATGTAGGTGCTGTCCCGGACGCGGAGTGGCAGCCGACCGGAAGCACCGTTGTGCACCATCTGTCTCTACCAGACGGACAAACTCGCGACATTCCCCTCACGCGTCGCCTCGGCGCCCAGCTAGCCGAACTGGGCTACCCTCCGTCGAAGATTAAGTACATCGCCTTGTCCCACTATCACTACGACCACACGGCCAATGCCAACTCCTTCGCTGACTCAACTTGGCTAGTTCGGGCGGTGGAGCGCAACGCAATGTTTGCATCGCCCGCGCCCGGGACGACTCGACCGGACACATATGCTCGGCTGAAGGACGCCAAGACGATTCTCATTGAAACCGATCAGTATGATGTCTTCGGAGACGGTAGCACCGTTATCAAATTTGCGCCGGGACATACACCGGGGCACCAGATGCTATTGGTTCGCCTAACGAATACCGGCCCGGTATTACTATCGGGGGATCTGTATCACTTTCCACAGGAAAGAACCCTCAACCGATTTCCCGTATTCGAGTTTGACAAAGAACAGACCAGCCGCAGTCGAATTGAAATCGACGACTTCCTAAAGGCGACTAGTTCTTCCCTCTGGATCCAGCATGACATTATCGCCAACAGCAAACTGCGAAAGGCCCCAGCATTTTATGACTAAGGCTAGTCCGTAGGGAACCGGAAAGCCGACGGTCGCCAAAGCCGGCTGCGGGTCAGAACCGTTGGTAGCTCGGAGGCCGCCAATTCTCGAACAGCTAAATTACCGAACGTGAACGGCGGGTTTGTCCGGTAGGTTCCGACCGCTCGGCGACGCAATCGGCCAAAAGCGGGCGTCGCCTGGGTCAGGCCGCGATGTCGCCTGGCTCGATACCCTTGCCAAGGGTGAAGCTCGAACCGACGCTGCTCACAGGAGCGGTCTTGCGGGTCAGGCCGAGGGCCGAGCGTAAACGCCACGTCGCCTCGATACCAGTACAGTGCCCGGCCAGCAGATACCTGACTCCCAGGAGGCGCAGCTGAGCCCCCGTCCAGTCGACAACCTCGTCGCCTTTCGCGAACAGGTGCAGACCGCCGATCACCGCGAATACGGGCACGGTACCGGCGATCTTCTGAGCATATTCCGCGATGTTGACGATGCCAGCATGGCCGCAACCGGTCAGCACGAGCAGTCCTTCGGGCGTCGAGAAGACGAGGGCGGCGTCCTCCGGCACATTATCGGTCACGTCGCCGGCGGCCGTGTGGATCTTCAGACCTTCAGTGCTCCAGTTGGTCTCAGGGTATTTCCTGGGAACCGGGCCGGTGAACCAGACTCCGGTCGCAAGCTCAGCCGCGTCCTCGTGCAAAGTGAAGCGGCCGCCGAGCCGCTCGTACTCGGTCCGAAGGGGCGTGAGGCCGTTATCGTCGGAACCGTCGGCCTTCAGGCGGGGCAGGAAGATGTTGGCGGAGACGTGCGCCCGGCTCATTGCGCGGGGGTTCTTCTTCATCAGCTCCCGGCGCAGCGTGATGAGTCCGCCGGTGTGGTCATCGTGATTGTGAGAGATCACCACGTCCTCGACATCCGACAGGTCGATGCCCAGGGACTTGGCGTTCTTGAGCACCACGTCTGGGTTGGCACCCGTGTCGAACAGGAACTTGCGCCCGTCGACCTCGACCAGGGCAGAATAGCCCCATTCTCCCAGCCCCCGATCAGCGAGCATGGTCGACAGCACAGTGACCTTCAGCGTCTTCACCTTGCCGGCTAGCGCGGCGCAGGGCGCAAGGAAGATCAGGCAAAATACCAAGGCGACGATCTTCTTTACCACGACATCCCTTACAACAAAAGAGCCTACGCCCATTTCAGCTTAACGCTCCTTCGCACGCGCGGGAAGTATCAGCTTTGGGTCAACACCGGGATTTCGGCAACGTCAGGCTCTCGCGAGACCGGGTTCGGCCAACTGCGGAAATTTAGGCGATCGAAATGACCCCTCCGAAGCCTTCGTTCAGCAGGGGCAGCAAGCAGCTTCAGTACGCCGTAATATCCGCAACCTATTGAGAGATCGGAGCGCGCGCCGCGCGCCCCGGAAAAACGCTTGAGGCAAGCTTCCCTTCTTTCACGACCGGGACTCCGTTTACAAAGACGTAGGGGATTCCGGCGGAATATTGCAGCGGCTCTTCAAACGTCGCTCTATCAACGATGGTGTTGGGATCAAAGACGGTGATGTCGGCGTCGGCTCCCACGCGGATACGGCCCTTGTTTTGAAACATTGGCGCGCGCTTTTCCAGACGCTGTGCCGGAAGCAGCGTCATTTTGCGAAG
>JANXQL010000079.1 GCA_025356815.1 Pseudomonadota bacterium
GGCGGTCGCCCGGCGTCCTTCGTAGACTCGCCTCGCGGCCCGCACACGGTCGGCGCCCCCCTTCACTGCCCTCGTGATGCTCGCGCCCGCGAGCCACGCGCATCCTTGTGCATTTCTTGCACTTCCGCCCGCCCGCCGGCATCGCTTGACAGCCAATCCCAGCGGGCGTCAGCTAGCCGCGCCCGACGCCACGACGCGGCATCCAGGGGGCACGCCGCAAACGAGCCGCTGACGTCGGAATCCCAACCACGACTCCGGGGGGAAATACGATGCAAAGAAAAATCTTACAGTGCCTTTTCATGCTGGCCGTCCTAGGCACACCGCTGGTCGCCGCTGCCGACGAGGCCAAGGCCGCAGCGAAGGCGCCGTCCGATGCCATGCTGATCAGGAGTGCGATGGCCGCCGCGCCCGCGGCGGTCGCCAGGAACGCGACGATCGTCGCCATGGGGGCGGACGGCAGCATGCGCACCCTGCGCAAGGGCACGAACGGCTTCACCTGCATGCCGGACAATCCCGAGACCCCGGGCCCGGATCCCATGTGCATGGATGCGAACGCGATGGAGTGGGCGCACGCCTGGATGGGGCACAAGCCCCCGCCGAGCAAGCTCGGCCTGATGTACATGCTCGCGGGCGGGACGGATGCGAGCAACACCGATCCCTACGCGACCAAGCCCTCGACGGCGGATCACTGGATCAAGACCGGGCGTCACCTGATGATCGTTGGCGCGGATCCCGGCTTCTACGCGCAGTACCCCAGTGGCGCGGATCCGGACACGAGCGTGCCTTACGTGATGTGGGCCGGGACGCCCTACCAGCACCTGATGGCGCCGGTGCATTGATCGAAGTTCGTGGTGGCCCGCGACGCGGGCCGCCACGAACGACACCTGTCAGTTTGGCGACAGAGTCACCGGCACCTCCATGATGCTGTCGACCGGCAGCTTGTTGAGCTCGGCTGCCTTGCGCACGGCGGCCTCGCTCGGACCCTCGTAGACGCAGAAGGTCTTGGTCTCGTCGGCGTTGGCGTAGGACTTCACCCAGTGGACGCCGACCGAGGCGTTGTTGGCGTTGACCTGCTTCTTGGTTGCAGCGTCCAGGCCCTTCAGGGCGCCGGCCGGGAAGGTGCGCTCGATCAGGTAGCGATGCAGCTTGGCCTTGGCCGGATGCGCCGGGCTCTGCGCGGGGCCGTCGGCAGCGAAGGCGACCGTGGCGCACAAAAGCGAAAGCAGGGCGATGATGACTTTCATGGACTTCTCCTGAGACTTTTGAGATGGGCTAGGGAACGTACCGGACCGGATCATTCGGCCGTCGCGGGATCGATCACGGAGGTGACGCGCGAAATCTTGTTGGCGGGGAACCCGCCGAGCTCCGCATGGCGCCGCACCAGCGACTCGTCGCTGGCCTGGTAGATGCAATAGATCTTGTCGCCGGTGACGTAGCTGTGCACCCACTGTACGCTCGGACCGAGGCTGCTGAGGACCCCGCAGGACTTCTGCGAGATCATTTTCAGGTCCGCCGGTGTCATGTTGCCGGCACCGGGGATTTCCCGCTCGATGACGAATTTGGGCATGTGAATTCTCCCTTTCCCTGAGTTGCTGTGATCGCTCCGCCGCGTCTGCACTGCCGTGATTGAGTGCCCCCCGCCGCGCAGGTATAGACTGACCGGGTGGGGTGCAAAGGTCATGAAACCCACCTGAAAGTTGTCTGAAAAATCGCGATGCCCCTACGAAACAGGCTGCGCTGGCCGCCGCCGCCGGGGGCCACCGGGGCGGCGCCTCCTGGGACTGAGCAGACATGGATGTGATTCGCGTCGGGGCCTTCGAGCTGAACCCCTCCGAACGCCGGCTCAGCGAGCGGGGCAATGCCGTCGAGGTCGGCGCCCGCGCGTTCGACCTGCTGCTCGTGCTGGTCGAGAACGCCGGCCGCCTCGTCCCCAAAGCCACCCTGCTCGAGCGGGTCTGGCCACGGCTGGTCGTCGACGAGAACAACCTGCCCGCCCAGATCGCCAGCCTGCGGCGGGTGCTGGGCGCCGGCGCCATCCGCACAGTGCCCGGCTTCGGCTATCGCCTCGAACTCGCGGTCTGCACACCCGGCGCGCCGCTCGATCCGCCGTCGGCGCCGCCGACGCCTTCCCCCGCACCGCCACCGGCACTGGTGGTCGCGCGACGTACCTGGACGGAGCGGCTCGCCCCCCTGATCGGGCGGGACAAGGACCTGCGCAACATCGAGGCGGAGCTCGCCAAGGGACGGCTGGTCACGGTGGTCGGCACACCGGGCGTCGGCAAGACCCGACTGGCCGAGGAAGTGCTGGCCCGCGAGGCGATCGCCCCGGCCGACGCCGCGGCATTCGTGACCCTCGCTTCGCTGGACAGCGTCGCTCAGGTCCCCCCGGCAATCGCGCTCGCGCTCGGGCTGTCGTTGCCGGAGGGCACTGACGGCTTCACGAGCCTCGATCGCGCCATCGGCGATGCGCCGCTGCTGCTGGTCCTCGACAGTGTGGAACACCTGGCCGGGCCACTCGCGCACGCTCTGGCGGGTCTGGTCTCGCGGCACCGCGGCCTGCGCCTGCTGGTGACCAGCCAGGCGCCACTGGGGGTCGCAGGCGAGCTCGTCTACCGGCTCGGAGCGCTGTCGGTTCCGGCGGCCGGTGGGGCGATGACCGATGTCGCCGCCTGCTCGGCCGTGGCCCTGTTCGCGCAGCGCGCCGCTGCCGCGGACCGCACCTTCGCGCTGACGCTCGCGAACGCGGGGCTGGTCGCCGACATTTGCCGGCGCCTGGACGGCAATCCGCTCGCGCTCGAACTGGCTGCCGCCCGCGTCGCGTCCCTCGGCGTCGCGGCCGTGCACGAGCGGCTCGACGATCGGTTCCGGTTGCTCAAGATCAATGGCCTGGGATCGGAGCCCCGGCACGGCGCACTGCACACGGCGTTCGAATGGAGCCACGGACTGCTCACGCCCGACGAGCAGCGCGTCTTCAACCGGCTCGGCGCATTTTCGAGCAGCTTCACGCTCAGCGCCGCCGCACGTTGCGTTGCGGACCAGGCGCTGGATGCGATCGAAGCGATCGACCTGATCGGGCGACTCGTCGATCGCTCGCTCGTGGCGACCCTGCCGACGGACCCGCCCCGCTACGCACTGCTGGAGACCGCCCGCTACTACGCGCTCGAACGACTCGCCGCGACGGGTGAGCTCAACAGCGCGCGCGGGCGAATGGCGGCGACGACGCTGCAGCAGATGGACGCCGCCTACCAGGAATACTGGTCGATGGACGAGGCCGTCTGGCTGCAGCGGCACGCGCCCGAGCTCGACAACCTGCGCAGCTCGATCGATTGGGCGGCCGATCACGACCGGACACTTGCGATCTCCCTGTACGGCTCGGCGTGGCCGCTGTACGTCGAGGCCGAACTGCTGGCGGAGGCCAGCGCGCGCTACGAGCAGACGGTACGACTGCTGACCGACGCGTTGCCGCGGGCGCGACTGGCCCGCTACTGGGAGGCGGTCGCAACCTTCAACTCGACCCGCCAGTGCGACCGTTCCCGTTACGCGGCGGAGATTGCCGCCCGCATGCACGGCGAAGTCGGCGACGCCCGCTCGCGCTACTACGCGCTGGTCGTACGGGCCCTGAACTGGCAGGCCGACGGCCCTGACCGGCGTCTGGCCATCGCCGCGGCCCGTGCGCTCGAGAACCCCGCATGGCCGCCGCGGCTGCTGACACACGGCGCGATGACCGAGGGCTCCGTGCTCATGGCTGCGGGGGAGTTCGAAGGCGCTCGAGACGCCTGCAGGCGCGCGGTGCGACTCGCACTGACTGTCAGCGAGCGCCTTGCGCTGGCGGCCACCGTTCGCACCGTCGAGCTCGACCTCACCTGCGGCGACATCGCGGCCGCGCTCCAGCTGGGCCGGCCACTTGCGCTGAGCCTGCGACACTCCAGCCACCACGCGACACGCATGGAGCTGCTGACACTGACCTTCAGCGCACAGTTGCTGGCCGGCAACCTCGCCGAAGCACGCGCGACCGGCGCGGAGCTCTACACGCTTGGTGCGCGCATGGACCCGGGCAAGCTCTATACGGCACTCGACGCGATGGCCTGGCTCGCCTTCCTGGACGGGCGCGCGGAAGCGGCTGCGGCGGTCAGCCGCTACGCCGACGTCGCGCACGACGCACACGGCACGACGCGTCGTGGGCCGACCGAAGCGCGCCTGTACGCGATGCTGGCCGGGCAGGGTCTGCCGACCAGCACCTCGGCAGCAGCGGATGCGGCGAACTCGGATCAGGCGATCAGCGATGAGGCTGACGCCTGCGCGCTCGCGTTGGGGCTGCTGGAGCTGGTGCGCGCCCGCAAGTGATCCGCTACGACGGCGCCCGCCCCCTCGCTCATCGCCCCTGCCGGGCTCCCACCACGGCCGCCCGGCCCGGTTGGTTCGCCGCACGTTCCGCGGTTACCCTGCCGGTGTTACATTTCGGTGCACTTACCCGCGAGCGGAGACTCCCCATGCACGAGCGAAAGATTCAAGCCGTCAACCGTCGCGGCTTGCTGCTGATGGCCGCTGCCGCCGGCGCCACCCTGACGCTGCCGAGGCTGGTGCTGGCGGCTGCTGGCAACACGCAGAGCCCCTACGGCGGCGACCTCACCGCGGTGCGGGCAGCGATCGAGCGTCAGCGCGCTGAGGCGATCCGCCGGCTGCAGAACTGGATCGCGCTGCCATCGATCGCGGCCGAGAACCGCAACATGCCCGAGGGTGCGCAGCTGATGATCGAGCTGCTGAGGGAGGCCGGTTTCCAGAGCGCGAAGGTCATGCCGACCGATGGTCAGCCCGGCGTGTTCGCGACGCTGGACGCGGGCGCCAGGCGCACGGTCGGCATGTACTTCATGTATGACGTCAAGCAGTTCGACCCCAAGGAGTGGAGTTCGCCGCCGCTGGAAGGCGCGATCGTCGAGCGTGCCGCTTACGGCAAGGTCATGATCGGTCGCGGGGCGATCAATCAGAAGGGTCCGCAGGCGACCTTCCTCGCGGCACTGCATGCGCTGAAGGCCGCCAGCCGCAAGTCGCCGGTGAACATCGTGCTGATCGCCGAGGGCGAGGAAGAGATCGCCTCGCCCCATTTCTCGCAGGTCGTGCGCCAGCCGGAGGTGCTCGCGGCGCTGTCGAAGTGCCACGAAGTCTTCATGCCGTTCGCGTCGCAGTCACCGCAGGGTGGCGTCGAGGTCGCGCTCGGGGCGAAGGGCGCCGTCGAGGTCGAGCTGGTGTGCTCCACCGAGAAGTGGGGGCGCGGCGCCAGGGACGACATCCATTCCAGCTACAAGGCGGAACTCGACAGCGCGGTCTGGCGCATGGTGAAGGCGCTGTCGACCCTGGTCTCGGACGACGGCAACGACCCGGCGATCGACGGCTGGTTCGAGCACGTGAAGCCCCTGACCGAGCGCCAGAAGCAGCTGATCGCAGAGCACGCTGCGGCGACCCAGGAGGCGGACGTCAAGAAGCTGATGGGCGTGCAGCACTGGGTGCGCGATCTGTCCTACCGCGACGCGCTGGAGCGCCTCGCGTCCCAGCCGACGGTGAACATCGAGGGCATGTACGCCGGCTACACGGGGCCCGGCGGCAAGACGGTGCTGCCGTCCAGGGCGACCGCCAAGCTGGACCTGCGCCTGGTGCCGGACCAGACGGCGGCGGATGCCGGCGCAAAGTTGCGGGCGCACCTGGCCAAGCGCGGTTACGCAGACATCGAGGTCAAGATCACCGGCGGCTACAACCCGACCCAGACCGAGGAGTCATCGGCGTTGATCCAGTCGTCGATCGCGGTCTACAAGAGCGAGGGGATGCCGGTGAGCCTGTCGCCGCGCCTCGCGGGGTCGTGGCCGGGATACATTTTCACCGACGCCCCGGTCAGCCTCCCCGCCGGCCACTTCGGCACCGGTCACGGCAGCCGGGCGCATGCACCCGACGAGTACTACGTGATCGAGTCGAGCAACCCGGCCGTGCACGGCATGGCCGCGGCGACGCTGTCCTATGTGAAGCACCTGTACGCGCTGGCGGCCGGCTAGGCGCGACTGACGTCTGGGGCGGGCCCTGTCGCCCGCCCCGTGCCCCCCGGGCACGCCGGCGCCATCGCCGCACACGGCTATTCGTAGATGTGCCGCTCGAACAGGTCGTAGGCCGTCTGGTAGTAAGCCACCGCCAGCGACTCCAGTTCGGCATCACGCGCGACCGGCCGGAATGCGTCATGCTCACGGTCGTATGAGTAGTGGTTCGCTTGCTGGCGAAGGCCCAGCACCACCAGTCGCCCGTCGCGATACAGCGCGACATCGTGATTGTGCGTGAACATCGCCACGCGCGGCGTCGTCGACCCGCTCAGCACGTTCTGGCCGAAGAACGGCGCGAGATACGGGAAGGCCAGCATGCCCAGCACCGTCGGCGCGATGTCGATCTGGCTCGCGAGCGTATCGACGCGCTGCGGCTGGATATGCTTTGGCGACCAGACCAGGCACGGGATCTCGTACGTTCTCATCGGAATCTGGGCGCGTCCGTAGACCCTTGCGCCGTGGTCCGCAACCACCACGAACAGCGTGTCGTCGAACCAAGGGTGCTTGCGTGCCTGCTCGAGGAAATAGCCGAGCGCGTAGTCGGCATAGCGGATGCCGGCCTCGCGGCCGCCACCGGTTGCGGGAACCCCGGGCACCCCCGACCTGAACGTGAACGGCTTGTGATTCGAGGTGGTCATGATCTGCGCGAAGAACGGCTTGCCGGACATTGCCTCGCGATCGAAGGTCTCGAGGGCCGTGTCGAACAGGTCCTCGTCGCTGACGCCCCAGATGTTGGCGAAGCGCGGATCCTCGATCTGGCGGCGATCGACGACCTCGTAGCCGTTTCCGGCGAAGAAGTCGTTCATGTTGTCGAAGTAGCCATAGCCGCCGTACAGGAACGTCGTGCTGTAGCCGGCGGCGCGCATGACCTTGCCCCAGGTCGCGATGCGCTGGTTGTTAGGTCGGCGGACGATCGCGACGGTCGGGATCGGTGGGATGGAGCTTGTGATGGCCTCGAGGCCGCGAACGGTGCGGGTCCCCTGCGCATACATGTGGCTGAACCACAGGCCCTGCGTCGCGTAACGATCCAGGTTCGGTGTCAGGTCACGACGCGATCCGTGCAGGCGACTGAACTCCGCGCCGAGCGACTCCTCCATGACCACCACGACGTTGAGCTTGCCCAGTGCGTGGCTGGCCGCAGGGTAGGCACGATCCAGGCGCTCCTCGTCCAGACGCACGAAGGTCCCGCCGCCGCCCTGCAACTGGGTGGCGAGGCGCGCCAGTCCCGCCTTCGAGTCGCCGCTCAGGTAGTAGGTGCGGTAGTCCAGCTCGCTCGTGCGCATCGCCTGGAAGAACTGCGAATGCCCATTCAGCGCCAGCTGGTTCGCGACACGGTTGGCCGAGTGCGCGAGCCAGTCGGTGCGTACCAGGCAGATCGCGCCCACCAGCAGCAGCGAATGCACGAGCAGCGGCGGCCAGCGATTGGCCAGCCGTGAGTTCACCTCAAGCCCACCCATGAGACGTGTGCGCAGCGGCCAGACCACGGCGGCGGCGAGCGCCGCCGCGAGCAGCACGAAGCGCTTGATCGGGTAGGCATCCCGGATGTCGTTGAAGACCTCCTTCGGATAGATCAGGTAGTCGGTCGCGACCAGGTTGAAGCGCTCGTCGAACTCCTCGAAGAAGTAGTACTCGGCAGCCGCGAGGTACAACAGCGCGAAGACCGTGAGCATGCAGCCGAGCATGAGGATCCGGCGACTGGCGACCGAGCGATGCCAGCGGTCGGGCACCAGCGACAGGTAAACGGCCAGCGGGAAGAACAGGTACAGCGCCTGCACCAGGTCGTTCAGCGCCCCGATCGGCACGATCCAGGCGAGACCTGCGACGGCAACCTGCCCCTTGCGCCCAAAGTCCCACCACAGGACCAGCCGCAGCAGCAGCCCCAGCGCGAGATAGCAGCCGGTGAAGGCAGCGACAGGCTGGTATCTCAGCCATGTGCTGCGTGCGAATGCCATGGATCCCCCTTGATCGGCGTGACCTGTACTGCCGCGCGGGCGCGGCCACGAGTCGACGCAGGACGACGGTATTCCGTTCGCAAGCGGAAGACAATCACCCCCGGCGGCCAGCCGCCGCAACTGTGCGCAGTGCTAGGATCGGTGGGTCGTCAGCTCTTTCGCAGGTAGGCGCAGTGACTGCATCCGGATCCGCGGCCCTCGCCGCTCTGCTGGTCGCCTGCGCCGCCGTCGCGCCGCGTTCGATGGCCGATGAGGCCCCTGACTGGAGCTATCCCGGCTGTCCGGCGGCGGCGCCCGCGGCGGCTGCCGATGACCTCGTGCCACTGGACGTACCGGGCTCGGCCATCCACTACACGGCGGCGGCGCTGCGGCGCCTGTCGATTGCCCCCGACTGGTTCCCCGCTGAGCACCGCGAGCCGCCCGCGGTCGTCATGACAGGCCAAACGCCAGCCACGCCCGCCTGCGGCTACTGCCACCTGCCCGACGGCGGCGGTCGCCCGGAGAACGTCAGGATCGCGGGACTGCCCGCGGCGTACATCGCCACCCAGATCGCCGTCCTGCGCTCAGGCGAGCGCCACGGCGCGCCACCGGACTGGGCGCCGAGCCGGCTGATGGTGAAGTCGCTCGGCACGCTGTCGGACGCGCAGGTCCAGGCGGCGGCGATCTACTACTCGCAGCAGGCGGTGCGTTCACACCTGCAGCTCGTCGAGACGGCGGACGTGCCGCATGTCACGACGGCGTGCTTCGTGCTGATCCGGTCGAAGGGCCCCGACGAACCCCTCGGCACGCGCATCGTCGAGACGCCCACCGACGTCGAACGCTTCGAGCGCCGCGATCCGCATGCAAGTTATCTCGTCTACGTCCCGGTCGGCAGCATCGAACGCGGGCGCAACCTCGCCGCAGGCGCCGGCCTCGCCCGCCCGCAGGCGTGTGCAACCTGCCACGGGGTGGGCCTGCGCGGCGGAGCCGCCCTGCCCGCGCCGCCGCTGGCCGGGCAGTTCCCGGGCTACCTGTTCCGGCAGCTGTACGCCTTCCAGGCCGGTACGCGCGCGGGCGCCGCGTCGCTGCCGATGCAGACGGTCACGGCATCGCTGAGCGTGCGCGAGATGATCGACCTTGCGGCCTACGCCGCTTCGCTGCCACCCTGACAGGCAGTCCGGGACGAGGCATCGCGGCCAGTGGAGAGAGTTCGCATCAGATCAGGGCCATACTACCGTCGGAACTTGCAGGCGCGTCCGTGGAGCCCGACGGAGATCGGCCCTTGCACGCGCCGGGGTGTCGATGCCCGGACCGTCACCTCGCAGTTGATGAAGGTTCGAGACAGGACAACTCAAGGGGACTGCATGAAAACAAGAATCACGATGTGCGTATCGATGCTGCTGGTTTCCGGGCTCGCGACGGCGGCGCCGGGCGCCGCACCCGAAGACCTCAACGCGCGCGCCGAGCCACCCATGCTCGGGCTGCATTGGGCCAAGGGCGCGGAGCCCGCGCGCCCGATCGCTGCCGCCAGACGCTCGCCGAACATGACCTACCACGGCGGCAAGGTCATGCCGACCGCCTCGACGTTCGCGATCTTCCGCGGCACCAGCTGGGGAACCTACAGCGGCGACAAGATCACCGGCATGGACAGCTGGTACACGGGTTTCAGCGGCTCGAAATACGCCGCGACCGTCAAGGAGTACACCGGCACCAACGGTAGCGCCGACAGCACGAACACGACGCACCTGGGGCACTACGTCGACGCGACCGCTGAGACCAGCAAGGGCGGCACGTCCGCAGTGCTTGCCGAGGTTTGCAGCGCACTGACGGCGTCCGGCGTCGCCATCGACACCTCGGGCAATGGCTATTACCCACTCTACAGCGACCAGCCTCGCGGCAACGCCGGCTACTGTGCCTGGCACAGCGCGGGGACCTGCAACGGCCAGGCGATCCAGTTCGCGTTCTTCTGGAAGCTCGACGGCGATGCCGGCTGCGACCCGGCGGATACCTCCGGCCTGCACTCTCAGGGCCTGGCCGCGATCTCCAACGTCTCCGGCCACGAGCTCGCCGAGGCGATGTCGGATCCCGCCTCGCCGGGCGCCTGGTACGATTCGAGCGGCAACGAGAACGGCGACAAATGCGCGTGGACCTTCGGCGCGCCACTGGTGACCTTCGCCAATGGCTCGCAGTGGAAGATCCAGGGCGAATGGTCCAACGCAGCCTTCACCGCCGGCACGGGCTACGCCAACGCCTCGGGCCAGAAGGGCTGCGTGGCCGGCAACTAGCGCCTCGATGACTTCGACGGCGCAAACTCAGGTGACGCGACGGCGGATCCGGCGCCTCGCCTGCCTTTGCGCGGCGCTCGCATATGCGAGCTGCGCTGCCGCGCTGCCGCCGGGGCCGAATCCACCCGGCGGTACCGCGACACGCGCCGTGGTCGAGTACGCCGGGTTCGAGGCACAACTCCTCGAAGGCGGCCACCGCGGCGACCCGGCCGCGCTGGAGGCTCTGCTGGCCGAGGACTTTGCCGGCTTCGCGCCGGCAAACGGCGAACCCGCCGATCGAGCGCAATTCATCGCCGCTGCGATCAGGCGTCGCGAGACTGGTCGGATCCATGGGCTGGCGGTGCTCGAGCGGGACGGCCTGCAGGTCGTCAGCTTCCTGCTGCAGCTCGACCGCGCCGCGCCGCGCGGCTCGCGCGCCGAGTCCGTCTACATCGTCGACCTCTGGCGCCAGCAGCGGCTCTTGGCGCGCTACCGGTCGACCCC
This sequence comes from Pseudomonadota bacterium, assembly GCA_025356815.1. GTDB lineage: Bacteria > Pseudomonadota > Gammaproteobacteria > Steroidobacterales > Steroidobacteraceae > CAIKZZ01. Next base: position 10,780 of record JANXQL010000079.1, read on the forward strand.
TCGCCACTCGCCGCCACCGCCGTCGGCACCGTCCGGTCGCGACTAGCGGCAGCTCGCTCAGCGCGGACAGATCACGCGCACCACCGATTCCTTGTAGTCGGCGAAGCCCATCCGCTGGTAGAGGCCATGGGCAGCGTGGTTGTCGCGCATCACGTGCAGAAACGGGGTCTCGCCGCGTCGCAGCTGCCGGCCGATCAGTTCAAGCATCAGCCGCCGCGCAAGACCCCGCTCCTGGTACTCGGGATGGGTGCAGACACCACTGATCTCGCGCAGGCGACCCGCGTGCATGCGCTCGCCCGCCATCGCGATCAGGCGTTGGTCGTCGAAGATGCCGAGGTAATCGCCGAGCTCGATCGTCCGCAGACCGAAGGGCCCGGGACGGGTCAGCGTCGCAAGCTCGAGTGCCGCCGCCGCGTGCTCCGCCGCCAGCGGCACCAGATCTGCATTCGAAGAAGGCGGCGGTGCGGGCGCCTCCCAGGCCATCTTGAACATGGTGCTCTCCACCTCCAGATGCCAGTCCGACGGCACGGGACCGGACCACCCGTCGCTGTAGAAGTGTTCGCCCGCGCCGCAATACGGCAGGAGCGCACCGAAGTCTGGATCGACCGGGTCGGCAAAGCCCACGATCGGAGAAAAGCCTGGCGCATAGCGGCGCGCGGCCCCGGCACCGCTCGCGAAGCAGGCATGCGGTCCACTCAAGGTATGCCAGACGATGTTGTCGAGAAGGCGCTTCATCGGGATCCAGTGCGTGGCAAGAGGCGGTGACAGGCGCAGAACGCCAGTGGCGGACTTTAGCGGCAGGCCGCCCCGCGCGCGACGCCTGTCGCGCCGCTCAGCTGCGGTGCAGCGGCAGGAACCTTGGATTTCTCAGCAGGCCTGCCGAGACGAGCGACACCAGCGCGCTCACGGGGAAGATCTCGGCGAAGGTCATCGCCAGTCGGTACAGCGGGTCGGCGTAGCGGACGCGGAACCGTTCCATTTCCGCGGTGAATGCCGCAAGCGCCTCGCCACCTAGCCCCTCGGCGCGCTTCTGCGCGACGAGCATGCGCGCGTAGTCGCCGGCGAAGTCCATCTGCGTCACGGCCAGCGCCGCCCCCCATGCGAGCACATAGCACACGCTGGCGACGAGGCTGATGCCCAGACCCAGACCCAGGCCCATTGCGGGCCAGAACCCGATCACGCCGCCGCGGTCGAGGTCCCGGCAGCGCTTGACGGCAATAAACACGCAAGTCAACGCGATCAGCATCGTCAGGTAGCCGATCGCCACACCGTAGCGCGACGGCGGGTGACCGTTGAGGGCGACCGTCAGGCCGAACAGCGGTACGCCGACGATCAGGCCGGCAGCCAGGCCGAAGCCGAAAATCATCCGCAACATGGAGGTCACCTCGATACCAACCGGGCAGGCCCATGTGCCGTGCTGAGGGCCGGCACGCCAATCACCCGAACGGGTGATTTGAGGACTTTCACCCGTTATCCACCATGGTCAGGGGACGATCCCCAGTTCGCGGGCCCGGCTGATCGCCTGCGTCCTGCGTTTCGCGCCGAGCTTGTCGAACAGCCGCGCCACGGGGGTCTTTACGGTGTTCGGGGCGACCTCGAGGCTCGCTGCGATCTCCTTGTTGGAACGGCCGGCGGCGATCCCGTGCAGCACCTGCAGCTCCCGCGGGCTGATTCCGAGTGCTCCCTCCGCCTTCGGGTTGCCATCGAAGGCCCGACGTCCGGGCGAGCCGAACGCATTCGCGCCGAGGAACACACCCAGGGCGAGGAAGGCGACCGCAATCAGCAGGACATAGGCCGCGCCCGAATGGGCCCGTGCCAGCCGCTGATAGTCCAGCCACTGCAGGGCGAGCGTCCCGCCCGCCAGTAGCGCTGCGTAGACGACTGCGCGTTGCCACATCGGTCCATCCTTGGCATTCCAATCCTGCGGCGAAGACAATCACCGACCGCGGCCGCCGTCAAGGTGCAGTTCCCTGCCCGCAGGCTGCCATCCGCCGGTGGACCCGTGCGCCGACAGGCGTTAGCGTCAGCCCTGACTAATGCCCTGATGCCCTGATGTCCATGGGAACCCCATGCCTCCCCTCAACTCCATCCTTCGCCTGACCGGCCTGTTGCTGCTAAGCCTCTGCGCGTTGCCGGGCGCGATGGCGGCCAGCCCAGTCGTGGCCGGCGCCACACCGGGCTTCGCCGCTTTCGTCGACGCCTACCTCGAGCGGTTCTCCCGCTTTCATCCCTCGATCGCCGCCGGCAACGGCCTGCACGCACACGACGGCAGACTGGAGGACTTCAGCGCCGAGTCAGTGGCTGCGCAGGTTGCCTGGCTGCGTGCGTCACGGCAGTCGCTCGATGCATTCGACTCGACCCGTCTCAGCGCCGACGAGCAGGCCGACCAGCGCATTCTCGCCGGGATCATAGACGGCTGGCTGCTGGACCTCGTGCAGGTACGCACTCACCAGCGCAACCCGATGGTCTACGTCGCGGCACTGTCCGACGGCTTGCATGACCTCGCCACGATGGAATCAGCGCCACCCGCTGCGCGCATGCGCGCGGCGATCGCGAAAATGTCGGCGACGTCGCGACTTCTCGCGCAGGCCCGCGCGAACATCCGCACACCGCCACGGGTGTTTGTCATCCATGCCATCGCGATGCTGGAGGGCGTTTCCGAGCTGATGACGCACGATCTTCATCTTGCGTTCGCCGCTGCAGCGGATCGTGCCCTGGCACGGCGCCTGGATCTGGTCGCGGCACGAGCCAACCAGGAGGTGCTGCGCTATCGTGATTACCTCAAGACAACGGGTCTTGCGTCTGCGACGAACAACTTCGCGATCGGCACTGCGGCGGTCGAGGCACGCTATCGCGCCGAAGAACTGATCGATCTGCCCGCCGACCGGTTGCTCGCGATCGGCGAGCGGGAACTCGCGCGCACCCAGGACGTGTTCACGCGAACTGCCGCGCGCATCGATCCGGCGCGCGACCCGATCGCGCTCTGGCGAGACGTGCAGCGCTGGCACCCGGCCCGCGGCGAACTCGTTTCTGCCGCGAGCGCCCTGGTCGATGAGTTGTTCGCGTTCGTCGCCGAACGCAGGCTGATCGAGCTACCCTCGAGCGAGCGCGTGGTCGTCGCCGCGGCACCGGCCTATGACTTGGGCATGGCATCGATGCACTCCTCACCACCGCTCGAGCCGCATCCGGTCAGGAGCTACTACTACTTGACGGACGCCGACCCGAGCTGGACGATCGACCACCAAGACGCTTGGCTCGGTGCGTTCAACTACGCGACGCTCGCCGACATCACCGCGCACGAGGTCGTGCCGGGGCACTACGTCCATAGCCTCTACATGCGACACACGCCGGGCAAGGTCCGCCGTATCTGGGTGGGCCTGAACCCGTTCCCCCAGCCGTCCTCCGGACAGGACGGCTGGGCGCACTATGCCGAACAGCTGGTCGCCGACGAGGGTTTCCACGCCGACGACCCCCGCTATCGGCTCGCGCAGACCGGCGAGGCGCTCAATCGCATCTGCCGGCTGATCGCGGGCCTGCGCCTGCACGCTGGCAGCTGGACGCTGGACGACGCCGCCGCGTTCTTCGAAAGACAAGCGCACCTGCCGGCGGTCGCGGCGCGACGGGAGGCGGAGCGCGGCACGTACGATCCGACTTATGGCGGCTACTTCCTCGGCCGGCTGGCGGTGCTGAAGTTGCGCGAGGACTACGCCGCGGCGCATGGCACGGACTTCAGTCTGAGGGAATTTCACAAGGCCGTGATGACCGACGGCATCGCGCCATGGCCGGTGCACCGCCAGCTGCTGCTGCCGGGCGACACCCGTCCGGTTCTGGAGTGAGCGCGCCGTCTCACCCGTCCGGCCGGTCCGCCGATGGCGTCAGGATCGCGGGTTGCCGGGCGCGCATGGGCCGCTAACGCGTCGGGGCCCTTGCGGTCACGCTCCTGCTAGCCGCGGCTACGCTTGCGCAATCGCCGCCGATGATGACCGAAAGGCGCCCACCGCTACCGACGCCCAGGCTGTATATCTTCGACTGCGGGGTGCTGCACATCTGCGACCTCACTCGCTTTTCGCTGCAGCGCAGCGAGGTGGCCACGACGGACCTGTCGGTCCCCTGCTTCCTCGTCGTGCACGGGAAAGGCACCCTGATCTGGGACGTCGGCGCGGTGGCGGACGCCGAGTGGACGCCCACTGGCCAAACGCTCGTGCACCGGCTGTCGCTACCAGATGGGAAGCGCCGCGAGGTCGCCCTGACGCGGCCATTGCTTCCGCAGCTTGAGAGCGTCGGCTATGAACCGCGCGAAATCACCTTCCTCGCGCTTTCGCACTTCCACTACGACCACACCGCCAATGCGAACGCATTCGCGCACTCGACGTGGCTGGTAAGACCGCAAGCGCGCGACGCCATGTTCGCCGTGGCGGCACCTGCCACGACCCGTCCGACCACGTACTCGGCGCTGAAGGACGCCCCCACGGTTTACCTGACTGGTGACGATCACGACGTCTTCGGGGATGGCACCGTGGTGATCAAGTCCGCGCCGGGTCATACCCCGGGACACCAGGTGCTCGCCGTCTCACTGGCTCATTCCGGCCGGATCCTGCTGTCCGGTGATCTCTACCATTACCCGCAGGAGCGCACGCTCGACCGCATCCCGACGTTCGAGTTCGATGCCGCCGTGACGCGGACGACCCGGATTGCGATTGAAGGCTACCTGCGTGCGACGGGCGGCCAGCTGTGGATCCAGCACGACGCCATCGCCAATGCCGCGCTGCGCAAGGCGCCCCACTATTACGACTGAGGCGACGTCGGCGATGAGACCGACTGCCCTAGGGTCGCGGCCTGGGTGCGTAGGCAGTCAGGACGATATCGACGACGGTCTGCGCGCTGTAGTGGCGGTCGATGCAAAAGGCATTCCACGTCGAGTAGGGAGGAGGCATGAACTCGGCCTTCACCGCGATCAGGGCATTCAGCTGTGCCCGGAAGTCGCCTTTGAAATTCCTTCGATTCCTGCAGTTGTGGAAGCTGTCGAACTTCACGACCTGCGAGAAGTCCGCGCCGCTGGCCGCAAGGCTCGCCTGCATCGCCCGGAACGCCCGGCGCAGCTGGATCTTGAACGCGGCGACGTCGCTGCCATCGCCCTTCTCGAAGGGTCCGGCCTCGACCCCGGCGAGAAACACGAAGTCGCCAGCCCGGCGCGCCGGCGCGTAGTTCAGTTCGTCGTACATTTCCCGGCGCTCGCCGGGATTGGCGAACACGACCTCGCCACCGGGGGACGGAACCCGCTCCACCGGGAACGGGTCGGCCTGCGCCGGGCCG
>JANXQL010000090.1 GCA_025356815.1 Pseudomonadota bacterium
GGACTGCATGCCGCCGTCGCGCTGGTTGTTGGTCGACAGGCTCAGCTGGCGATCGAATAGCGGGTAGTTGGCGGGCGTGTATCCGGCGCTGGTCGAGGCCGGGCTGACGACGACGTCATAGGTCTTGCCGGCGGCGAGGAACACCTCGTTCTGCAGGCGCGGCACGCCCGGCAGCGGGTTGCCGTCCTCGGCGATCAGCGTCATCGGCAGGCCGACGAAGGCCGGGACGTGCATGCGCAGACCCGCGTTGACGAAGCGGACCAGCAGCTTGCCGGTGGTGACCGCGGTCGTGGTCGGCAGCACCTGCGCCGTCGAGGCGGCAAGGCTGGTGCGATCGAACGACACGCCGTTGACGAGGTAGTAGCGCGGCGCGTAGTTGACGGCCGGCGGGTAGCACGAGTGCACGGCAGGATCGCCGCACCGGCCCGGCTGCCCGCTCCAGGGCGCCGTCTCGCTGAAGCCCGCGGTCGAGACCGCAAGCGCAACAGCGGCGTTCTGGTCGGGATCGATTTCACTGAGCAGCACCGGCAGGTCGGCGTCGAACGCGGACGCCACCGTCGCCGGGCGGGCGTCGGCCGGATAGGCTTGGCCCGGCGCCGTGACGACGAGGATGCCGTACAGGCCCATCGGGCCCTGGATCGACGGGTGCGTGCCCGACTCGATCAGGTACGTGCCCGGGCGCAGGTTGCTCCAGATCAGGGCGGTCGATGACGTCGCGCCGAACAGCACTTCGGTGCCGAACGACTGCACGCGATCGGCCTGCGCCGGCGGGATGCCCGTCGGGGTGCCCCCCGCCGCCAGCTTTGCGATGTCGACGGTCGCGGCCGCGCCGCTGCCCCCGCCACCGATGAAGCTCACGGTCGGCGCCGTGGTGTAACCAGATCCGGCGGCCTTGAGCGTCACACTGACGACCTGACCACCGCTGACCTGCGCCACTGCAGCGGCGCCCGAGCCACCGCCGCCGGTGAGCTTGACCGTCGGCGCCGAGGTGTACGAAGCGCCCGGGCTTGTGATGGCAAACGTCGTGTCGACGGCACCGATGCCCGGCCACGTCGTGCCCTGCAGCGTGTGCAGCGGGCTGGTGGTCGTGGTGTGGTGACCAGCACCTGCGCTGTACGGCAGCTCAAGGCCGCCGCCGAGCTGGCCGACGATCATGATCGACGTCGGGACGCCCGTGGCGATTTTGTTCGCGAGGTTGATCGTCAGGTGCGTGCCGGCCCCGGTGTAGGGGACCGTGATGACGACCGGCGACCAGTTCGCACCTGCGTTCGGGTTCGACGCGGCGCAGGTCGCCGGCACGGCGCCGGCGACCTGCGCCGTGGCGGCGTCCACGCACTGGTAGCCCCACATCGGCACCTTCTGCCCATCGGGCAGGGCGGCGAGGGATGGGGCTGCACTCAGGTAGACCACCTGAGCCAGACCGGTCTGACTGACCAGCAGGAGAGCAGAAGCCGCGAGCCCCTTCAGGAGCTGCATCGGCCGGATATTGGGGATGTGCATCTCGATACTCCTGAAGATCAGTTCGATTCGTCGATCGCGAAGTCGCGCGGATCGACGAGCATCATCATCATCATGCCGCCGGGGAACACGTTGTCGGTGGTGATCTCGCGCTCGTTGTGCGAGTGCCACATGTACGCGTAGCCCGCCTCGTTGCCACCATTGGCGACGGTGCCGGACGGCGGGATCGGGGTCGCGCCCACGGCACGACCGGTCGCCTCGCCACCGAGGTAAGGACTGCCGCCGTACCACGCACCGTTGCGCACGATGTTCGGGTCCGGCAGCGTCATCGGGCCGCCCGCGCCCACCTGGCCGGTCGGGCTCTTCTCGAGCGCCTTGCCGTGATCACCGCACCACTCGTAGTAGTTCGGCGCGAGCGGATTGCTGGTGTAGTAGCCGTTCGCATCCGGGATGCAGACGTCCTCGACACCGGTGTTGGTGTTCTTGATGCCCGCGGCGTGGCCGTAGACGTCCCAGTTCAGTCCCTTACCGGTCCAGTAGAAGATCGCGTCCAGCGTCATGCCGGGCGTGGTCGTCGTCGTGAACATTAGCGGGCCGGCCGGGAGCGTGGCGCCGTTCGCATCCGGCGGGCTCAACAGCATGTTGCCGTCACGCGCCAGTACGCGCAGGTGGTTGGCATGCTCGTGGAACGGATGCTGCCAGCGGCCCTGGCCGATGACACGAACGAGGGTCAGCTCGCCCGGGTGCATGTGCGGGTTGCCGTTGTACGGCTGGTTCGGATACGCCGGCGCGTAGTTCGCGTCCATGTCGTCCGGCATCGAACGGCCGTTGATCAGGAAGTAGCCCGGCGTGTACGGCTCGGTTGCGACCACAAGGCAGCCGGTCGGCGTCGTGCACTGGCTCGCGAGCGGCTTGGCCTGGTCGGCCAGTACCTGGGCCTCGGCCTGGGTGTGGATGTCGTCGTCCATCTCCGAGAACTGGAAAAGGTACTCGCGGTCGTAGCAGGCCGACGGGTGGTTGAACGCGGCGTGCGCGAGGCGGAAGTCGCCTTCGGCCGGCGTGGTCTGGGCCTTCGCGGCGAGATTCTGCAGGGCGATGCCCGAGTTGCACGCGGCGGGGATCGTCTTGGGCAGCACGATCAACGCGCCGAACAGGCCCATCTCGACCTGCAGGTCCCCCTGCGTGCCGCTGTAGTACGAGTGCGTCCCGGGCGTCGTGGCCAGGAAGCTGTAGGTGACCGTGCCGCCGTTGGCCGCTTCCTGGGTCAGCAGGCCGGTCGTGCCGCCGCTGGTCGCGACCGCAAAGCCCGGAAACAGCATCGAGGTCGCGCCCGCCGCCGCCGGCAGGTGGTTCGTCAGCGTCACCGTCACCGTGTCGCCCTCGGTGACGATCAGCGTCGGTCCCGGCATCTGCGGCGCGCCGCAGGTGGCGCCGGTCAGCGCCGGCGCATAACCGGTCGGTGCGCCGTTGCAGCCGTAGCCCCACGTGTAGACGGACTTGCCGTTCGGCTGCGAGGCACGCATGTCCGCGGCAACCAGGTTGAACGTGGGACCCGTGATGCCGGGCGCCGCGGCATGCGTCGCCATGGCGAGCAGCGATCCGAGGGCGGCCACCGCGCCCTGAAGGACCTGCACGAGCAGGGAATGATTGTTCGTCGCGCGCATCGCGGCTCTCCTAGTTACCGGTGCAGAGCTTGGTCGACGGGTCGACCGAGCCGCAGATGTTCACCTCGGTCATCATGCCGCCGAAGTTTTCGGCGTCATTCGAGAGGTGATCGAGATTGGGCGAGTACAAGTAGAACTTCTGGCCCTTGGAAAGAGTGCTGGCATCGAGGATGACGTCGATCGACTCGCCGCCGGCGAGCGTGATCGAGTTCGTCTGGTAGGCCAGGTTGTTGCCCTGCAGGTCGCGCAGCAGGCGCGCGTTCAGGCCAACGACCGTCATCGGCACACCGAGCGAGCCGAAGGTGTAGTACTCGCTGACGCTCAGGCTCGAGATGCGCAGCAGTGCACGGCCGTGCTCGGGGATGTTGATCACCGTCGGCAGCGTCTGGGAGGCGTGGTAGGTGCCGTCGGTCGACTGGGTCTGCATCGGCCCGGCCACGACGGTCCCGACGGTCACCGTCGCGCATGCCGGCAGCACGTCGCCGTCGGTGCAGGCGTGACCGCCGACCGTGTCGGGGTAGCTGCGGCCGTTGAGCAGGAAGTACTTGTCCTTCATGTCGTTGAACGATTCGGGGTTGAACGTCATGCCCACGAAGTGAAAGTTCGGGTCGAAGCCGTGCATCTGGATCGGGTACTCGACGTCGTAGTACGTCGAGCCGTCGCCGTCGTTGTAGGCGTAGCCGCCAGTGGCCGGGCGCGTCGCGCCGTTCGCTGGCGGCACCGGTGTGGAGCACAGGATGTCGCCGCCGCAGCGCTTGCGCAGCGCCTCGAACTGCTGCCAGTCGCGCGGAACGACGTTCCGAGCGGCGGTAACCGCCGCTGGCGTGCTCGACTCGTAGCTGGCAAGCGAGGCCTGGAGGTTGCCACCGATCGCGACCTTGTTCTGGCGCGGACGGACGTAGAGCTGGCCGACCATGCCCATTTGCAGGTGCTCAGGCGGCGCGATGTGGCAGTGCCAGAAGTAGGTGCCCGCGTCCGGCGCCAGGTAGTAGTAGCTGAAGCTGCCGCCGACGTTGATCGCGATCGACGCGTCCGGTACGCCGTCGTAGAACGCTGAGGCGTTCG
>JANXQL010000093.1 GCA_025356815.1 Pseudomonadota bacterium
TTGGTCTACGAGGCGCGCCCGGGCGGTGGCAGCCTGTTCCGGGTCGTGTTCGCCGACCCGTTGCGCTGGGAGGGTCGTACTGATGACTAAGCCGATGGTCCTGATCGTCGATGACGAGCCCGACCTGTGCGAGCTGCTGTCGATGACGCTCACGCGCATGGGGCTCGCCAGCCGTTCGGTCGGTGATGTCGCAGGTGCGAAGGCGGCCCTGAGCGAGCGCGGCTGGGACCTCTGCCTGACCGACATGCAGCTGCCCGATGGCAACGGCCTGGACCTGCTGGAGTGGCTCTCGCATCAGCCGCAGTCGCCGCCGGTGGCGGTGATCACCGCGCACGGCAACGTCGAAAGCGCCGTGCGCGCACTCAAGCTCGGCGCTTTCGACTTCGTCTCCAAGCCGCTCGACCTCGCCGGCCTGCGCAAGCTCATCGGCCAGGCCCTCAAGCCGGCCGGCCGCGGTGCCGCGGAGGGCGAAACGGTGGTCGCGCCGCGGCTGCTCGGCATGTCGAAGGTGATGGTGGAGCTGCGCGAGCTGATCGCGCGTGTCGCGCGCAGCCAGGCGCCGGTGCACATCGCCGGCGAGAGCGGCACGGGCAAGGAACTGGTCGCGCGCCTGATCCACGATTCCGGGCCGCGGGCCGACGGGCCGTTCGTCGCGATCAACTGCGGCGCGATCCCGGCAGAACTGATGGAGAGCGAGCTGTTCGGCCACAAGCGCGGCAGCTTCACCGGCGCAGTGGCCGACAAGCAGGGTCTGGTGCAGGCCGCCGAAGGCGGCACGCTGCTGCTCGACGAGGTCGCCGACCTGCCGCTGCACATGCAGGTGAAGCTGCTGCGGCTGATCCAGGAAAAGACGCTGCGTCCCGTCGGCGAGTCGCGCGAGGTCGCGGTCGATGCGCGCATCCTGTCAGCAACGCACAAGGACCTCGCGGCGCTGGTCGCCGCAGGCGGCTTCCGCGAGGACCTCTACTACCGGATCAACGTCATCGAGATCAAGGTGCCCCCGCTGCGCGAGCGGCGCGAGGACATCGGCGAGCTGACCGACGCGGTGCTGACGCGACTCGCCCGCCGGTCCGGGGTCGCGGTACCCACCCTAGATGCGGCAGCGGCCAGGCTGCTCGCCGCCTACCATTACCCGGGGAACGTGCGCGAACTCGAGAACATCCTCGAACGCGCGCTTGCGCTGTGCACGAATGGCCGCATCACCGAGGCCGACATCGCCGTGCGGCCCGGCACGCCGGCGCCGACGCCATCCCCGCTGCCATCGCCCGCGGGCGACGGCGCCCTGGACGCGCAGGTCGAGCACATCGAGCGGGATGCGATCGTCAAGGCGCTGGCGCAGACACGCTACAACAAGACCGCGGCAGCCAAGGCGCTCGGCATCAGCTTTCGGGCGCTGCGCTACCGCATCAAGAAGCTCGGCATCGAATGACCTGCACCGCGCCCCCGGCCGGGCGCGCGACCCGCAGCGCGAGGCTCGCGGACCGGTCGCGGCGGATCTCGAGGACGCGCGGCGGTACGCGGCGCGCGACGATCGCGGCGGAGTCGTCTAGACTGCCGCACAACCTCGGACCGGGCGCGTGCTGATGCCCCTCTTTGGCACGATGCCCACCAGCAACGCCGCGCGGACCCTCTTTTGCTCGCTGGTGCTGCTGTTCGGGCTCACCGCGCTGTTCCTGCGGCTGCATCCCTATCACGGGATCTGGCACGACGCCGTCATCTACACGATGCTGGCGCTGCGCCAGCTGGAGCCGGAGGCGCTCGGCGGCGACATCTTCTTCCGCTACGGCTCGCAGGGCTCGTTCACGGCCTTCCCGCTGCTGCATGCCGCCGCGATCCGCGAACTCGGCCTCGAACAGGCGGCATGGTGGCTCACGCGGGCCGCCAATCTCACCTGGGTGTGCTGCGCGCTGCTACTGGCGCGGCGGCTCCTCGATCGCACCGATGCGTGGCTCGCCACCGCGCTGCTGATCGCGATTCCCGCCTACTACGGCGCCGGCAGCGTCTTCGCGTACGACGAGAGCTTCGTCACGCCCAGGACGCTGACCGAGGCGGCGACGCTGCTGGCTCTGTGGGCCGCACTGGAGCGGCACTGGTACTGGGTCGCCGCGGCGTCCGCCACGGCGCTCGCGCTGCATCCGATCATGGCGGCCCCCGGCATCGTGCTGGTGCTCGCACTCGCCGATCCGGCACGGGCGTCGCGGCGACTGCTGGGGGCAGCCGCGGTGGGGCTGCTCGCGGCCGCCGTCGTGGCCTGGTTCATGCCCGTCGGCCCGCTGCGACTGATGGACGCGCAGTGGCGGGCGGGGCTTGAGACGCTGCAGAGCTACCTGACCACGAACCAGTGGTCGCTGACCGACTGGCAGCGCGCCGTGGTCGGTGCGACCACGCTGGTCCTGGCTCGGCTCACGCTCGCGCCTGGCCGACAGCGGGATCTGGCGGTGTACGCACTGCTGGTCGGCACCGCCGGCATGGCGCTCACGCTGCTGGCCAACACCGTGCTGCCGATCGCATTGTTGGCACAGGGGCAGCCGTGGCGCTGGATGTGGCTGGCGAAGGTCGTCGCCGTGGTGCTGCTGGTGCCGATCGGGCGCGCGCTGTGGAGCGGAGGTCTCGAAGGAAAGGGTGTCCTGGCGCTGCTGGCGGTCGCCTGGATGGGCAGCGAGGACGCACTGGGGCTGGAGGCGGCCCTGTGCGCGCTGCTGGCCTGCGTGCTGTGGCTGCGCGCGCCACGCCCCGTCTTGTACCTCGGACCGATCTCGCTGGCGCTCGCGGCGTTGCTTGGCATCGGCATCTACCTGCTGATCGGCCTGCCGCCGTGGTGCCTGGCGGCGGCTGTCGCCGGAGTCGCCTGGTGGGTGATGTTCCGCAGCGCGAGCCCCGTGCCGCTCTACGCACTCGCCCTGCTCGCGGCGGCGGCGGCCGCAAGCCAGGCGGTGCGCAGCAGCAACGCGCCGGTGTCGACGGACTACGACCAGCTGGCGCGCGCCGTGCGCCCGTGGGCCGCGCTGATACGGGCCGACCAGAACGTCCTGTTCCTCACCAACACCAATGCGGCGTGGCTCGCGCTGCGCAGGCGCAGCTACCTGGTGACGGCAGGGCTCGTCTTCGCCAAGGACACGACGCTCGAGGCTCGCCGGCGCCTGGCGAAGGTGGCCGGACCCGACAACCCGACCGCGCCCTGGCAGGTGGACAGCCTGCCCTCGTTCATGCCGCCGCCGCCGCCGCTTTCGGACCTGATCGGCCTGTGCGCCGAGCCGGACCTGGACTTCGTCGTGCTGCCCTATTCCTATCCGGTCCGCCATGTCGTCGCGAACGTCGGCGCCCCGTACTACGCGCTTTTCCTTTACGACTGCCGCGACGTCGCCGGGAATCGTGGCCGTGGGCATTAGGCGCGAGTTCCTGGGCGCGCTGCCGGTATCGGCACTTGCCCTCGCGCTGGACGTCGGCGTGCTGTACGCCCTGGCGTCCGGCCTGCACTGGCACTATCAGGTCGCCGCCGCGATGGGCTTCGTCGCGGGGCTGGCACTGAACTACGCGCTGTCGGTGCGCTTCGTGTTCCGGCACCGGCGAGTCGCGGCGCGGACGCGGGAGTTCGCGTTCTTCGCGGCGATCGGACTCGGGGGCCTTTTCATCAACGCGGCCCTGCTGGCGCTGACGGTCGAAGCGCTCGGGCAGCACTACCTGACGGGCAAGGCGGTTGCCGCCGGCGGCACTTTCCTGTTCAACTTCAGCCTGCGGCGCTGGCTCCTGTTCACGCCCAGACCGGGTGATTTCCATGGCTGATTCGCCGCCTTCGAACGACGTCGTGATCATCGGCGCCGGGCCTGCTGGCCTCACCGCCGCACTGGAGCTGCAGCGCCGCACCAGGCTGCGACCGATCGTGTTCGAAGCCGGCACCCAGGTCGGCGGCATCTCCAAGACCGTCGAGTACCGCGGCAACCGCATGGATCTCGGCGGGCATCGCTTCTTCTCCAAGTCCGACTGGGTCGTGAACTGGTGGCAGCAGATCATGCCGATTGCCGCCGAGTGCCTACCCGAGTCGGGTGACGGCGCCGTCCACTGGCCGTTCACCGCGGCGACGCACGTGGCCCCGCCGGGCAGCGACGAGACGCTGCTGGTACGCCAGCGGCTGTCGCGAATCCTCTATCAGCGCAAGTTCTACGACTATCCGATCAGCCTCAGCACACGCACCCTCCGGAACCTCGGCGCGTACCCGTCGCTCGCGATCGGCGCGAGCTACGCGTGGGCGCGCGTGCGTCGCAGATCGCCCGAGGCGACGCTTGAGGATTTCCTCATCAACCGCTTCGGCGAGCGCCTCTACCGGACGTTCTTCAAGTCCTATACGGAAAAGGTCTGGGGCGTCCCCTGCGACGAGATCTCCGCCGAATGGGGCGCGCAGCGCATCAAGGGGCTGTCGATCTCGAAGGCGCTCGCGCATGCCGCCCGCGCGATGCTGCCGCGCCGCGCGCCAGCGCGCGCAGCCGACGTCGAGACCTCGCTGATCGAGCGCTTCCTCTATCCCAGGCTGGGACCCGGCCAGATGTGGGAGGTGGTGGCGCGGCGCGTCGAGCAGGGCGGCGGCGCCGTCCACCTGCGCCACAAGGTCGTTGGCATCCGGCGCGACGCTCGTCACGTGGTCGGCGTGGACGTCCACGACCTCGAGCAGGACACCGTCCGCCACATCGCCTGCGCCAACATCATCTCGACCATGCCGGTCGGCGATCTGGTCGGTCAGCTGCAGCCGGAGGCGACCTCGATCGTCGCCATCGCCAGCGCCCTGCCGCACCGCGACTTCATGACCGCCGGGTTGTTGCTCAAGGGACTCGGCGCAACCGGCCAGGGCGCTCGCGCGAACGCGCCGATGCCGGCGGACAACTGGATCTACGTTCAGGAGGAAGATGTCAGCCTCGGACGGATCCAGATCTTCAACAACTGGAGTCCGCACCTGGTGCGCGATCCGGCGACGATCTGGCTGGGACTGGAATACTTCTGCGCCGAGGGCGACCGGCTCTGGACACTACCGGATGGCGCGTTCCTCGACTTCGCCGCCACCGAACTCGAGAAGATCGGCTTCGCCGATCGTCGCGACGTGCTCGACGGCACGGTCGTGCGGGTCCCCAAGGCCTATCCGGCCTACTTCGGCCAATACCTGCAGATGCAGCGCGTGCGCGACTGGCTCGACGAGTTCGACAACGTGTTCGCGATCGGCCGCAACGGCATGCATCGCTACAACAACCAGGACCATTCGATGCTGGCGGCACGCGAAGCGGTGGACTGCATCGCCAGCGGTCGCCGCGAGCGCGCGGCGTTGTGGGCGATCAATACCGAGGAGGACTACCACGAGCAGCGCGAGAGCAGGACGCAGGCGCACACCGGCACGCGCTGGGACCTCGGTCGCGGCGCGGGAAGAGGCCAGTAGTGACGCTGCGCGTCACTTTGTGACGCGAAGGACCGGACCTGACCCGCAGGGCAGGCTTTGGCGACGACGACGTTCGGCCTCGAAGCGCATGAGTTAGTGTTATTTATCAGTGTGTTAGAATTTCTCTCGGCGCCTTGGCACAGGACTTGCTTTATCCAGCGCAGGAACGATCGTTGTTCCACCCCGTTTTAAGGTTCACGTTCCTCATCTTTCAGACACCGCTTCAGGAGCAAGTACACATGCGCAAGAGCATTCAGAAGGGCTTCACCCTCATCGAACTGATGATCGTCGTCGCCATCATCGGCATCCTCGCCGCGATCGCGATCCCGGCCTACCAGAACTACACGATTCGCGCCCAGGTGACCGAAGGCCTGACCCTCGCGGGCGGCTGGAAG
>JANXQL010000107.1 GCA_025356815.1 Pseudomonadota bacterium
CCGACACCTACTGGCGCATCAAGCTGAGCTACACCGCGCCGGCGCGCCGCGCCGGTGAGGCCTTGTTGATCGTCGACCCGCTCGACATGGGGCAGAAAGAGCGCCGCGCCTGGAGCTACCTGCCGGGCCAGCGCCGCGTCAAGGTCGCGCCCGACTTCTCGCACGACACGCCGAACCCCGGCACGGCCGGCGGCAACACCTTCGACGACATCTTCATCTTCACCGGTTCGATGGACCGCTTCGACTTCAAGCTCGTCGGCAAGAAGGAAATGTTCATTCCGTACAATGCCTACAAGCTGCATTGGGCGAAGACCAAGCCGGACGATGTGATCCGCCCGCTGCACATCAACCAGGAACTGGCGCGCTACGAGCTGCATCGCGTCTGGATCGTCGAGGCGACGACCAAGAGCGGCCAGCGCCACCTCTACAAGCGCCGCACGCTGTATTTCGACGAAGACTCGTGGCAGATCGTGGCCGTGGACTGCTACGACAACCGCGATCAGCTGTGGCGCGTTCAGGAAGGCCACGGCATCAACTACTACAACGTGCCGACCTTCTGGACGACGATGGAGGTGACCTACGATCTGGCTGATCGTCGCTACCTCGCGCTCGGCTTCGAGGATCGTGCGGATCGCTCGTACGACTTCGGCCTCAAGCGCACGCTGGCGGACTACACGCCGGCGGTGCTGCAGTCGCGCGGAACGCGGTAGCCCCCTGCCCGGCGAGGCGCGCATAGGCAGGCCGTTCGCCCGCGGTTTCCCGGCCCGGATGGCCCGGGCCGCGGCGGCGGGCGGGCTCATCGCGCTCGCGCTTGGGGTCACGCCCGCCCTGGCCTTTGATGCCGAGGCCCCGACGCCTGCGGTGATGGCGCGTCTCGCGCCGCGCTCGCTGCTGCTGGGTGTGACGACGCTGCCTGACGGCGATCTCGTCGCCGTCGGCGAGCGCGGCCACGTGCTCGTCAGCGCCGATGCCGGCGTCAGCTGGACGCAGTCGCCGACCCCGGCCTCGGCGACGCTGACGGCGCTGTACTTCGCCGACGCGAGGCACGGCTGGGCGGTCGGCCACGACGAGACGATCCTGCAGAGCGAAGACGGCGGCCGCAGCTGGCAGCTGAGGCACTGGGCGCCGGAGAAGCAGCAGCCGCTGCTCGGGGTCTGGTTCGATCAGGCCGGGCATGGTGTCGCGGTCGGCGCATTCGCGACCGTCTACCGCTCCGAGGACGGCGGCCGTAGCTGGGCGGCCGCGCCGTTCGAGCCGCAGTCGCCGGCGCGCCCGAAGTCGGCCACGGCGCGCGCCGCGGATTCGCTGGCGGATGACGAGGGCATCTCGCAGCCGCACCTCAACGCCGTCGCAGGCGACGATCGCGGCAGGCTGTACATTGCGGGCGAGGCCGGACGCCTGTACCGCTCGGACGATGGCGGCGCCCACTGGCAAGTGCTGCCGCCGCCCTACCCGGGCTCGTTCTTCGGCGTGCTGCCGCTCGGCGGCGACACGCTGCTGGCCTACGGCCTGCGTGGCCATCTATTCCGTTCCGAGGACGCGGGGCTGAGCTGGACTAGGATCGATAGCGGCACCGAGGCGCTGCTCGCCGGTGGTGCGCGACTCGCCGACGGCCGCGTCGTGATCGTGGGCCTCGCCGGTGTCGTGCTGGTCAGCCACGACGGTGCGCACCATTTCGAGCGGCTGCAGCTGGCGAACCGCAAGGGTCTGGCGGCCGTCGCGCCGGTCCCCGGCGGCGTCGTGGTCGCCGGTGACGGCGGCGTCACGCGCGTCCCGCTGCCCACGCCACCCGGCGGCTGAAGACCCATGCGCGTCAGCCACACCCCCGCCATCGTCCGCACCCTCGAGCGCCTGGTCTTCGGGCGGCGACTGCTGCTGCTGACCGCCTTCGGGCTGCTGACGCTGATGTTCGGGACCCTCGCCGTGCGCGGCCTGCACATCGACACGCGCTTCACCAAGCAGCTGCCGCTCAAGCACGAGTACATGCGCACGTACCTCGAGCGCCAGGCGGAGTTCGGCGGCGCCAATCGCGTACTGATCGCGCTGATCGCGCGCGATGGCAACATGTTCACGCCCGAGTTCATGCAGGCGCTGAAGACGGCCACCGACGAGGTGTTCTTCATCCCCGGCGTCGACCGTGCGCGCGTGCAGTCGCTGTGGACGCCGAACACGCGCTATACGGAGGTCGTCGAGGGCGGCATCCAGGCGGGCGATGTGATCCCGCCCGCATTTGCGCCGACCCCGGCGGGCCTCGCCCGCGTGCGCGAAAACATTCTCAAGGCCGGCATCGTAGGGCGCCTGGTCGCCAGCGACTTCTCCGGCGCGGTCGTCTCGGCGCAGCTGTCGGAGCAGGATCCGGCCACCGGGCGGCCGGTCGACCTGATCCGCGTCGGCCAGGCGCTGGAGAAGGTGCGGCAACACATCGAAGGCGGCGATCCGGCCCTCGGCATCGCCCCGCATCACTTCGACGTGCACGTAATCGGCTTCGCCAAGGTCGTCGACGACATCGCTCACGGCGCGCTGTCGGTAGCAATCTTCGCGGTGGCGACCGTCCTGCTGACGGCGCTGCTGGTGTGGATCTACATCCAGTCGCTGCGCATCGCGCTGGTGCCCGTGGTCTGCTCGATCGTCGCGGTGGTCTGGCAACTCGGCCTGCTGGTCGTGCTCGGCTACGGCGTCGACCCGCTCGGCATCCTGGTGCCGTTCGTGATCTTCGCGATCGGCGTTTCGCACGGCGTGCAGAAAATCAGTGCCGTCAGCGACGCCGCGCTCGACGGAGCCGACAGCAACGAGGCGGCGCGGCGAACCTTCCGGCTGCTGTTCCTGCCGGCGATCGTGGCGCTGCTTGCAGACCTCGTCGGCTTCGTGACGATTCTCGCGATCCCGGTCGAGGTGATCCGCGAGATGGCGATCACCGCGAGCCTCGGCGTTGGCGTCGTGATCCTGACCGACCTCGTCCTGCTGCCAGTGCTGGTGTCGTATGTCCGCTTCGACCGGGGCTACGCCGAGCGGGTACGCGCCCGCCAGGCCACGCTTGCGCCACTGTGGCATGGCCTGTCGCGGATCGGCGAACGGCGCGTCGCGACAGTGCTGATCCTGGTCGCCGTGGCGCTCGGAGTCGCAGGCTTCCTGAAGGGGCGGCACACGCCGATCGGCGACACCGAGGCGGGCGTGCCGGAGCTGCGCCGCGACTCGCGCTACAACCGTGACACGGACGTCATCACGCGCAAGTTCTCGATCGGTACCGACATGTTCAACGTGATCGTCGAGACGAAGCCGAACGGCTGCGTCAACTACGACATCATGCACCGTATCGACGACTTCGCCTGGCACATGGCCAACGTCGAGGGGGTGCGCGATGTCGTCAGCCTGCCGGGGGTGTCCAAGATCGTCAGTGCCGGCTGGAGCGAGGGCTCGCTGAAGTGGCGCAACCTGCCGCGCAACGAGCATGCGCTGGTGCAGGCGCAGGGTTACATCGACACCAGCACCGGCCTGCTGAACAAGGACTGCAGCGTGATGCCGATCATGCTGTTCCTGGCGGACCACCGCGCCGAGACGATCCAGCGCGTGGTCGGGGCCGCGAAGGAGTTCCGCGCCGCGCACCCGTCGCCGGAGGTGAGCTTCCGCCTCGCCACCGGCAACGTCGGCGTGATGGCCGCGCAGAACGAGGAGGTGCGGGCGAAGGAGATCCCCATTCTCGTGTACCTGTTCGTCGCGATCGGCTTCATGTGTTTCCTCACCTTCCGCTCGCTGACCGGTACCGTGCTCGTGATGATCCCGCTCGCACTGGTCTCCATCCTGGTCTATGCGGTGATGGCCCTCGTCGGTATTGGCCTGAAGGTCACCACGTTGCCGATGGTGGCGCTCGGCGCCGGCATCGGCGTTGACTACGGCATCTACCTGTTCAGCCGCATGCAGGAGTTCCTCGGCGATGGCTGCAGCGTCCGCGAGGCCTACCTGCGCACGCTGAGAGTTACCGGTGCGAGCATCTTCTTCACTGGCGTGACGCTCGCGATCGGTGTCGCGACGTGGGTCTTCTCGCCGCTGAAGTTCCAGGCCGACGTGGGCCTGATGTTGACGTTCATGTTCGGGGTCAACATGCTCGCGGCAATGCTGCTGCTACCTGCGCTTGCCGCCTGGTTCGTGCCGCGCTCGCGGGCCGGCGCCGCGTCGTGAGCGGCGCGCATCGCCGGGTGGTGGCGCTCCTCGGCGCGCTGCTGTGCTGGGTTGCCGCGGCCAATGCCGCGGCGCCCGAGCGACACGACTTCATCACCAGCTACCAGCAGCCCGAAACCACCGATTACGGCGTCTACTACGACGAGCTGCGCCGCGAGCGCTTCCTCGAGGCCGTGGCCGACGAGTTGAACCGGGTGCTCGAGCTGCCCGCGACCGTGACGCTCAGGATCGCCGAGTGCGGCCACAGCACCACCAGCTGGAGCGCCGAGAGCCGGACGGTGCTGGTCTGTTACGAGTTCCTGGACGCGGTGCTGGTCATCGCCGGCGAGAGCGGCGCGACGCCTGAGCGCGCCGAGCAGATGTTTTCCGGCGCGGTGACGTTCGCGCTGTTCGACGAAATCGGTCGCGCACTGGTATCGCTGTATAGCCTGCCCGTGCCGCAGGGTGCGGAGCGCGCTGGTGACGAGTTCGCGGCAGTCACGCTTGCGGCAGCCGAGCAGGAAGGCGATCCCAGCGCCGCGGCGGCGCTGGAGTTCTTTGATGCGGCGCTGCGCGACCCGGAGTCCGGGCTCGAATTCCTGCAGACACACGCGTTCGACCGCCCCCGACTCGAGACGGTCGCCTGTATTCTCTACGGCAATTCCCCGGCCAGCCACGCCGCGGCGCGCGAGCGCGGCCTCGTACCGTCGGAGCGACTGTCGCGCTGCGGCGAGGAGGTGCTCGCGGTGGCGAAGCTGTGGGATGTCTACCTGAAGGACCACACGCGCGGCGGATCGATACCGGCGCCGCCGACCGTAGCGCCGCCACCCGCCACGCGGTTGTAGCGTCGCTAATCGATCCCCGGCGGCCGGCGCAGGTCCTTGACCGCCGTGCGCTGCTTCTTGCCCTCGAGGCGCCGCTCCTTCGAGCCGCGGGTCGGGCGTGTCGCCCGGCGGGGCTTGGGCCGCTCGCGCGCGGCCAGGATCAACTCGGCGAGGCGTCCCTCGGCATCGCGGCGGTTGCCTTCCTGCGTGCGCAGCCGGTGGGCGGTGAGGATGATCCAGCCTTCCTTGTTCAGCCGCCGGCCCGCGAGCGTCGCGAGCCGCGTGCGCGTCCACTCGTCCAGCAGCACCGAGGCGCCGGCGTTGTAGCGCAGCTGCACGGCGCTTGCGACCTTGTTGACGTTCTGGCCACCCGGTCCGGGGGCGCGGATGTAGTCGTACACCAGCTCGTCGTCGGGGACGACGAGGCCGGGCGCGATCTCGACGCCCATCTCTAGCCGCCGAGCGGGTGGTGTGGGACCGGCGGCGTGCTGCCGTGCGGCGCGCCTGGCTCGCGCAGGCGGGCGGGCAAGGCGCCGCTGCCGACGATGCGCCCGTCGGCGTCGTACATGCGAACGTCCAGCTGTGCGCGCGGGATCATGATCCCGTGCTGCTTGAACAGCCGCCAGATTGCGCGATTGACGTCGGAGCGGACGTTGTTGACGCCCGCCTCGGGGTCGGCGATCCAGAACCGCAGCTCCAGATCGAGGCCGTAGTCGTGGAAGCCCATCAGGCGGGCAACCGGCGCCGGCTCGCGCAGGATGCGCGGCGAGCACATCGCGGCGTCGAGCAGCACGCCCATGGCCTGCTCCGGGTCGTCGTCGTAGCTGATTCGTACCGGCAGCTTCAGCCGCACGCGCTTGTCGCTGTAGCTCCAGTTGATGACCTGGTTGGTGATCAGGTTCTGGTTCGGCACCAGCGTCTCGACGCCGTCGCGGTCGCGCACGACGACGTAGCGGCCGCGCAGTTCCTGCACCCAGCCGAAGCCTTCTGTGCTGGTGCCGATGCTGCCGGTGAAGCTGATCACGTCACCGGGCTTGATCGACTTGTCCATCAGCAGCACGAAACCGCTGACGAAATTCGCGGCGATGGCCTGCAGGCCGAAGCCGAGGCCGAGGCCGAGCGCGCCGCCGAAGATGCTCAGCGCACCGAGGTTGAGTCCGGACGCCGACAGCCCCAGCAGCACGCCGAAGCAGATCAGGAACGCGTAGGCGAACTTGGCGACCGCGATGCGCGTGTTGGGGGCCAGCCCCTTGATGTCGGCGATGTGGCGCTCGAGCGAGCGGCCGACCCAGGCGCTGATGATGACGAACGCCGTGACCGTGAACAGCGAGCGGATGATTGACCACAGGGTCAGCGCCGACTCGCCGTGCTTGGTCGAGGTGACGGAGATCGAGTCGAGGAACAAGATCACCGCCTCGAGCCAGCCGAGCAGGTGCATCGCGACGAAGAACCAGAAGAAGATCGTCGCGCGCACTTCCCAGGCTCGCAGTCGGCCGTTGCGGCCGACCGACAGGCGCACCAGGAACGCCGCACCGCGGATCGCCACCAGCGCGCCGAACAGCTGCAGCAGCAGGCTCGCGAATCGGGGGTCGAGCTTCGTCACCGACAGTGCCGCGCGCCCCGCGGCGAGTACCGCGAGCGCCGTCAGGTAGGGCGTGGCGATCATCGCCGCCTCGCGGATGAGCCCCGCGTCGCCGCGCAGGCTGCCGGCGGTGGAGCGGGCGACGGCGCGCGAGGCCAGCCACGCGACGAGGGCCGCGAAGCCCGCGAGCAGGACGCCGGCCAGCGTGCCGCCGGTCAGCCAGTCGTGGGCGAATTGGGTCAGCGCTGCGCTCAGGGTGTCCATTCTGCTCGGGTGCCCGGGGAGGGCGTCAGGCGTTGAGATCGGGGATCAGGCCGCTCTCGAGGCGCGTGATCTGGTCCTTGAGCATCAGCTTGCGCTTCTTGAGACGCTTCAGCCGCAGTTCGTCGATGCGCAGGTCCATCTGCAGGCGGGCGATTACGTCATCCAGGTCGCGATGCTCGATTCGCAGGCTGCGCAGCCGCTCGAGCCGCAGCAGCAGTTCGGTGTTGACCTTGTCTTCGGTATCGTCCGTCATGCCTGGAGCGCTCGGGTCGGTGCCGCGGCCCACCGGTTCCAGACCGGTACGACTGCCTCGGGCAGCTTAGCCAATCGCCCGGGGCGATGCCACGGCAGCGCGGGATCGTGGCAGTCCGAACCCACCGAGCCGGCCAGCCCGGCACGCAGCGCAAGGCCGAGTGCGGTTTCGATCTGGTGCGGGGCGACGCCGCCGGTGACTACCTCCAGCGCACCCCCGCCGGCTTCTGCAAAGGCCCGCACCAGCGTACGCCGCTGGCCGGAGGACAGCCGGTAGCGCAACGGGTGGGCCAGCACCGCCGTGCCGCCGCTGTCGACGATCGCGGCGACGGTCGCCTCGAGCGCCGGCCATTGTGATGGCACATGGCCGGGCTTGCCGTGGCCGAGCCAGCGATCGAACGCCTGGGTCGCGTCGCGCGCAGCGCCGAGCTCGGCCAGCGCCCGCGCGAAGTGCGTGCGGGTCGGCACGTCGACGCCGGCCAGTCGCTCCAGCGCAGCGCTGCCGGGCGCCCCGGCCCGGTCCAGCCGCAGCGCGATGGCACGCGCCCGCTCGCGGCGCTGCTCGTGCCGCAGGCCGACCGCCGCGGTGATCGTGGCGGCGGCCGGATCGAAGCCGAGCCCGACCACGTGGATGGTGCGGCCGAGCCAGCTGGCCGACAACTCGGTGCCGGTGATGCACCGCAGGCCGCTCGCCTGCGCAGCGTGCGCCGCCTCCGCCTGGCCCGCGACCGTGTCGTGGTCGGTCAGCGCGAACAGCCGCACGCCGCTCGCGGCGAGCAGTTCGACCAGCGCGGCCGGCGCGAGCACGCCGTCCGAGCAGGTGGAGTGCAGGTGCAGGTCGACCGCGTCGTTCAATGCACGGTGTCCCGTACCAGTGTCGGCCCCAACCCGACAATCTCCACGTCCCGGCCGCGCAGGATCACGAAGCCCTGGCGACGTGACGCGCCGTCGTCGCTGTAATCGAACACGTAGGTACGCAGCATCGCGAGCCGACCGTCATCGCCGCGCGACGGGCGCCAGCTCTTGAACGCGACGGTGCCGTCCAGCAGCTGCAGGCGGGCGTCGGAGCAGGCGGCGTGCGCCGCGTCGTTGGCGATCCCGCGTGCCTCGACGTTCGCGCGCCAGATCAGCGCCAGCACGCCGCCCGCGAGCGCGATGAGCAGCAGCCCGTCGTTCACGAGCCGCTCGGGGCGGCGCGCGCGCGGCAATACGGCGCGGGCGTGGCCGGAACAGGTGACGGCAGTAGTGTGGCGGGTGACATTCGAAAGGGGTCCGGGGATGGGCCGTTATATCATAGCGGCGTGAGTCAGCCGGCCGCGCCACTACCCTGGGATCGGATCGATACCGTGCTGCTGGACATGGACGGTACGCTGCTGGACCTGCGCTTCGACAACTGGTTCTGGCAGCAGCACGTGCCGACGATCTGGGCGGCGCTGCATGGCATGACGCTCGAGGCTGCGTTGGTGCAGCTGCAGCCGCGCTTCGACGCTGCGCGCGGCCGCCTTGACTGGTACTGCATCGACTACTGGAGTCGCGAGCTGGAGCTCGACATCCGCAGGCTCAAGGAAGGCGTACGCGAGCAGGTCGCGTGGATCCCCGGCGCCGAGGCCTTCCTCAAGCGGCTGAAGGCGAGCGCGAAGCGCACCCTGCTGGTGACGAACGCGCATCCCGAGACCCTGGCGATCAAGGACCGGCACGTTGACCTCGTCGGGCACCTCGACGCGGTCTACTCGACCCATCCGTTCGGGGTGCCGAAGGAAGATCCGGCGTTCTGGCCACGCCTACAGGCGGCCGCGACGTACGATCCGGCGCGCACCTTGTTCGTCGACGACAGCCTGCCGGTCCTGCAGGCCGCCCGCGACCACGGCATCGTCTGGCTGCGCGCGATCCGGCGCCCGGACTCGGGGCAGCCGTCGCGCGACACCGGTACGTTCACCGGTGTCGAGTCGATCGCCGAGCTGCTGCGCTAGCCGAGGATCCGCCGCCAGAGCCCGCGCAGGGCAGCGCCGAGGCGTGCCAGCGGGCCCCCGCCAGTGGCGGGGGGCGTCGTCGCCGGACCCTGGCCGTTTGCGCCAGAGGCCCCAGCCCCACCCCCGCGACCCCGACGCCGGCGGCGCCGCTTGCGCGGGGCCGCCGCCTCGCCCGCCACGGCCGGGGCCGTGGCATCCCCCGGGGCCGCCGTAGCGGCCACAGGCGGGGCGTCGGGACGACGTGGCCGGCGGCCGCGGCCGCCGCTCGGGGCGACCATGGGTGGCGTGGGCGCCGCAGGCGGGCCGGGGACGACCGGCGTCACGACTTCCATCGCCGGCGGGGCCGGCTTCGCCGCCGGCTCC
>JANXQL010000116.1 GCA_025356815.1 Pseudomonadota bacterium
TGCGGTCCGCCCTTGATGACCCGCAGCGCGGTGGTGCGGTTCTCGACGCCCCAGGTCGCTGATGCCGGAGCTGCTGTCGATGGTCGCCTCGACCGTCAACAGTTACTCGCGCCTGGTGCCGGGCTTCTGGGCGCCGACCTCGGCGACCTGGGGCGTCGAGAACCGCACCACCGCGCTGCGGGTCATCAAGGGCGGACCGCACAGCCAGCGCGTCGAGTACCGTATCGCCGCGGCAGACATCAACCCGTACCTCGCGCTGGCCGTCGCGATCGGCTCCGGCCTGTGGGGCATCGAGCACAGGATCGAGCCGGACGCGCCGATCAGCGGCAACTCCTACGACCGCGAGCACCCAAAAAAGCGCCGGCTGCCGTCGACGCTGCACGAGGCGGCCGAACGCCTGCTCGCCTCGAAGGCCGGCCGCGAGTTGTTCGGCGACGCTTTCGTCGAGCATCACGCGGTGACACGCCAGCACGAGGAACGCGAGTTTCGCAAGGCCATCACCGACTGGGAACTCGCCCGCTACTTCGAGATCATCTGACGGACCGACATGAGCGCAATTCAACAGACCACGAGCCCGGTTGACGGGCGAATCTTCGTCGAGCGACCGCTTGCCGACGGCGCCGCGATCGACGCGGCACTCAGCGGCGCGGTCGCGGCCCAGCGCGGCTGGGCGCGCACGCCGCTGCCCGAGCGCATCGCGCTGCTCGCGCGCGCGGTCGACGCCTTCGTCGCCCAAGGGAGCGTGATCGCGCCGGAGATCAGCTGGCAGATGGGGCGCCCGGTGCGCCACGCGCCGGGCGAGGTGCGCGGCTTCGAGGAACGGGCCCGCTACATGCTGCAGATCGCGCCGGCGGCGCTCGCCGCGATGCAACCGGGCGAAAAGGCGGGCTTCAGCCGTCAGGTCAAGCGAGTGCCGCTCGGCGTCGTCGCGGTCGTGGCGCCGTGGAACTACCCCTACCTGACCGCCGTCAACGCGGTGATCCCGGCGCTAATCGCCGGCAATGCGGTCGTGCTCAAGCATTCGCACCAGACGCCGCTGTGCGCCGAGCGGTTCGCGGAGGCGTTCGCCGCCGCGGGACTGCCGGCCGGCGTCTTCCAGTACCTGCACCTGTCGCACGCCGATGCATCCAGGCTGATGGCTGACGGACGGGTCGCGACCGTCTGCTTCACCGGCTCGGTCGCAGGCGGCCGCGCCGTCGTCGCGGCGACCGCGCGGGGCTTCGCCACCGCCGGCCTCGAGCTCGGCGGCAAGGACCCCGCATACGTTCGTGCGGACGCGAACCTCGCGCATGCGGTCGAGACGCTGGTCGACGGCGCGTTCTTCAATGCCGGTCAGTCGTGCTGCGGCATCAAGCGCATCTACGTCGCGGATGCGCGCTACGACGCATTCGTCGAGGCCGCCGTCACGCTGACGCAGGACTACCGGCTCGGCTCGCCGCTGGACCCCGACACGACGCTCGGTCCGGTAGTGCGCGCCGCCGCCGCCGACGCGATCCGCGCGCAGGTCGCGGATGCGATTCGCCACGGTGCCAGGCAGTTGGTCGACACCACCCGCTTCGCGGCCGACCGGGCCGGCACGCCGTACATGGCACCGCGGGTGCTGGTCGACGTCGATCATTCGATGGCGATCATGCGCGAGGAGACCTTCGGTCCCGCCGTCGGCATCATGCGCGTGCGCTCGGACGAGGAGGCCGTGCGGCTGATGAACGACAGCGCCTTCGGCCTGACCGCAGCGGTGTTCACCGCCGACGCCGAGCGCGCAGGTGCGCTCGGCGACGAGCTGGAGACCGGCACCGTGTTCCTCAATCGCTGCGACTATCTTGATCCCGCGCTCGCGTGGACGGGCGTGAAGCACTCCGGTCGGGGCTGCACGCTCTCGAGCGTCGGCTTTGAACAACTGACCCGTCCCAAGTCCTTCCACTTCAGGATCAAGCTATGACGTCGGTGATCAAGGGCAACTGGAACTATCCGACCACCATCTGGGCCGGTCCCGGCCGCCTCGCGGAGCTGCCGGCGGCGTGCCAGCGGGCCGGCATCCGCAACCCGCTGATCGTCACCGACGCGGGTCTCGTGAGCCACCCGATGATCGCCGCCGCCCGCGCCCTCGTCGGCGGCGGCCTGTACGGCGCCGTCAAGGGCAACCCGTCCAGCAGCCACGTCGAGGAGGGTCTTGCCGCGTATCACTCCGGCCGCCACGACGGCGTCGTCGCGATCGGCGGCGGCGCCGCGCTCGACACGGGCAAGGTGGTCGCGTTCATGGCAGGTCAAAGCAGGCCGCTGTGGGACTTCGAGGACATCGGTGACTGGTGGACGCGCGCCGATCCCGCGGGCATCGCCCCGATCGTTGCGATCCCGACCACGGCAGGCACGGGCTCCGAGGTTGGCCGCGCCGGCGTGATCCTCAACGCCACGACCCACCAGAAGAAGATCATCTTCCATCCGAAGATGCTGCCGCAGGTCGTGATCCTCGATCCCGAGCTGACCGTGGGACTGCCACGCGCCATCACCGCGGCGACCGGGATCGACGCGTTCGTGCACTGCTTCGAGGCGTTCTGCGCACCGGGCTTCCACCCGCTCGCCGACGGCATCGCGCTCGAGGGCATGCGCCTGATCGCCACCTACCTGCCGCGCGCCTGCGCGCACGGCACGGACCTGGAGGCCCGCGCGCAGATGCTGGCGGCGGCAGCGATGGGCGCCACCGCGTTCCAGAAGGGCCTGGGCGGCGTGCACGCGATCGCCCACCCCGTGGGGTCGTGGTTCGACACGCACCACGGCCTGACCAATGCCGTGCTGCTGCCGTACGTGATGGCCTATAACCGCCATGCGATCGAAGCCAAGTGCACGCTGATCGCGCGCGTGCTCGGCCTGCCGAACCCCGGCTACGAGGCGCTGTTTGCCTGGGTGCTGGACCTGCGGCGTGAGCTCGGCATTCCGCACACGCTGGCCGAGATCGGCGTCAGCATCGACCGGGCGCACGTGATCGGCGCCGAGGCCGCGCTCGACCCGTCGGCGGGCGGCAATCCGATCCCGGTGGATGCCGCAGCGCTGGAGCGCGTGTTCCGCGGTGCCGTGGTGGGCCAGATGCCGGCGGCGGCCTGAACCGATGGCGGCCGCGCGCCTGCTGGTCATCGACGGCAACCTCGCCGAGATCCGCGCCCGCCAGCAGGCGGCGCTGGGCTACGACTCCGGTAGCGGCTACGCGCGCGTGCTCGGCGAGCTGCTGCCCGGGATCGCCTGCGACGTGATCCGCCCGGCCGACGGCCCCGCGCCGCTGCCGCGGGGCGTCGCGCTCGAAGACTACGACGGCGCGACGATGACCGGCTCGGCGCTCAATATCTACCACGGCGGCGCGCCGGTGGAGCGCCAGATCGAGGCCGCGCGGGCGGTGTTCGCGGCGGGCGTACCGTTCTTCGGCAGCTGCTGGGGCCTGCAGGTCGCGGTGACCGCGGCCGGTGGCACGGTCAGCCGCAACCCGCGCGGCCGCGAGTTCGGCTTCGCGCGCCGGCTGCTGCTCACCGAGGCCGGGCGGGTCCACCCGATGTACGCAGGCAAGCCGACGGTGTTCGAGGCCCCGACCATCCACCTGGACGAGGTCAGCGCGCTGCCCAGCGGCGCGACCGTGCTCGCCAGCAACGAGGTCAGCCTGCAGGCGGCGACGTTCAGCTGCCTGCGCAGCACGGTCTGGGGGGTCCAGTACCACCCCGAGTACGACTATCTGGACATCGCCGCGGCCGCCGAGCGCTACGGCTCGCGGCTGGTGGAGGAAGGCCTGTTCAGCGACGAGGCCGCACTCGCGGTGTTTGCCGGCGACCTGCGCCGGCTGCAGGCCGCCCCCTCGAACGCCGCGCTTGCCTGGAAGCACGGCCTTGGACCTGCGATGACCGAGCCTGCGCTGCGGCTTCGTGAGATCCACAACTGGCTCGTCGCCGAAGTGCTGCCGCGCCACCGTCGCCGTGGCTGAGGACGCGCCGGCGCTCGCGCGCACGCTCGGCGGCATCCACCTGTGGGGGATCGCCGTTGGGCTCGTCATCTCGGGCGAGTACTTCGGCTGGAGCTACGGCTGGGCGCAGGCCGGAACGCTCGGCTTTCTGGTCACCACCGTGTTCATCGCGGCGATGTACACGACGTTCATCTTCAGCTACACGGAACTGACCACCGCGATCCCGCACGCCGGCGGTCCGTTCGCCTACAGCTATCGCGCCTTCGGGCCGGTGGGAGGCTACGTCGCCGGCTTCGCGACGCTGGTGGAGTTCGTGTTCGCGCCGCCCGCGATTGCACTGGCGATCGGCGCCTACCTCAACGTGCAGTTCGCCGCGCTGCCCGCGCGCACCGCGGCAGTCGGCGCCTACCTCGTGTTCATGGCGCTGAACATCGCCGGCGTGACCATCGCCGCGACCTTCGAGCTGGTGGTGACGGTGCTTGCCATCGCGGAGCTGCTGGTGTTCATGGGCGTGGTCTACGGCGGCTTCAGCTGGTCGGCCTTCGCTGCGCACGGCTGGTCCGGCGCCGCCACGCCGTCGGCTGCGTCGCTGACCGGCATCTTCGCTGCGATCCCGTTCGCGATCTGGTTCTTTCTCGCGATCGAGGGCGCGGCGATGGCCGCCGAGGAGGCGCGCGAGCCCAAAAGGACGATCCCGCGCGCCTACATCGGCGGCATCCTGACGCTGGTCGCGCTCGCCTTCGGCACGATGATCTTTGCCGGCGGCGTCGGTGACTGGCGCCGCCTCGCCGACATCAACGACCCGCTGCCACAAGCGATGAAGATCGTCGTCGGTGCGCAGAGCGGCTGGCTGCACCTGTTGGTGTGGATCGGGCTGCTGGGCCTGATCGCCTCGTTCCACGGGATCATCATGGGCTACTCGCGCCAGATCTACGCACTCGCCCGAGCCGGCTTCCTGCCGCGGATCCTCGCCCGCGTGCATCCGCGGCTGCGAACCCCCCACCTTGCGATCCTCGCCGGCGGCGTGGTCGGGATCGGCGCGATCTACTCAGACCAGGTCGTGACCATCGCCGGTCAACCGCTGACCGCGAGCATCGTGACAATCTCGGCGCTCGGCGATCGTCATGTACGTCATGAGCCTGTTGAGCCTGTTCCGGCTGCGCCGCCGCGAGCCCGCCCTGGAGCGGCCATTCCGCACCCCCGCCTACCCCCTGTTGCCGCTGGTGGCGCTCGTCCTCGCGCTGCTGTCGATGGCGGCGATCGTCTGGTACAACCCGCTCCTGGCGGCAATCTTCCTCGCCACCGGCCTCGTCGGCGCCGCGGTCACGGCGATCCGCTTCCGGCAGGGACACCTCGGTGGCGACGATGCCCTGCTGATCCCTGCCGCGGTGCGGAGTGACGGCCCGGCACTCTCCCGGTAACCTAGCTTGCCGTCACCGCCGCACCCGGCGTCCCCGTCGGCCGCGAAGGAGTCCCGCATGAAGCTCGTCCTCCCGTTCCTCCTGGCCACCGCCGCCTTGCTCGCAGGCGCTGCCCGCGCCGACGATGCGAGGAAGCTGCGCATCATCAGCTGGGCCGACTATGTCCCGGCCGAGGTGATCGCACAGTTCAAGCAGGAGACCGGGATCCAGGTCGAGGTCACGCTGTCCAACAACGAGGAGATGATCTCCAAGCTGCGCGCCACTGGCGGCGCCGGCTTCGACCTCGCCCAGCCGTCGCAGGACCGCATCCTCGGCGCCCAGCAGGAGTTTCGGATCTACCGGCCGATCGACCTGTCCAAGGTCAGGGTGGAGCAGTTCATGCCAGACCTGCTTGCGACCGTGAAGAAGAACGCCTCGATCGACGGCAAGCTGTATGCGCTGCCGTACGTGTGGGGCGCCGAGGCCCTAGTCGTCAACAGCAAGAAGGCGCAGATCGCCGACTACACGGATCTGTGCAAGCCAGAGTTGAAGGGCAAGACGGCAGTGCGCCTGAAGCGCCCGACTCTGATGGCGTTCGCGCTCGCCTCCGGCAAGGATCCGTTCGCGCTGTATGGCGACACCAAGGCCTACACCGCGCTGATGGAGAGCGTCGGCAGGACCCTGATCGCCTGCAAGCCCAACTTCCGGTTCTTCTACGACAACAAGGACCAGTTGCTAAACGGCGTGCGCTCCGGCGAGATCGTCGCTGCGATGATGTGGGACTCCGGCGCGTGGCATCTCAACACCGAAAACCCGGACATCCGCTTCATCAACCCGAAATCCGGCGCGATCGCCTGGCTCGACACGTACGCGCTGCCTGCGCGCGGCAAGAACGAGGCCGGCGCCTACGCCTGGATCAACTTCACGATGCGCCCGGCGATCGCCGCCAGGATCGCGAAATCGATCGGCAATTTCACCGCTTCCAAGGGCGCGGATGCGCTGATGGACCCGAAGTTCAAGGCGCAGTTCGCCGCCTCCTTTCCCGACGGCTTCAAGAACGTGAAGTGGTATCCGGCGATCCCGCCGGGCCTCGAGGAGATAGAGGGCCGTATCCTCGACCGCATCAAGGCCGCCAATTGAGTACCCCAGTCGCTGCGCCCGACCTCGAGGTCGTCAGCGCCGTCAAGCGCTTCGCCGACCACACCGCCGTCGACGCCCTCTCGTTCAGCGTGGCGCGCGGCAGCTTCTTCTCAATCCTCGGCCCCTCGGGCTGCGGCAAGACGACACTGCTGCGGATGATCGCGGGTTTCATCCAGCCGGACGAGGGCGACATCCTGATCGGCGGCCGCAGCATGGGCGGCGTGGCGCCGAACCGTCGCCCCGTCAACATGGTGTTTCAGCAGCTGGCGCTGTTCCCGATGATGTCGGTCGGCGAGAACGTCGCCTTCGGGCTTGCCCGGCGCGGCGTCGGCCGCGCCGAGCGCACGCAGAAGGCCGCGGCCATGCTCGAGCGGGTGGGGCTGGGCAACGCGGCCCGCAAGAAGGTCGACGAGTTGTCCGGCGGCCAGCGCCAACGCGTGGCGATTGCCAGGAGCCTCGTGCTCGAGCCGACCCTGCTGCTCCTGGACGAGCCGCTCGGCGCACTTGACCTGAAACTGCGGGAGCACATGAAGATCGAGCTCAAGCAGCTGCAGGCGGCGTTCGGTACGACCTTCGTCTACATCACCCACGACCAGTCGGAAGCGCTGGTGCTGTCGGACCACGTCGGCGTCATGAACCGCGGCCGTTTCGAGCAGCTCGGCACGCCGCAGCAGCTCTACTACGAGCCTGCAACCCCGTTCGTGGCCGGCTTCGTCGGCGCCAACAACCGCATCGCCGGGCGTGCCAGCGCCGTCGACGGCAATGAGGTGCAGGTCACCACGCCGGAGGGCTGGGTGATCCGCACCCGCGCGTCGGCACCGGTAGCCGCGGGCGCCCCGGTCGAGGCCTTCGTGCGGCCGGAAGCCGCGACGCTCGGCCGCACGCCCGCGGAGTTGCCCCCCGGACAACCGTCCCACGTCGGCGAGGTCGAGAGCCTGCTGTTCGACGGCGCGAACTCCGCGGTTCTGCTGCGCGAGAGCGCGACACGCTTCGAGTTCCGCATCGCGCTGCCGCAGACCGGCCGCTATGCCGACCTGAAGGTCGGCGAGCGCATCCACTTCAGCTTCGACCCGGAACGGGCGGCCTGCTTCCCTGCCGGGGGATCCCATGGATGACACGGCGGGCCCGGCCTGGCAGCGGCGCCTGATGGTCGGGCTGCTGCTCGCGCCCGCCCTGCTGTGGCTGTTCGCACTGATCGTGCTGCCGCACGTGGATCTCGCGCTGCTGTCGTTCCGCGAGCGCACCGCACCGCGCCAGTACGTCACCAGCATCGCCCAGTACCGCACGTTCTTCGGTGAGCCGCTCTACTGGCACATCTTCGTACGCACGGCGGTGATGTCGGTCATTTCGACCGTGCTGACGCTGCTGATCGCGTTCCCGGTCGCCTGGACCATCGCGAAACTTGCCCGCGGCCGGCTCGGCACGCTGCTGTTCATCGTCTGCCTGATCCCCTTTTGGGTCAGCGAGACGGTGCGCACGCTCGGCTGGATGATCCTGCTGCGCGAGTCCGGCGTGCTGCCCGGCATTCTCGTGCACCTGGGACTTACCGCTGTGCCGGTCGAGCTGCTGTACCACGATGCGACCATCCTCGTGGGCCTGGTCTACACCTCGCTGCTGTTCATGGTCGTGCCGCTGGTCAGCAGCCTGGAGAGCCTCGACAACTCGCTGATCGAGGCCGCCTATGACCTCGGTGGCAACGGTCTGTCGATCCTGCGCCAGATCGTGATACCGCACGCGTTGCCCGGCATCACCGCCGGCTGCATCGTCGTGTTCATGCTCACGCTCGGCAACTACCTCACGCCGACCCTGCTCGGCGGTACCAGTTCGCAGTGGTTCACCGAGCAGATCTACACGCAGTTCATCACCCGTTTCAACTGGGAACAGGGCGCGGCGTTCGGCTTCCTGCTGCTGGCGCTGTCGACCTCGATGGTCTGGCTGGGACTCAAGCTCAGCGGCCAGCGGTTCTCCGACGTGATGCGCCGCACATGATCCCCTCGCTGCCCCGCCCGGCCTGGCTGCGCGCGGGTACCGCGCTGTACCTGGTCGCGTTCCTCGTGTTCCTGTTCCTACCGCTGATCACGGTGGCGGTATTCGCCTTCAACGACGCGGCCTACCCCGCCCCGCCCTGGCACGGGTTCACGCTCGACTGGTTCCTCGGCAACGAGGCGAAGGCCCGCACCGGGCTGTTCGGCGACGAGGAACTGCTCGGCAGCATCTGGACGAGCTTCGAGGTGGCGTGCGCGGTCACGCTGCTGTCGGTCGTGATCGGCACGACCAACGCGTTCCTGATGGAACGCGGCCGGTTCTGGGGCAAGCAGGCGTTGTCGGTGATGATGCTCGCGCCACTGGTCATTCCAGGCGTGATCCTCGGCATCTCGATCCTCGCCTTCGCCAGCCGCGTCGCCGACGTGCTCAACGACACGTTCGGGCTCGAACTCGACTTCCTGCGGCCCGGCCTGCCGCTGGTCGTGCTCGGCCAGTTTTCCTACATCGCCGCGATTGCGACGCTGACCATCAGCGCCCGGCTCAAGCGCTTTGACCGCACGCTCGAGGAGGCCGCCTACAACCTCGGTGCCTCGCGCCCGGCCGTGCTGTGGACGGTCACCCTGCCCTACCTGCGACCAGCGCTGATCGGCTCGGCGGCAATCGCGTTCCTGATGTCGTTCGAGAACTTCAACACGACCCTGATGCTGGTGGGCGCGGATTCGCCGCTGACCATCATGATGTACGGCCGCATGCGCGAGGGCGCAACGCCCGTGCTCAACGCGGTCAGCCTGTTCCTGATGGTGGCCTCCGCCGTGCTCGCGCTGTCGCTGCTGCGCCGAAGCGGGCCGCGCGAGGGCTGATATGGCGGGCGACCCGGTCGAACGAGCCCGCCCGTATCCCGCGGCAATCACTTAAGGAGCGCCCATGTTGCGAAAGATCCTGAGCGGGCTGTTCGGCCTCGCGGCGGCGCTGATCGCCGGCGCCTACCTGCTGCCGCGGCACGTGCACGTCGAGCGCGAGATCCTGGTGGAGCGGCCACCCGCCGTGGTGTTCCCGCTGGTGAACTCCCTGCACCGCTTCAACGAGTGGTCGCCGTGGAGCATGCTTGATCCAGCCATGAAGGTGACGATCGACGGACCGGAGAGCGGCGTCGGCGCGCACATGACCTGGAGCGGCAACGACAAGGTCGGCACCGGCAGCGAATCAATCACCGAGTCGGTCGCCTGGCAGCGCGTCGGCACGGCGCTGGATTTCGGTTCGCAGGGTCCGGCGCAGGCCGCGTTCCTGCTGACGCCCTCAGGATCAGGCACGAGGGTGGTGTGGACGCTGGAGATCGACCTCGGCTTCAGCCCCGCCGGTCGGTACTTCGGGCTGTTCATGGACCGGATGATCGGACCGGACTACGAACGCGGCCTGCGGCGCCTGAAGATCGCCGCTGAGGCCGCACCGGCCATCACAGGCTGAGCCGAACGGCGCTATCCGGGCGGCACCTCAGCCAGCGCCCCGTCCGACCCGCTCGAGGCCGCG